>CAYWGG010000021.1:0-19688 GCA_964457285.1 uncultured Dehalococcoidia bacterium
GCATACCGCCGGGCGGTATGGAGGTTCTCAGAATGACAAGGGGGTGAGTAGTTACCATTAAGCTGTGCTAGAACTCAGCGTTCTTTGGCGTCCTGGGGAAGGGGATCACGTCTCGGATGTTCTGCATGCCAGTCATGAACTGGACGGTCCGCTCGAAGCCAAGGCCGAAGCCCGAATGGGGCACCGTCCCATATCGGCGCAGGTCCAGATACCACCAGTAGCTCCTTTCATCCAGCCCGGCCTGCCTCATACGCTCCATCAGCACCTCGCTGCGCTCCTCCCTCTGGCTGCCGCCTATGATCTCGCCGATCCTGGGAACCAGCACGTCCATAGCCCTGACGGTCTTCCCATCGTCGTTGAGGCGCATGTAGAACGCCTTTATCTCCCTGGGGTAGTCGGTGACTATGACCGGCTTGCGTATCCTTTTCTCGGTGAGGAAACGCTCGTGCTCTGACTGAAGGTCAATCCCCCACTGAACAGGGTAGTCGAAGCTCTCTCCGGAGCTTTTCAGGATGTCTACTGCCTCGGTGTAAGTCAGCCTCTCAAAGCTGGAGTTTACGATGCCCTCCAGAGTGGATATGGTGCTCTTGTCGTACCACTGGTTGAAGAACTCCAGGTCTTCTCGACAGCGCTCCAGCGCGTATGTAAAGATGTACTTCAGGAAGTCCTCCGCAAGCTCAGCCAGGCCATCCAGGTCACAGAAGGCCACCTCCGGCTCCACCATCCAGAACTCCGCCAGGTGCCTGGCGGTGTTGGAGTTTTCGGCTCGGAAGGTGGGCCCAAAGGTGTACACGTCGGAGAGGGCCAGGGCGAAGATTTCCGCCTCGAGCTGGCCGCTCACCGTCAGGTAGGCCGGTTTGCCGAAGAAGTCCTCCTCGACGTTGATTGCGCCGCCTTTCATTGGCAGGTTTTGCAGGTCAAGGGTGGTGACGCGGAACATGGCCCCCGCCCCCTCAGCGTCGCTGGCCGTGATTATGGGGGCCTGCAAGTAAATGAAGCCACGGCCCTGGAAAAAGCTATGTATGGCGAAAGCGGTGGCGTTCCTCACCCGGGCCATAGCGCCGAAGGTGTTGGTGCGTGGCCTCAGATGGCCGATCTCCCGAAGGAACTCCGGGGTATGCCGCTTCTTTTGCAGAGGGTACGTTTCAGGGTCGGCGTAGCCCAGGACCTCCAGCACCTTCGCCCGGATTTCGTACTTCTGTCCCTTGCCAGGGGAGTCAACTAGGGTGCCCACCACGCTCACGCTACAACCGGTGTTGAGCGACTCGACCAGTTTGTAGCTGGGTGTGGCCTCCTCCACTACGACCTGGAGGTCTTTCAAGGTTGACCCATCGTTGATCTGTATAAAGGAGAGGTTCTTTGATGAGCGCCTAGTCTTGACCCAACCCTGTACCAGGACCTCGTCACCCGCCTGTTCTCGGTTGAGGATGTCTTTAATTCTGGTACGCCGCATTGCTCACCCCCACGAATATGCTACCACAAGCTTATCTCATTCTCTCGGCCTCCGCCAGTCTTTCCCCTTTGGTACACTATCTCCTGCTCTGGGGTTATGCGTACCCTCAGTCGCTTCCTGCCAGTCTTGGACCTCCCCCTGCCTATGGAGATGAGGAAACCGCAACAAGAGGACTACGAATACGAGAGGAAGGGGCCCTGTTGTATATTCGTGGCTTTTGAGCCTCACACAGGGCAGCGGTTCATCCAGGAGAGGAAGCGTCGGACCAGGGTGGATTATGCCCAGTTTATGAAGGAGCTGGTGGAGAAGTACTATCCCGAGGCGGAAGGGGTCCGGCTGGTGCAGGACAACTTGAACACTCATAGCGCCGGTTCCTTTTACGAAGCCTTCCCTCCGGAAGAGACCTTTGCACTGGCGCAGAAGTTTGAATATCACTACACGCCCAAGAAAGGGAGTTGGCTGAACATGGCTGAGATCGAGCTGCCCGTACTGGCCAAACGGTGCCTGGACCGGCGGATTGGGTACAGGGGGAGACTGGCCCAAGAGTTGGGGGTATCCAAGGAAGAGCGGACCCGGATGAAAGCGACAGTGAGGTGGAGGTTTACCAAGAAGGAAGCTAGGGTGAAGTTTCATAAGTTTTACCATGTTGTCGAAAATTAAATTTCCAGAGTACTAGGGCGTGTCTAACAGTTCCTCAGAATAGTGCATCCTGATTTGCATCTAACACCCACCTTGGCTATAATCAAACCACAGCAGATAGAGGCGCCTGATACATCACTGTCTTTAGTTGTACCGGGAGGTGAAAAAAAGTGACTGCTCTTCCCATGCGCATTGTTCCTGATCCTATACTCAGGCAGAAGGCTAAGCGTGTAAGCGCGATAACTCCTTCCCTCAAGAGGTTGATAGACGACATGATAGAGACGATGCACGACGCGCATGGCGTCGGTCTGGCTGCCAACCAGGTGGGAGTCCTTCAGCGAGTCATCGTTATTCAGCTACCCGAGGACGAAGAGCCTCGAGTGTTCATCAACCCTGAGATAGTCCGACGCGAGGGCGAGCGGGAGGTAGAGGAAGGGTGTCTTAGCATTCCGGGATACCGTGGGCTCGTGAAGCGCTCCGTCAAGGTACGGGCCAAAGGCCTCGACAGCAAGGGCAAAGTGGTACGTGTCAACGCCGACGAGCTTCTGGCCCAAGCTCTGGAGCACGAGATTGACCACCTCAATGGCGTCATGTATATTGATCACCTGGTGGACAGGGACAAACTGTGGAAGGAAGAGCCTCAAGAGACCTCCCCAGAAGAAGAGCCTGAAATGGCCCCGGTTGAGGCCACTTATACCGGATGACCTTAGCCTGTATTAGCGAAGTATCCCTCAGCAGCACTGAATGCGTAAATCCGCATCCGAGATTACTACTATGCCTTCGACTATGCTTAAAACAGGGCTTGGCGAGCTGAAAGATTTCTTCCTGAGCCGGTCGGTATCGGCTTTCCTGGTAGGTGGTCACATCAGGGACTGCCTGCTAGATGTACCAACCAGGGATATAGATGTGGCTGTCGAGGGCGACCCTCTATCCCTGGCAAGAGAGTTGGCCGACACTTTTGGTGGAGCTTTTGTGGTCCTGGGTCAGCCCTTCCAGGGGGAGGGCCAGTCCCGCCGGGCCTGCCATGAGCATAGCCGAGGGGTTGCGAGAGTGGTTTTGCCCTCCAGAGCGCAGGACACCCCCTCCGATGAGGGGAGACTGGTAATAGACGTATCCGGCATGGAGGGCCCGATCTATGGCGACCTGATGAGGCGCGATTTCACCGTGGATGCGATGGCCCTGGCCCTGGAGGACTGGGGCGCTCCAGGATGGGACGAGCGCATCCTGGACCCCTTCGGTGGCAGAGAGGACCTGGCACAGGGCATCATCCGGGCCCTGCGGCCGTCGGTCTTCCGAGATGACCCTGCACGCCTCCTCAGAGCCGTGCGTCTGGCGGCCAAACTGGGGTTCCACATTGACCCACACACCGCAGAGCTTATCTCCCGCGAAGCGCTTCTCATAACGTCGGTAGCAGGCGAGCGCGTAAGGGATGAGTTTTTGGCTATCCTGTCGCTGGATGGGGCCAAAAATCACCTGGAAACCCTGGACGGACTGGGGCTCCTATGCTGTATAATCCCGGAGCTTGGCATAACAAAGGGTGTCCAGCAGCCCAGAGAGCACTACTGGGATGTATTTGGGCACTCAGTCCATTCCGTAGAAGGCGTGGAGCGAGTGGCGAACCGATTTACAGGAGACCCTGTGTCTGGTCTGGTGCCCTGGGGCGGGGAGATGGGGGAGCGGTTCGCTCAGGAGGTGAGTGATGGGCACACCAGGCGCACCATCCTCAAACTTGGTGCGCTCCTCCATGATATAGCTAAGCCTCAGACTAAGATGGTAGATTCCAAGGGAAGGACTCGCTTCCTGGGTCACCATACCCTGGGGGCCTCTATGTCCCGCGCAATACTACACCGACTGCGACTCAGCCACCGCGGCACCGGAATGGTGTGCTCTATGGTGGAGAACCACCTGCGCCCTATGCAGATGAGCCAGGATGGAGAGTTGCCCACGCCCAGGGCAGTATACCGCTACTTCAAGGACGTTGGAGATGTGGCCGTAGACACCCTCTATCTAAGCCTGGCAGACCATCTGGCAGCAAGGGGGCCTGAGCTGGATATGAGGGGCTGGCAACGGCATATCAGAATTATTGAGCACGTCCTGGAAGTCGGAACCTCACGGCAGGCCATCATAACGAAGGTGCCCAGGCTACTCACAGGCCACGATCTCATTGACGAGTTTGGCCTGGCTCCAGGCCCCCCTATAGGCAGCCTGCTGGAGGGCGTGCAGGAGGCCCAGGCAGCTGGGGAAATTACCAGCAGGGATAGTGCCCTGGCCTGGGTCCGGCAGAGGCTTGGTCTCGCCTCCGGTCCCTCTCTCGACCCCCCTATATCCCCCCTTTCGCAAAGGGGGCAAGGGGGGATTTCCAAAGAAGAGTACGAAAGTCATTAGGGGTGGGTAGTGCGCAGAAGAGGTATCAGGGTATTTGCCCTTATCGCGGTAATAGTGGCCCTGGCAATAGCCACTCTCAGCCTTGGGGAGATCCACATTGGCAGCCTCGACAGAGCGAGTCCAGGTCCCCTTGGCCTCAGGTTGGGGCTCGACCTTCAGGGAGGTAGCCATCTGGTATACCAGGCGGACCTCCCCGACGAAGTCAGGGTGACCTTCCAGGATGATGTGGAGGAATCCCAGCTACTTGCTTCCCTGGGCGACCTTGAGCAAGACCGGGCCACTGTCGCGGCCAGCGGGTACACCATCCGGGACTTGTCTTTTGCTCGGTCGGCGCAAGAGGAGTTGAGGGGACGCTTAGAAGCAGGAGTGGCCCCAATCGAGGTCTTCGAGCCGGGCGATGGCGTCGTGAATGTAACCTTCAAAGAAACTCTCGATGAAGCGGACTTGCGCCACGTGCTGGATGAGCTAGGTTATACTGTAGCGACTATCCGTAGCTCTGGAGATAAGCAGTACATCCTCGAGCAGTTGCCGCTGGTAGAGAGGGCTCAGGAACGGCTAAGGGGGACTTTAGAAGATAGGTTAGCCCCGGTTGATGCCTTCGAACTCGAAGGTGACGTCCTGAACGTGACCTTTCAGGACGCTCTAGATGAGATAGAAATACGCGGGTTCCTGACCGAGTCAGGCCATACCAGGGCGACCATCCATATTCCAGCACAGAAGAGGTACACCATCCGAACCCTATCGCTGGATGCGGAGGTCCAGCAAGATTTCAGGAGGTCACTGGAGGAGAGACTATCCCCCATCACCTCTTTCGTCCCCCGGATAGAGGAGCCTTCCGTCGAGCAGATGGATGGGGTTGTGGATACCATTCAGCGGCGGGTCAACGCCCTGGGCACCACTGAGCCCATCATCCAGACTTTGGGCAGAAACCGGGTGGTGGTGCAGTTGCCAGGCGTAGGGGGCTCCAGCGTTGACGTGGCCTTCCGTGGCACGCCAGGGCTCCTGGAGTTGCGGTCTGTCCTTACAGCGCTAGGGCGTACCGGGGATACCGTGGAAGCATCAAGCCTGGATAGCTACATCGTCCGTACTGGAGCGGCGCTGGCCACAGCAGATCGAGATGCGCTCCGTGAGGTATTGGACCAGACGCTAGGGCCCCTGGCAGCCTTCGAGGTCCGGGGGGATAGAGAGCTTGGAGTGACCTTCCGGACGACCCCGAACGAATCGGCCCTCAGTAGTATCCTGGCAGACCTGGGGTATACCGAATACACGGTACGGCAACAGCGTTCAGGTGTGAATAGCTTCATCATCCGTACCGATGAGGCCCTTACCACCAAAGAGATCGACAAGCTTCGCGAGGCCCTCGAGGCGAGGTTCACCAGGGTAGTGACCTTTGAGGTCGCGGGAGGGATCGAGGAGGCCAAGCGCCTGATCGGCGGGACGGCGCAGATGGTCTTTAAGGAGCGGGAGTGTCTTGTAAGCCTGGAGGAGCTGCTAGCGAACCCCCTTCTCTGCGAGCTCGTGGAAAGAGGTGGGTTGGGAAGATACGTGGACAAGGACTTGAGCCTTACGGGTGCGGACCTGTCCAGGGCCTTCCCCGGAAGAGACCCCACCACCAACTTACCCCTGGTCAACATAGAGTTCAACCGCCGGGGCACCGAGATCTTCCGCACTCTCACCACTCGCATCGCGGGAGATGAACGTTTCAGGATTGCGATCTTCCTTGATGAAGAACAAATCACGGCGCCGGTGGTGAGGAGCCCTATCGTCAGCGGTCGCGGCGTAATTGAAGGTGGTTTCACCAACGAGTCGGCCCGCACTCTGGCAATACAGCTGGAGTCAGGCCGCTTGCCCGTGCCTCTTGAGCTTGTGAGGGAGAGCACCGTGGACGCCCTCCTGGGGGCCGATTCCCTCAACAAGAGCCTGAACGCGGGGCTTGTGGGCATCGGGTTGGTGTTTCTTTTCATGGTGGCGTATTATCGCATGGCTGGTGTGGTGGCGGGGGTCGCCCTGATAATTTACGCCATTGTCTCCCTGGCTATCTTCAAGATGATACCTGTCACCCTTACCCTTTCGGGCATCGCTGGGTTAGTCCTGTCCATCGGTATGGCGGTGGACGGTAACGTCATCATATTTGAGCGGATGAAAGAGGAGCTAAGGACCGGCCGTACCCTGGCGTCATCTATGGAGGTCGGGTTTCGCCGGGCCTGGAGCGCCATCAGGGATGGCAACGTCACTGTCATGCTTAGCAGTGCCATCCTGTGGTGGTTTGGTGACAGGCTGGGAGCCCCTGTAGTGACAGGCTTCGCTGTTACTCTGCTCATAGGCACGCTGGTGAGTATGTTTACTCAAATTACGGTAAGCCGTAACTTGCTTCAAATCCTGACCCTGACCCCAGTAGGAAAGAGGGCTGACCTCTTCACTCCGGAGCCTCGCAAACAGCCCATGAGGGTAGCAGGGGGAGGTAAATAGAGTTTGGATATCGTAAGCAAGCGGGGCTGGTTTTTCCTCATCTCCGCACTGATAATCGTTCCGGGGTTAATCTCCTTGATGATACCTCCCCCCTTCAAGTCTGGCATCGAGTTCTCCAGCGGCTCCGTGCTGAACATAACTTTCACCGGGCCGGTCTCTGAGGCCGACGTCAGAGACGAGCTGACCCGCCTGGGCCATCCCGAAGCCATAATACAGAAGATAGGGGACAGAGTCGCCTTTATACGCACCAATGTCCTGGAAGAGGCGGTAGTGGGCGGTGATGGCAGGGTGGTCAAGCCTTCTGAGCGGGCGCTTATCGAGGAGGCTCTGGCGGAAAACGTAGCGCCCATCGAGTCCAGGGAGTACGATACCGTATCGCCCATCGTGGCCCGGGAGACAATACAAAAGACCATCATAGCGGTCATAGTCGCCTCTATAGGCATCCTTGCTTATGTGACCTGGGCCTTTCGAGGAGTACCCCATTCCTTCCGCTATGGAGTTGCCACAGTCCTTGCCGCGGTCCACGACATAGTGGTAATTATCGGCGTCTTTTCCATCCTTGGAAAGGTGATAGACATGGAAGTCAACTCTATGTTCATCGTAGGGTTGCTGACGGTGCTGGGCTATACTGTAAACGACACCATCGTTGTTTTTGACCGGATTAGAGAGAACATGGCCCGGAATGTAGACAGACCTCTGGAAACCATAGTAAATACCAGCATCATGGAGACTGTAGGGCGCTCCCTCAATACCAGCCTCGCCACCCTTTTTGTCCTGCTGGCGCTCTATCTTTTGGGTGGCACTACCATTCGGGACCTGTTGCTGGTGCTGCTCATTGGGGTAGTGGTGGGCTCCTATAGCACCATCTTCATCGCCAGCCAGTTCCTGGTAATGTGGGAGCGTGGTGAGCTACTGAAGGCGCTACGCTTCTTGCGACTGATGCCGGCCAGGGGGGGTAGCTGACTTTAGCTGGACGGGGGCTCCATCAGAGCAGCCAGGGCCTCCCGCAACTCCTGAATGGCTGCGGCACGCTCTCTTACCTGTTCCAGAGGCATCCACCACTCGTAGAAGTTCTGGTGAAGGGCGTTGGCTATGGCGAACAGTTCACCCAACCGTCTCTGGCCCGTCTCTCTCTCAAGTCTGTCAATGATGTTATACAGCTCCCTGTGGGCATTATGGGGCCAGCCCTTGGCCTCGCCTACCGCCTTCACTGCCTGGGCCGCAGCGCCCCAGAGCTTCTCCGAAGCCTGTATGCGACTGCCTTCCTGCAGGGCTATCTGAGCCTCCTGCCATAGCTGCTGGCTTCGTGACATGTACTCGTTTGCGGTCTCTAACATGTCTAAAGCATACTTTCTACCCCTTGCAACGTCAAGCTATCCTGGCTTTATAATTCCTCCGTATCATGGTGAAGAATGCATCGGGCGAAAGGGCCTATCCTGAGTCTGTCGAAGGAGGGAGCTATGAAGCTAGGGGCGCATGTATCCACCGCTGGGGGCCTGGATAAAGCTATAGACCGGGGTGTGGAGATAGGGTGTGAGGCCATACAGATTTTCGGGTCGTCTCCTCAGAGCTGGGCCTATAAGCCCATTCCCGAGGCCCAGGTCCGCGCCTTCCGGGAGAGGGCTGAACGGGCGGGCATATCCCCTGTCTTCTTCCACGCCGTCTATCTCATAAACCTGGGCACACCCGATCCGGCCAACCTGGAAAAGGGCATTCAGTCCTTGATCAACTACATGAACCTGGCGGCAGAGGTAGGGGCCCAGGGGATAATTTTCCACCCCGGCAGCCATAAGGGAGCAGGCTACGAGGGTATTTTCCAGCAGACGGTTTCTAGCATAGAGCGAGTGCTGGAGAACTCTCCCAAGGAGCCCTGGCTCACTCTGGAAAACACCGCAGGTATGGGGCAGCACATAGGAGCCAGGTTCGAGCAGCTAGGCCGCATCATAGCTGCGGTGTCCCCGGCCTACCGAGGTAGGCTGAAAGTCTGCCTGGATACTCAGCACAGCTTCGCCGCAGGCTACAATATAGCCACGAAAGAAGGGCTGGATGCGATGCTGGCCGAGTTCGACGAGAGCATAGGGCTGGACAACCTGGTGGCTGTCCACGGCAACGACTCCAAGTGCGCCCTGGGCGGTGGGTTGGACCGCCATGAGAATATCGGCCAGGGGTATATCGGAGTCCAGGGGTTTGAGAACATAATGAGTAACCCCGCCTTCCGAGATTTGCCTTTTTTCCTTGAGGTGCCGGGCTTCGCAAATAAGGGCCCCGACAAAGAGAACCTGGATATATTGAAAGAGATACGGTCCCGAGTGGCCCCCATGTCCTAGAGGTGGGCTAATGCGCATGAGACGGCGAGAGTTCCACAGGTTGGTCAGACAGGCATTCCAGGAGTTGCCCTCAGGGGTCCGGAATGCGCTGGAAAACGTGGATGTCCTGGTGGAGGACTGGCCCAGCGACGACGACCTGAACGTGGCTGGGCTTGCCACGAGCACAGCCGAGGGGCCTTCCCTGAGCCGAAGCCCTGAGCGGGGCGAAGGGGAAGCCGAAGGGAAGGAGGGCCGCCACCACCTTTTTGGCCTGTATACAGGTGTCCCGCTACCGGACAGAGCAGGCGGGCCGCCTCCATTGCCCGATACGATAACCCTGTTCCAGCGACCTATAGAATCTGCCTGCGCGTCCCGAGAGGAAGTGGTCCGTGAGATAAGGGTTACCCTTCTGCACGAGGTGGGCCACTACCTTGGGATGAGCGAGGAGGACCTGGAGCATTTGGGCTACGGTTAAGCCCGCCTCTGGCTGTCTGGAATAGCCCTCACCCCCGGCCCCTCTCCCATTGGGAGAGGGGTGGCCGAAGGCTGGGGTGAGGGTCAATTCCACATAAAACTCTGAAGAGCCAGAACAGTTGACACGCTTTGAGGTAGATGCGAGAATAATCAGCATGGTACACAGGTTGCACCCGGTGTAAGGGTCGGGTGAGGATTGAAACAAACAAACAATCAATCAATCAATTGTCCTATCAAGAACAGGAGGTCAGATGGCTGACGTTAAGATTGAAGTCCGACTCAATGGCCCATACATAGTGACTGGCCCAATTGATCTCGTTGACCAGGAAGGAAAGCTCTTCAAGGTAGCGGATGGTCAGAGAGCAGTCCTGTGCCGCTGTGGGCGGTCGGAGACCAAGCCTTTCTGCAACGGTAACCACCGCAACCAGCAGCCTACCTTCGACGCACCCACCAGGGCAGTCTAGAGAAGTAAGGGAGACCCACATACTGCCTCTACTTCCAGTGGCGGCGGTATATCCTCCTGACGCTCCTGACGGACTCGATGCGCTCCTCCGCCAGCCGATCTGCGGCTTGGGAGGTGGGCATCTCATCGCTAGAGGCTATGTGTAGTACCCGTTCCATGGTCTCAAAAATGCGCTCTGTCATCTCCCTGGCGCGGTCCGCGTTGTAGCTGCCGTCCATCTCGCAGGCGACATTGATGATTCCACCGGCGTTGATGATATAGTCGGGAGCATAGACAATGCCCCTTCGGTGGAGTTCTACGCCATTCTCGCCGTTAAGGAGTTGGTTGTTCGCCCCGCCGGCCACGATGCGGCACCTGAGACGCGGGATAGTGTCGCTATTGAGGACTCCACCAAGGGCGCAGGGGGAAAAAACGTCGCATGCGACGTCGTAAATCTCCTCGGGCTCTACCACTGAGACCCCCATCTCGCGCGCT
Organism: uncultured Dehalococcoidia bacterium; assembly: GCA_964457285.1. GTDB lineage: Bacteria > Chloroflexota > Dehalococcoidia > Lucifugimonadales > JAGWBF01 > CAYWGG01. Next base: position 10,664 of record CAYWGG010000021.1, read on the forward strand.
TTCTCCAGTGCGCCCTCGTATATGTCGGTGGCCACCAGACTGGCCCCATCATTCAGCAGGTGCTTGGCTGTGGAATAGGCTACCTTCCCGAAGCCTTGCATGGCGACAGTCCTGCCTGATAGGGAGTCAGAGCCCCATACCGCTTTGGCACAGGCCCTCATTCCCATGTAGACTCCCAGGCCGGTGAGCGCCGAGGTATCGCCGCTGCCTCCCATGGATGTGGGCAGGCCAGTCACATACTTGGTCTCCAGGGCGATGTACTCCAGGTCTCGAGTTGTAGACCCCACGTCGGTGGTAGTGACGTAGCGGCCCCCCAGGGTATCCACGTATCTTGCGTAGGCTCGCAGCAACGCCTCGGACTTGTCCTTCTTGGGGTCAGCCATGATGAGGCCCTTGCCTCCGCCCAGAGGCAGGTCTGCCGCCGCCGACTTGTAAGTCATGGCCTGGGAGAGGCGGAGCACGTCCATAAGAGCGTCCTCCTCAGTCTTGTGGGGCCATATCCGGACTCCACCCACGGCCGGGCCCAGGGTAGTGTCATGGATGGCGATGAAGGCCCGCAGCCCTACCGAGGGCTCAGAGCACATCATAAGCTGCTCATGGCCGTGCTTCTTCATGTACTTCAAAATGTCCATCAGCTTGCTCCTTTTTTCACAAATTAAAACCCCGCCCTTTGTCTTTGTTGCCCCAGGGCGGGGTTTTGATCGTGGGTATGGAGGTTAGCTTACCCATTACTTATATCATACCATGTCGTTACGAAAAGCGCAACCCAAATTTTTCTGGAATCGAGTCGCCATATTTCTCTGTGAGGTCAGCCCTGTTGCTGGACCAGGCCGATGGAGTTGCCTTCCGGGTCGGAAAACATGGCAATGGTTACCACCTCTGGTATCTCGGTGGGGGGCATGATAGTCTTGCCCCCAAGGCTCTCTGCCTTGTCGAGATAAGCCTGGAGGTCATCCACCTGGACGTAGAAGGTCACCTGGTTAGCCTTACCATTGCAAGGACCTATGCCTCCGTTGATCCCCCCTTCACTGTGAGTATCTACCATCCCATAGTCGAAGAGGTTGTTGGTGTCAACGTGCCAGTCGAACAATCTTGAGTAGAACTCCTGAATCTTCTCTGGCTCTTTGGACTGGATTTCCCAATGGACTACCGGGTTGGGCATAGCTGTGTCTCCTTTCTATACCTGGATTTGCTTACGCCCGGTTAGTCTACATTGTGCACCCAAGGAAGTGTCAACGGAAGTTGACCACCGGTTTGGGCCACTTTAGCCGGGATTTTTCATGGTCAAGAAGTGGCTTTATCCATTAAACAGTTCCTTTATCTCTTCCTCTAGCGACCGCCCAGAGGAGGCTGTCCCATCCCTTCCTCGCCGCCGTGCAGGCCTGTTTAGCTCTGCGTAGGACTGGGCTGACCCATACTCCCTGGTGCGGACCACCACAGGCATGGGTACGGCGTGGCCGAAGATAAGGGCCTGCTGAGTGGACTCCAGCCGGGACAGGACAGTCCTTAGCTCGCGGCTGCCAGGTGCTCCAGCCAGCACTGCTTCAATGTCCTTCTCATCATTCAGCAGGCAGGTGAGCTTGGTGCCGAGCTGGCTCATCACCTCCGAGTCTATGGCGCCGGGGCGCTGGTCTATGACCATGAGGGTCACGTTGTATTTGCGCATCTCCCTGGCGATGGTGCCGAAGATAGTCTGGGAGGCCACCGACGGGCTCAGGAACTTGTGGGACTCCTCGATGGTTATCACCAGTGGCCTGGGCTCCGGGCCCGCCCCGCCTTCCGCCTCCTCCTTACGTCTCACGTACCGCTCGTGGATACGCCGGGTGAGGAGGTTGGCTACCAGGATATAAGAGTTGAGATCGTTACCGTAGCGGCCAAACTCCAGCACCACGTGCATCCCCCTGTCGAGCTGCTCCAGGATGCGCTGTACCGAGTCATACTGCACCGCAGGGCCCAGGAAACCGTAGCGTTTCAAACGGGACAGGCGGTTGTACAGGGCACCCAAGGCCTGGGGATGCACGCCGATCTCAGAAGCCAGGTCGAAGACCGCATCCTGGCCCTCTAGAGACAGGAAATCATGAAGCCACTGCCGCGCCCCCAGCTTTCTGTACACGTTATAGGCGGCCTGGGTGGCCACGTCCGACAGGCCCAGGTTCTCCTGAAGCACCTCCACGTCCTCCGGCTCTATCTCGTCGTAGCTTATGCGCACTACCTCATCAGGGGAGAGGCCCCTGCGCCGGGAGCTTTCCTCATCCAGCGAAAATACGGCGACCTTCGACGGGAAGAGTTGCTTCAGGCCCTTAACTGCACGGGCCCGCTCGGTGTCACGCCCCTGCCAGCCGTACTCGCTGTGCATATCGAAGATGAGGCTGGAGGCCAGGTCGCTCTGGAGGATGCCGATGAGGAGCAATCGGGTGAGGAAGGTCTTGCCGGTGCCACTCTTGCCGAAGACCCCGATGGAGCGCTCCACCAGGGCCTTCAGGTCCAGGCATAGCTTTTCCTCCATGTCCAGGGGGTGGCCTATCCAGAAGTGGCGCTCGTCCTCGTTGCCGAACACCGTCTGCACGTCTCGCTCCGAGGCGGTGTAGGCCCCGGAGAAATGGGCTGGCACCGTTTTGGCGGGCATCGGCCCCGCCGAGTCCCCCAGCGCAGCGGGCATGGTGAGGGTGGGGAGCACCGTGATGGTGCCGTAGGCGGTGGTTCCGGCGACTACCTGGTGTATGAAGGGGTCCTGAACGTCGGGAGGGTTGTACTTCAGTCCGGGGTCCGCAGCGCCCAGGGCAACGTCGGTGACAACCCCGAAGAAGCGCAGCCTCTCCCCCTGGACCGTCACAAAGGTCCCCACCTTGATGTCCTCCACCGAGGTAGAGGGGTCAAGGCGTATCTCCACTCCCCTGGTCAGCGAGCCATCCACGACCATCCCGAGGTGTTTGCCCTCACCCCGCGCCCCTCTCCCAAATCCCCCATTGCCCCCCTTTGCTAAAGGGGGGTTGGGGGGATTTCCGGAGGTCGAGGTGAGGGCCTGTTTGTCGGTCATGGTGAGAGCCTCCTGAGGATAGAGTTCAGGCGTGGCAGGTCCCCCGCCAGGTGTACGGCCAGGGCCTTCCCCGCCCACACCAGGAAGCTGCGGGAGTCCTCTACCTGTGCGCTGGCCTGGCGAAGGCAGGCGGCGACGACCTCATCGGCAATACCGCGCCCTGCCGGGGGCGAGGTCATCAGCAGGTAAAGGAAGTCCAGGTTTCTACCCGTGAACTGCTTCACCTCTTCTGGAGTGCAGGGATAGACAAAGGCATGGATTCGCGGGGGCAAGGCAGGTAGATGCTGGGTATATGCACTACCGTCGCCGTGACCCACTATCAGGGCCTCAAACCGGGTGGACAAGAGGCGCGCAAGCTGGGGATTGCTGCGGTAAACGTCCTCCTCGCTGTCCTCGTCTTCGCCCCTGGCGATGACGGGCCTGCCGGGGTCAAGGGCCTGGGTGCTCACGCTGTACACTACGGCGTAGATGACCTCACCCCCGTCCCCTCTCCCACTGGGAGAGGGGTGGCTTGAGGCCGGGATGAGGGTGCGGACGAAGGCACCAAGGGGCGGTGACTGGTACAGCCGGTAGCACTGGGCCACAAATCGGTGGGAGGCAGACTCTACCACTTCGCCGATGCGCTGGGACGCCATTTCATGCTCGTTCGATCGTGCTTCCATCATAGCCACCGCATTCTTTTAGACCGGTTTTTCTCCGACGTATAGACAGGGAGGTGTTTCCGGGCCAGGGCATCCTCCAGCATTTGCTTGAAGGTTTCTCTGTCCGGGCCCGTGACCACCGCCTGCTCGTGGGCCTCGGCGATGGCGGCGGGATAGCCCACGCCCCGCCTGCACTGGTCCAGTATCAACGCGTGGCTCAGCTCCACCGCCTCTTTGTCCTGGGCTACCCATTCGGGCACCTCTATTCGCGCTATCTCCTCTCCCGTGTTCATGTAGTAGAAGTATACCTGATGGGGGCCGTAGAACTCTCTGGAGATGGATGAGTTGGTGAGGTAGAGGATGGAGCGCTCTCCAGGCCCAAGCAGCTCTTGAAACAGGTGCCTGTCCAGAAACCCGTTTACTATGTCGCAGGGGGTCCGGCCAGCGCGATGGGTGCTACAGTTCTGAAGGCAATCAGCCGTATCCCGTGAGCAGAGGTGGAGGCGAAGGGTATTCACCACCTCGGTGCTCTGGGGGAGGCTGATGTAGGCAGCTGCCGCCAGGGTGTGGCTGCGGGCTATCTCTCGAAGCCTATCCAGGGCGGGGATAAGCCCACCCTTTAATACCTCGTCCCGAACGAAGGGCTGATACGCGCGCCCAGCCAGTCCCCACAGGACCAGGGAGCCGTCAATGAGGGCCAGGGCGGGTAGCCCAGGAGGAGTCCCGGTGACCAGAGAAGCCAGCGATTTGACCTCCTCCACAGCACGCTTCAAGCCCAGCAGGGGACCCTCCACGGCTACAGCTTCCTTCGACCCTGGGGCGTGGTTGGTCAGGTAAAGCTCGTCATCCTGGGTGTAAAGCCTGGGGCGACTGAAAAGCCGGGCGTCAGGGCTACCCCCGTAGGTGATGAGGCAGCCGCCGATGTTTATGAGATAGCAGCGCACAGGTATATGGCGGTCTACATCTATATGAGAGCCGTCTACAGACGCCACGCGGAAGTCGTGAGGGACCTTCTGCGGACTATGGCTGTCAGCCAGGCCACTTCCATTTGAATAAGGAGCTGCACAGAGAAAGGGCCTCCCCTGGCTGGAGTCCACCTTCTGTCTCACTGCGGAAGCGTCGGCTTCACTCATGGCCCTTAGCGCGAGGCGGAGGCGCTGGGCACGGTCATCCCTGCCGTCGTTGAGGCGCTGCGCGAGGATGTCAATCTGCTGGACTGTTTGGCTGAGGTCAAGGGCCATGATTCTCAATTATAGGGCCTTTCAGCCTTAGTATCCAACTTGATGAAAGTCGAAAAGTTTACAAAAGTTATGGCCCTTCCTCACTACACTCTACCTCATTGACCGGCCACCTGTAAGGCGCTATCATTGCAGTAAGCCGCTCCACCCATGAGCGATAGGGCCTGTCCTGGGCGCAGTCAAAAGGAACGCGCATATCTCGGAGGAGTTCTCCGACGGCAGGCCAGAGTATGCGTCTGAAGGTGGCTGGGTGGCAAAAAAGGAGAGGGAACATGTGCCTGAGTTGCGGATGCGGCGAGCCAAACGATAACCACGGTGACCCCAGACACATCACCCTGGAGATGCTGGAGGCGGCGGCTGAGGCAGCCGAAATCACCCCCGATGACGCTGCCCACAACATCATCGGAGCGATGCACTCCCACGAACATTAGGGCGTATCCGATAACCCATAAGTATGCTGCACATTTCAGGGTGCAGCATATGCCCCCCGCCCTTCAGGGCAGCGTGTGTCAGACATCCCCTGATAACACCAGAGAGAGGGAACTACCCTTGAGACTCATCAGGGCAGTTGGGGAGTTGCGCGGGCATGAATATAAAAGACGTTCTACAAGGAAAACCATTAGGCCATCCCAGCCATCCCATGTTTGTCCACTTTCCAACTGCCCTTTTCCCCACCAGCGTCCTCTTCGACATCCTCTCCTGGGGCATCGCCGAGCCCGAGCTAGTAAAGGCGGCTTTCTATAACATCGCCGTGGGACTGGCCGGGAGTGCAGCCGCTATCCTCACGGGATTTGTGGACTACTTCGGCATGGTCTCCGGCTCCAGGAAGCACCGGGTGGCCACCTGGCATATGCTAGCTAACCTGCCGCTTGTGCTCATATTCGCTATAAGCCTGGGCCTCAGGTCGCTGGAGCTGGATGCTACCAGGACTCCCCTTCACATCCTGGCGATCTCCCTCGTCGGTCTGCCACTGCTGGTGGTCGGGAACTACTTCGGCGGCGAGCTGGTCTACAGGATGGGTATGCGGGTGAACACGGGGAGGCTTCGGGAGCAGCCCTTGCTTCATAGGGCCGTGGCCCTGGTACAGCGGAGATTCAGGGTGAAGGAGCCTGTATAGCTATTCCATCATTCATTCGTGTTGAGGTGATTATGACTGACCTGCGCGACTATCAGCTTGTGGAAGGCGATGAGTTGGTGAAGAACCTCACCAGGCTCCTACAGCAAGTGAATGATGAGGGACCCGATGTAGTCATAACCCATAATGGTAAGCCCGCTGCTTGTCTGATAGGAATAGAGAAATACCTAGAAATGAAAGAAGCCCTGAGAGAGTTCTCAGACCCTGAATACGTGCAGGAATTGCTGAAAGCCCAAAGGGAGATTCGAGTAGGAGGAGGCGTTCCCTCAGAGGACGTGTTGCGAGAAAAGGGTCTGTAGATGCACACTCTGGTTTTCTCTCGTCGGGCGCAGAGAGCCTTCCTTGACCTTCCCCAAAGTGATGCCCTTCGTGTCAAAGAAAGGCTGGAGAAGCTTCAAGAGAATCCCAGGATGGCAGGTACGGTGAAACTGGAAGATGTCCAAGTCGCATCTTACAGGCACCGCGTTGGTAACTATCGTATTCTGTTTGATATAGATGACGAGAACAGGAGACTGGAGATTCTGGACATCCGCAGACGTAGCGAGAGGACGTACAGATAGAGGAGGTTCCTATGGTTGACCTCAGTCGCGCAGCGGCTATCGTAGGTATATACGAGCACCCCACCAGATACGCCCCGGACAAAAGTGAGCTACAGATTCAGGGTGAGAGCGCTATCAAGGCCCTTGAGGATGCGGGCCTGTCCAAGAAAGACGTGGATGGTCTCTTCACCTCCTCAAGCACCGTCCGCATGAGCGGCCTTAATCTGGCGGACTACCTCAACCTGTATCCCAAATACGTTGACAACACCTCCGTGGGAGGAGCCTCCTTCGAGTTCCACCTCTCTCATGCTCTAACGGCCATCGCCGCCGGGCGTATCAACTGCGCCCTGATAACCTACAGCAGCCAGGCCCGCTCCGGGGGGGTATCCATAGGCACTGGTGGAATCGGGCGGTTCGGGCACCCTGTCTTAGAGCCATCCCCGGACAGCTTTGAGGAGCTATATGGCTTCACCACCGTGGGCCTCTACGCCATGATCGCCCAGAGACACACGCACCTTTACGGCACCAGGCCCGAGCAGCTTGCCGAGGTCGCTGTGGCGGTGCGAAAGCACGCCTCTATGAACCCCTATGCGCTGTTCCGCAACCCCATTGGCATCGAGGATGTAGTCACCTCCCGCATGATTTCATCGCCGTTACACATTCTGGACTGCTGTGTCATCACCGATGGCGGCGGAGCAGTGGTGGTAGCATCCCCAGAGGTAGCCAGGAGCTGCAAGCAGAGGCCCGTGTCGGTGCTGGGTGTGGGGGAGAGCGTTGCCCACCAGGGCGCAGGCCAGCGGGACCTGGTCTACATCGCAGCCCGCCAGAGCCACGGCTCGGCCTTTGACATGGCGGGAGTGACCCACGAGGACATTGATATGTGCATGATTTACGACTCCTTCACCATCACAGTCCTGACTACTCTTGAGGACCTGGGCTTCTGCGAGAAGGGTGAGGGAGGCGATTTCGTTTCGGGAGGCCGTCTACAGATAGGAGGGGGCCTGCCCGTCAACACAGACGGCGGTGGCTTGTCATCGAACCACCCCGGTATGAGGGGCATCTTCCTGCTGCTGGAGGCGACCAGGCAGCTTCGCCACGAGTTCGAGGGCACACCTCGCCAGGTGCCCGACTGCAAGATAGCCCTGTGCCACGGCACAGGGGGCGCCCTTGGCTCCCGCCACAGCGGCGGCACAGTAATTCTTGGGAGGGATTAGCCATGCCTGAATGGAAGAAACCGCTACCGACAGTTTCTGGCGAGACGAGGCCCTTCTGGGAGGCCTGCCGAAGGGGAGAGCTTCTCATACAGAAGTGCAATAGCTGTGGCGAGTACCAGTGGTATCCCAGGGGCATCTGCGCCAACTGCTGGACCAACGACATCGCCTGGGTGAAGGCCAGTGGCAAGGGCACGGTCTGGACCTTCACGGTGACCTACCAGAACCGCACCGCTGGTTTTGCCGAGGAGGGGCCCTATGTGCTGGCCCTGGTGGAGCTGGAGGAGGGTGTGAAGATGTTCACCAACATCGTCCAGTGCAACCCCAGGGACGTGAAGATAGGTATGCCCGTGGAGGTGACCTTCGTCCAGGCCACCGACCAGATAAGCGTACCGTATTTTAAGCCTGCTCAATAAACGCCGGATTTTCTGGGTCTTGGCCAACATCATGCTAGTGTCAGAAATGACCCCTCTTCATCTCGGTCAAATGTGAGTAGGTCGTTGTAATGTGCACGCAGGATGGCTTCGATCTCGCTGATTGAACAGTTGCCATGCCGGATCCAGATCATTTTTGGAGGGCGGCCATACAAAAAGCTGCGCTGGCGAAAATCGGCGTCCTTGGACACGATTGCAAACCCATGTTCATGCGCATGCACCCAGATAGTTTCATCATCGGCAGCTTGTAGTCCCGCGCCTCGCACATGCAGCGACTCTGGATAAAGGTCCGCCAACGAGCCTACCAGGTGTGGAGATAGGTTCTGGTCAAAGAGCAGTCTCATCCTGGAGGAAGTGATACAAACCTGCGCTCCCTGTCGGCAGCAAAAGCGAGGCAGGCACGGATATCCTCGCGTGTGAGGTCAGGAAAATCCCCGAGGATCTCACCTTCGGCCATGCCCGATGCGAGGTACTCTAAGATGTCATACACAGTGATACGCAGGCCCCGAATACATGGCTTCCCCCCACGTTTGCCTGGCTCTATTGTGATCAGGTGTTGGTAGTCCATGTCCACACAGTAAGCCAAAGCCAAGGAGTTGTCAATCTGTCTACTCAGGGAGTAGTGTATCCTTTATTCCGGAAATTCTGGGCGCTCTCTTTTAGCCCTATCTGGAGACAAGACGTTTTGAGGCTTTAGCCGATTTTCCCGAACGAACGATATACTGCCATGTTCAGAGCTTCAGCAGGCTACGGAAACGGCGGTCGCTCCGGTAGGGTCCCACTACTGCCA
>CAYWGG010000022.1:0-19612 GCA_964457285.1 uncultured Dehalococcoidia bacterium
AATATCAATCTGGTCAAAGGGGTGGCCAGAATATCATCTACTTGATCGAAAACTTCCTTTGCGGCGTTGGAAGATCGGTAAAGTTCCAGGCCCATACCTACGAACTGGGAACCCTGGCCTGGAAATACAAATGCTACCTTGGAAGACTCCTGCTTTTCCGTACCCACCTCCATAAGTGGACTTCTTTCCACAAGATATAGATTAGTGCAAAAAACCCACAAGTATATAACTGTGGGCTGCCTTTTTACTCCGGCTGGCTACCCACCTCCTTCATGTACATGTTGGGCTTGCGAAGGATTTACCTTTCGCCGGTTCCCACCACCTGCCGTCCTTTGTAGTATCCGCACCTGAGGCAGGCCCTGTGGGGCAGCTTAGCGCTGCGACACTGGGGGCAACGTGAGGAGTATATTGGCCTCAATCTGTAGTGGGCGAACCTTTTCCCTTGTCTGGACCTGGTCACTTTTTTATTCGGTAATGCACCCATAGTAGCCTCTTTTACATATAGTGGCTTAGGATCAGCGGTCACCCTTCTTCTGAAGCTTCAAGAGAGGAGCCCACCGGGGTTCTACGGCTTCTTCCTGACAGAAGCAGGGACTATGGTTCCTGTCCACCCCGCAAACAGGGCATAGTCCTCGGCAGTCTTGATCGCATAAGGGTTTCATCGGCTGGTTGGTTATGGTGTACTGCCTCAGCGCCTCCTTCAGGTCCAGGATATGCCGCTGGTCAATGGTGAAGGAACCTTCTTCCTTCTCAGGCACATGCAGGATTTGTCCAGTGTTGATGTCCACCGTGGGCAGATATTCTTCCTCTATGGCGACTCTCAGAGGATGAGGGAACCCCTTGAGGCACCGGCTACAGACGAGCCACACTTGCGCTTCCACCGTGGCCCTAACCCATATGCCTTTGTCGGTACGCATCAAGGAGAGATGACCTTGAGGGAAAGTATATGTAGTATCGTCACCAACGAACACAGGTTCGCTAATCCTGTAGGTTCGGATGGAGCCTACGGGCTCTTTAAGGAGTTGAGCTACATTATAGAGCATAAGACGAGAAACTCAGGCTTGATAATTCAAATGGTAATTATAAGAGGTTCATTGGGGCTCCTGTCAAGTGCCTGCCTGCCCAGATTATCGCGGTTTTGTGTCATGCTCATGATGAGGGTTGCAGAAATCCCTCCAACTTCCTTTAGCAAAGGGGGATTTGAGGGCTTAATTTTCCACTTAATCGTGAAAAACTATCCTACTAAGTCCCTTGACAATCTACGATTTTTGGGTATAATTAAAGTTTGCAACATGCCTCTTACAACGTTACTTTCGTCCCCCAGTCATACTCAGGTCCTTACCCTTTCTTTGCCCAAATCTAGGTAACTAGATTTTTCTTTTCTGAAGGAGACTAAAAGCATGGCAATATCACTGTCCCAAGCTAACTCTATGCCTCTTGCCGAAACCAAGTCCTACGCGCGCATCTCCCAAGTGCTCGACGTCCCTAACCTCATACAGAGCCAGATTCAGTCCTTTGATTGGTTTAAAACTGAGGGTCTGGCAGAAGTCTATCAAGAGATTTCTCCCATTCAGGACTACACGGGCAATAAGTACGAGCTTTATTTCCTGGACCATTACTTCCGTGCCCCTAAGTACTCCGCCGAGGAGTGTAAGGATAGGGAGATCACCTATGCAGCTCCCCTCTACGTCAAGACACGGCTAACCATGAAGGAAACGGGGGAGATTAAGGAGCAGGAAATCTTCATGGGCGACCTGCCCATGATGACCATCAACGGCACCTTTGTCGTGAATGGTGCCGAGCGGGTAGTAGTAAGCCAGCTTGTACGCTCTCCGGGCGCCTACTTCGTCCTGGAAAAGGATATAGCTAGCGACAGGGATCTATGTTCTGCTAAGCTGATACCTTCTCGTGGGGCATGGTTGGAGTTCGAGACCAGTTCTAAAAACGTCCTCTCGGTGAAGGTGGACAGGAAGCGCAAAGTCTCGGCTACCACTTTTCTGAGGGCTATCGGCATTCCCACCGATGAAGAGCTTCTGGCGCTCTTTGAAGACGTGGATACTCACGAGACCCACCGCTACATCCAGTCTACCCGGGAGCGGGATCCCGCCCCGGCGGAGCGCGAAGCCCACTTCCGAGAGGACGACCTGAGGACCATGTGGCGGTGGCTTCGGCCGGAGGAGGAGTACGACCGAGGGAAGGCAAGAAACATCGCCAGTGCCCAAATAGAGTTCTACCGCCGCTTACGTCCAGGGGAGCCACCAAGCCTGGAGAATGCCCGGTCCCTTGTCCGGGACCTCTTCTTCGAGCCACGGCGCTACGACCTGGGCAAAGTCGGCCGATACAAGCTCAACAGCAGACTGGGCCTGGATGGGGAAGGGGCTCCCGCGATGCGTACCCTTACTCAAAGGGACCTCATATCCATGTTTCGGACGATGATCCAGGTAAACAATGGCGAAGGCACCACCGATGACATTGACCACCTGGGCAACAGGCGAGTCCGGGCCGTTGGTGAACTGGTACAGAACCAGATGAGAGTTGGCCTGTTGCGAATGGAGAGGATGGTCAGGGAACGCATGACTCTGATTGACCCTGAGCAGGCTACTCCCCAGGCCCTGGTCAACATACGGCCTGTGGTAGCGGCCGTCAGGGAGTTCTTTGGCGGCTCACAACTGTCCCAGTTCATGGACCAGACCAACCCTCTAGCAGAGTTGACCCATAAGCGACGCCTTTCAGCCCTGGGCCCAGGCGGGCTCTCCCGGGAGAGGGCAGGCTTCGATGTACGAGATGTGCATTTCTCGCACTACGGCCGTATCTGCCCCATCGAGACCCCCGAAGGCCCAAACATTGGCCTCCTTAGCTCACTAGCCACCTACGCCAGGATAAACCCTCTGGGGTTCATCGAGTCGCCCTATCGTCGAGTGCTCAAGGAACTCTCCAATTCCGACCCCGACCTGGAAGGTCGTACCCTCACTCAAGGCGTGGTGGATGATGCAGGCCAGGTTATCGCCGCTGCAGGCGAGGTGATTACGAAAGAAAAGTTGCAGCAAACAGCCTCCCTCTCTACTAGGACCATACAAGTCAAACCCTTCGTTTCTGCCAAGACCTCCGATATAATCTACCTCTCGGCAGACCGAGAAGAGAAGTACATAATCGCCCAGGCCAACGTGCGCCTCGATGCGAAAAACCAGTTCGTCCAGGAGAGGGCAGAGGTGAGAATCGGTGAGAAGTATTCTGAAGAGTCCCCGGAGAAGGTGAGCTTCATGGATGTATCACCTATGCAGATCACCAGCGTGTCCGCCTCTCTCATACCATTCCTCGAACACGACGACGCCAACCGGGCCCTCATGGGGTCCAATATGCAACGCCAATCGGTGCCACTGCTGAGGCCCCAGGCCCCGCTAGTAGGCACTGGAATCGAGGGCCGAGTGGCTAGAGATAGTGGACAGGTCGTCCTGGCTCGCGTCGGTGGCGTGGTGACCTCCGTCTCCGGAGACCGCATCGTCATCAGAGACGAGCTAGGCCAGGACCACGTCCATAACCTGTCCAAGTTCGCCCGCACTAACCAGGGCACCTGCTTCAACCAGCGGCCCACGGCCCAGAAGGGTGACATCGTAAAAGCGGGAGATGTGCTAGCGGACAGCTCCTCCACCGAGCGCGGTAATCTGGCACTGGGCCAGAACGTGCTGGTGGCCTTCATGAGCTGGGAGGGCTACAACTACGAAGACGCGGTGATCATCAGCGAGGAGTTGGTGAAAGAGGACTGGTTCACCTCCGTACACATCGAGAAGTATGAAATGGAAGCCAGGGAGACCAAGCTGGGGCCCGAGGAGATCACCCGAGATATACCCAACGTAGGTGAAGATAGCCTGCAAGACCTGGATGAGAAGGGAATCATCCGCGTCGGTGCCGAGATGGGCCCTGGCGACATTCTGGTCGGCAAGGTCACACCTAAAGGTGAGACGGAGCTTACGGCAGAGGAGAAGCTGCTAAGGGCCATCTTCGGGGAAAAGTCCCGGGACGTAAAGGACACTTCTCTCAGGGTGCCTCATGGTGAACGTGGCAAGGTCATAGATGTGAAGGTGCTGAGAAGGCAAAACAAAGATGAGCTTCCGCCGGGAGTCCACGAGGCGGTAAGGGTATGGATAGCCCAGACCCGCAAAATATCCATAGGCGACAAGATGGCGGGCAGGCACGGCAACAAGGGAGTCATAGCCCGCATTCTGCCCGTGGAAGATATGCCCTTCCTTGCTGATGGCACGCCTGTGGACATAATCCTCAACCCTCTGGGCGTACCCTCGCGAATGAACCTGGGGCAGGTACTGGAGACCCACCTCGGGTGGGCAGCCAAGTACCTCAACTTCCGGGCCACCACTCCTGTGTTCGACGGCGCTAAGGACGTCTCCATTGAGGATGTCCTGGCCAGGGTCTGGTTCGCTCAGAAGTCCGGCGCCATTAACCCCGCTCCCAAGGCGACCTCGCAAAAATTCGACATGGAACGAGTAAAGGGATGGCTAGCGGAAAGAGGCTACGACGCTAATCGTCTCTTCGATGACTCATTACTGGGCGAGGCCAGCGAGGCGTGTCTCAGAATATGGCTCAAGGAAGAAGCCGAAGTAGATGTCTCTGATATGAGCATCGTAGATTTAAGAAGGGAAACCCTGAGGGTCCGCGAAGAGAAGAAACTCTCCCCACCGATCTTCGGCAAGGTCACCCTCTACGATGGGCGGACAGGTCAGCCCTTCGATCAGCCCATAGCCGTAGGTTATATATACATGCTCAAGCTCATACACCTGGTGGAAGATAAGATCCATGCCCGCTCTACCGGACCCTACTCCCTCATCACTCAACAGCCACTGGGTGGCAAGGCCCAGTTCGGTGGGCAGAGGTTCGGGGAGATGGAGGTATGGGCCCTGGAAGCCTACGGAGCCGCCCATAACCTGCAAGAGGTCCTCACCGTCAAGTCCGACGACGTGGCCGGACGAGTTAAGACCTATGAAGCCATCGTGAAAGGGGAGGATGTAGCACAGCCCGGAGTGCCTGAGTCTTTCAACGTCCTCCTCAAGGAACTCCAGAGCCTTGGCCTATCAGTAGAGCTCCTGAACGAAGAAGAACGCGTCCCCCTGCCCAGGGAACTAATAGAGACCCTGGAGATGGAAGATAGCCTGTAGAGAAGTTTAAAGAGAGGATGATTATGCCAGACAGGACAGAGACTCAGGCTACAAGTTTCAATGCCATAAGGATTTCCATAGCCTCTCCCGATCAAATTCGTAGCTGGTCTCATGGCGAGATTACCAAGCCTGAAACAATAAACTACCGTACCCTACGTCCCGAAAAGGATGGGCTCTTCTGCGAGCGCATCTTCGGGCCCACAAAGGACTGGGAGTGTTTCTGCGGTAAGTACAAGCGGATACGCTATAGGGGTGTGGTGTGCGACCGCTGTGGCGTAGAGGTTACCCGCTCTAAGGTGCGCAGAGAGCGGATGGGCCATATCAACCTGGCGTCTCCGGTAGCCCATATATGGTTCAGCAAAGGCACCCCCAGCCGCCTCGGCCTGCTCCTTGACCTCTCTCCCAGGAACCTGGAGCGTGTGCTTTACTTCGCCCAGCATATCGTCGTCTCTATGGATGAGGAGGCCCGCAAGAGAGCAATCCAGGAAGAGGAGAGGAAGTACGAGCAGGAGGTAGAAAAACGACGGCGCGCCACCGAAGCCGCTATCAGCCAGCTAAGGCAACGCTTCGAGGCGGGGGTCTTCCCGCACTCAGAAGCCAGCGATCAGCAGCCAGGAGGGGCGGTTGGCGAGTTGACCCTACTTCAGGGGGAAGAGGGTGGATTTATAGCTGACAAGCCGGCCCTGAGCCGAAGCCCTGAGCAGAGCGAAGGGGAAGCTGAAGGGCTGATGGCCGATAGCTCAGAGGCGGAGCGCCTGGCCACTGAGGTAGAGATAGATGCCATCAGAGAGAAGCTGATGGAGGAAGAGGGCAAGCTCTACGAGGAGATGCAGGCCAGGATAGATGAGCTGACAGACCTGCGAGTTTGTAAGCTCATCGCAGAGAGCCGCCACCGTGAGCTGAAGGAGCACTACGGCAATGTGTTCAAGGCCATGATAGGGGCGGAGGGCATTCTGGAGGTACTACGCCAGATAGACCTGGAGGCCCTCCGGGAGCAGCTGCTTCAGGAGATGCGCTCTACCTCTGGACAGCGGCGCAAAAAGGCTATAAAGCGGCTGAAGGTGGTGGAATCCTTCCGCAGGAGCGGCAACAAGCCGGAATGGATGATACTCACAGTCCTGCCAGTCCTGCCACCAGACCTTCGGCCAATGGTGCAGTTGGACGGTGGCAGGTTCGCTACCAGCGATCTGAACGACCTCTACAGGCGGGTCATCAACCGGAACAACCGCCTGAAGAGGCTGCTGGAGTTGGGCGCTCCGGAGATCATAGTCCGCAACGAAAAAAGGATGCTTCAGGAGGCGGTGGATGCCCTGATAGATAATGGAAGAAGGGGAAGACCTATCCAGGGCAGCCATAACCACAAACTCAAGTCCCTCTCAGACCTGCTCAGGGGCAAACAGGGCCGATTCCGGCAGAACTTGCTGGGCAAGCGAGTTGACTACAGCGGCCGCTCAGTGATAGTAGTGGGCCCGGAGTTACAGCTACACCAGTGTGGCTTGCCCAAGCGCATGGCCCTTGAGCTATTCAAACCTTTTGTGATGCATCGCCTGGTAGTGCTGGGTGTATCGCCCAATATCAAAAGCGCCAAGAGGATGGTGGAGAGGGCCCGTCCAGAGGTGTGGGACATCCTGGAAGACGTCATTAAGGAACGTCCCGTCCTGCTTAACCGGGCGCCGACCCTTCACAGGCTGGGCATACAGGCTTTCATGCCCGTACTCATCGAGGGCAGCGCCATACAGATCCATCCACTGGTATGCTCGGCTTTCAACGCCGACTTCGATGGCGACCAGATGGCAGTCCACGTGCCTCTCTCCAAGATGGCAGTGAGGGAGGCCAGGGACATCATGCTCAGTGTACACAATATGCTCTCTCCGGCCTCCGGTGAGCCCCTCGTAGCGCCTACTCTAGATATGGTGCTGGGCTGCTACTATCTGACGGATATAGAGACTGGCGCTAAGGGCACAGGGAAGCGGTTCATAGACTTCGATGAAGCTCGCATGGCTTATGACTCAGGCGAGTTAAACCTGCGAGCGGAGATAGAGGTCCGAAGAAGTGGGGTGCCAGGATTGGCACAAAAAATCGTAAGCTCGGGAGATGGGTCAGAGGATCACCTCCAGGACCCCACGTCTGGCTGGATCAAGACCACTCTAGGGAGGATAATATTCAACGAAGTGCTCCCCCCTGAAATAAGCTTCAAGAACCAGCTCATGGACAAGGCAGCGCTCAAAGACCTCACCGCCGAGTGCCAGCGCGAGCTGACCAACGAAAGGGCGGCTGATGCGCTGGATAGGATAAAGGACCTGGGCTTCCATTATGCCACCACGTCCGGAATAACTATCGCCATCAACGACATACAGGTGTCGCCAAAGAAAGAGCAGGTCTTAAGCGAAGCGAACCGGCAGGTGGAAGAGTACGAAGAACAGTATATGCAAGGCCTGGTAACGGAAGACGAGAAGTACCGCCGGACGGTAGCCACCTGGACCCAGGCTAGCGAACAGATGGAAGAGATAGTGAAGGAGGACCTGGCAAGCTACGGAGGCGTGGCCCTGATGGCCGTGTCAGGGGCCAAGGGTAACATCGCCCAGATTAAACAGATGGCCGGGATGCGTGGCCTTATGAGCGACCCCAAAGGCCGCATCATAGACCTGCCCATCAAGTCCAGCTTCCGTGAGGGCCTCACGGCCCTGGAGTACTTCATATCCACCCACGGGGCCAGGAAAGGCCTGGCCGATACCGCCTTGAGGACTGCTGACAGCGGGTATCTCACCAGGCGACTCATTGACGTTGCTCAGGAGGTCATTGTTCTGGAGGAGGACTGCGGTACAACGGAGGGCATGTGGCTAAAGGCCAGACCCGATGAGCCCCTGGTCTCACCCCTTCAAGAGAGTGCCCTGGGCAGGAAAGCGGCCTCCGACATAGTCCATCCCAATACCGGCCAGGTTCTAGTGAAACGCCTTGAGGAGATAGATGAGGAGAAAGTCCGAGCTTTAGTGGAGGCGAATATAACGGAGGTGCTTGTACGCTCGCCTCTCTCCTGTGAGGCCCGCCGCGGGATATGCCGCCACTGCTACGGGCGCATACCCGCCACCGGCAGGCTGGTAGGGATGGGTGAGGCAGTGGGCATTATCGCCGCCCAGAGCATAGGCGAGCCTGGGACACAGTTGACCATGAGGACCTTTCATACAGGCGGCGTAGCTGGTTTGGACATCACCAGTGGCTTGCCCAGAGTGGAAGAGCTTTTTGAAGCCCGGGTGCCTAAAGGCTATGCTGTCCTGTCTGATATAGATGGTGTGGTCGCTATTGAGGATGACCCGGATGGGCGGCGGATAATGGTGAGCAGCCGAGAGGAGTACCGGGAGCACTATCCCCTCCCGCCAGGTTTCCAACCCCTGGTGGACAATGGAGAGCAAGTAGAGGTTGGCGTCTCCCTTGCCCGTGCCCTTCCTGATCCTTTGAGGGAGAGCGAAGAGGGGCACAACGGGACCATCCCTTCGGCTGAGGCTGAATTGGAGCAGCCCCCTGAGATCGTGGCCAACATAAGCGGCAGGGCAGAAGTCGAGCCACAGGGCATCTCGATTGTGTGGGAGGACGTAGAGGAGAGGGAGTACATAGTCCCTGGTGCCGCTTACGTCCTGGTGAAAGATAGCTCCACGATCAAGGCAGGTGACGCCCTTACAGCCGGCCCCTTGAATCCCCACGACCTCCTCAGGATCCGCGGCAGGGAGGAGATGCAACGCTACCTGGTAGGCGAGGTGCAGAGGGTCTACCGCTCCCAGGGTGTGAGTATTCACGATAAGCATATCGAAGTGATCCTCCGACAAATGCTACGTCGCGTACAGGTGGATACCCCTGGCGATGCCGAGTTCATACCCGGCCAGATCGTGGATAAGTTTGAGTTCCAGGATAAGAACGCCAAAGTGCTGGCTGAGGGTGGAGAACCCGCCACCGCCAGATCAGCGCTCCTTGGAGTCACCAGGGCGTCTCTGCTCACCGATAGCTTCCTCGCCGCAGCTTCCTTCCAGGAGACAACTCGTGTACTGACGGAAGCGTCGGTGACAGGTGCCCGAGACAGGCTACTGGGCCTGAAGGAGAACGTCATAATCGGCAGGCTCATACCTGCCAGGCCCAACTTATTGGCTCAGGAGCCAAAGCAACTGGCAGCAGCCAAGGAAGAGGATGGCTTCCCCAGCCAGTGGCTCAGTCTGGCGGAAGTGCCTTCCACCAACGAAAGCTACGAAAACGGACATGAAGTAGATGAGGATATAAAGGAGATAATTGAGGAGACGGCTGAGGCAGAGGACGACTGACGAACCCTCAGGATACTCAGTACCTGAGTTGCTGACGGATATAGCCCCTCGCCATCCCGGAGGCCTTAAGCTGGCTAACCCTGTCATGATAGCTTCGGGCACCTTCGGCTGGGACGGCTATGGCAGGGGCCTTGTGCCTGTCCTGAGCTGAAGTCCTGAGCGGAGCGAAGGGGAAGCCGGAGGAGCAGAGGACGCCTCCTCATCAGAGATGATAGATTTCCAGCGTCTTGGAGCTGTAGTCGCCAAGACCGTCACCATGCGCCCCAGGGAAGGTAACCCAGAGCCTCGCTGGTTCCCTGCCTCATGGAGGCGGGCCCATGAGGCGGGAGAGTGCATATACCTCAACTCCATCGGGCTCACCAACCCCGGAATAGTGGCGGCCCTCAGAGAGAAAGCCCCCACATGGGCAGGATGGAAGGTCCCGGTTATCTTTAGCATCGCAGGTGAGACAGTAGAAGAGTTCGGCTCTATGGCCGCCACGGCTGAAGGTACGCCAGGCATAGCGGCCATAGAGCTTAATCTAAGTTGCCCCAATGTGGAGAACGGCGCTCACTTCAGCCATAGCGCTGAGATAGCTGGAAAGACTGTAGCCAGGGTGAAGTCCTCCACTTCTCTCCCCGTCATCCCCAAGCTCAGCCCCAATGTGCCCAACATAGTACCAATCATAGAGGCGGTTACCTATGCAGGAGCCGACGCAGTGACCCTCACCAACACCATCCCGGCCATGACCATAGATATAGAGGCCAGAAAACCAATGCTGGGAGGCATCACAGGGGGCATCTCTGGGCCAGCCCTTCGCCCCGTGGCTGTGGCCCTGGTCTACCAGGCGGCCCGGGCGGTAGATGTGCCCATCATCGGCGTCGGGGGTATTTTCACCGCCAGAGACGCCCTTGAGTTCATCATGGCCGGAGCCACCGCCGTGCAGATAGGGAGCGCCAACCTGGTGGACTTCCGTGCGCCCCTGGAAGTCCTGGATGGCCTGAGGGCCTACATGGGGGAGCACGGAGTAGCGGACATAGGCGAACTTGTAGGAGCCGCCTGGAAGGGCCTGCCCTGAGTCTGCCAAGGCTGACCTTGACGAGTTCGGCCCCTCTTGCTACACTACTGCTGTATTCCACCAACCCTCTTTTGCCAGATGGGCGGTTAGCTCAGATGGTTAGAGCACTGCGTTGACATCGCAGAGGTCAGTGGTTCAAGTCCACTACCGCCCACCAAACATATTCGAACCGGCCCCGATTTGTCCGGTTCGCTGCCAAATGAGACAGTTAGGTTGCTGCTCTTCTCAGTGAGTCACTTGAAGTCACCGTCATCGGAGGCTGGTGTAACAGACATGTGTATCTTATAATGGAGTGTGACACAAGCTTGGCTCAATCTGGTCCAGTTAGGGCTGGTGAGGAACCGGATGTCATGACGCAGGAACAAGGCCCTCTCCAGGGTGTGGACAAGTGGGAAGCGGAGCGTCTCAGGGCTACCGCCTTTATTCTTCCGGGTGCAGATGTGTCTGGAATGCCGTCTTGGTGGGCGAAGGCAGTTGGGGAGGAGCCAGATGAGGTGCTCACCCGCCCGCGAGCGGGCCAGATGCAACAGGTGGGTGCTTTCGAAGGGAAGCGGCTGGCCTTGGTGGCCCAGCCGGGCCGGGTCGATTGGAATCTTCTGGCGACGATGGGGACTCCGGACGAATCGGTAGCAGGACTTCTGACGTTGGGGCCGTTCTCTGCTACACTGGGACCATTCTTGAATGTCGTAAGGAGATGGCTGGGCGTATGTCCACCTGTTAGGCGATTGGCGTTTGGGTCAGTCCTGGTTAGACCAGTTGCGGACCTCCAGACGGGTTACACAGAACTATCGCAATTCCTTCCCAAGTTTGTGTTAGACCAAACGGACTCTTCGGATTTCCTTTATCAGATCAATCGCCCTAGAATGTCGACCTCCGGTATTGAGCTGAAACTCAATCGGTTGACCAAATGGTCTGTGATGCAAGCCGGATTCATCGAAGTGGCTGTCGGGGGTGCAGTGGGGGCTTCGCTAGCTAGCGGGCCACTGCAATTTGCTTGCAGACTTGAATTGGACATCAGTACTGCCGCGGAGTCCACGGGTGAGATTCCCAAAGACAAGATCCGCTCCGTGTTTGAAGAATTGGTGGGCCTCGGATGTGAAATAGCAGTACAAGGAGATATTCCTTGAGCCCTTTGGTTATAGCCTCCACCACTACGACGCCACAAGGCAAGCACCGGCCGACTAGCCCGTTAGAGACCGGTGAAGGCTATGGTGCTCGTTTGCTCGAACCTCCGGGTGAAGCCCTGGAACATCAAATACTTGATGTGGCTCTCGCCATGACCACAGAAGACCATGAATTACCCGACTGGATGTTCGCAAACACCACCGGTAGCTTAGGGGATCTGCAGAATCGAAGAGCCTACTACAGGGTGGATCCATCGGCCAGATTGTTCTATCTTAGGCTACCGTCGGGTCGCGGGAAGGCGAATTGGGTCGATGTGGCTGAGCCGAGGACCCCCTTCTCTCCGATTAGCGTCTTGCTCCCTACAAGGGCTGTTAGAGTCAAGCCGCCGGTGGTAGGGTCAGAGTCAATACTGCCTGACCGGGCACACCCTCTGCCACAAGGGGCAACAGGGGTTGACGTATATAACTCGCCACAGGAGGTGTATCTGCTCGGTAGGCTCAACGCAGCTTTTGTTGAAGCGGTAGACGAGGTCTTTGCTGATGGTATGGAGTCCGCCTTCTCGCGCAAACTGCGTTGGATTATTCGGACCCATGGCGACGTGGCCATTCATGCGATTGACAGGGTGATGGAGTTTGAACAAGTCAACGTGGAAGTTGCCGGAGAAGTTTTGAGGCAAGTAGGCTCCATTGCCGACCCTCAGACGCGTCACAGTAGATTGATACTGCTATTGCGTAAGCTGGAATCAACCGACCCACGCATTCGGGACGCGGCATCCATAGGAATCGCGGCCATGGACAACCCTGTAGCGAGTGAGAGTATCCGTGCCGCTGTCGAGCGGGAGCGCTCTACCGTACTGAAGCGAAATCTCCAACTAGTCCTTGACCAGTTGCAAGCAACCCAGCAGTGACGTACTTCTTGCGGGTCATAAGGCAGACGCGCTGGCTCAAGTATCCTGATTTGGACTGGTTGCCAGTTGGTGGGCTCCAGGGCGATGCCCTTGGCGACCTCCAAACCACGGGTAATGCTTTGTCTATCTTCAAGGTTGAGAGCGAGACCGACAAAGAACGTGTTGTCATTGGCCTGGCTGCCAATAGGGATAATCTAGCAAACCTCGATTACGCGGTCTTTGAAGACTCCCTTTTCAATACGCTGGGCATCGCTGCCGAGCAGCGGGAAGGCGCTACCCCGGACATACAGGTGAACAACCTACACTACGAACTGCGTAACCTAACGGTAGGACAGGTTGCTCAACTAGCCCAAGTGGTCTCAACGGGTGAACACGGTCGGATTTCGAGGAAACAGGTCAAATCTCAGCTGCAGGCAGCCATTAGTGCAGGGACAGTGGACAGGGGAAGACTTAAGCCTCAACTGTTGAAAGACCTATAGCAGCATCACTGGACTTCAGTGTTATCCCTTGGCGCTACTCAGGCCAGCAGATGCCGCAGCCTCGGCACCACCAGGTCAGGCCGCAGAAAGTTCGAGCGCTGTCCACAGAGGCCCAACGCGCTTTTCGTCTCCGGCTTTGCCAGATTGTTGTCGCTGGTCAATGCCCCAGAGATAAGCCTGCGGCACGCGGCGTGATCGGCATCGCTCCGGTCGAGGGAGGCATAAAGCAGGCCCGTGTCCAGGATCAGCGCCGCGGACGCGGCTCCGGGCGTTCTTCAGCAGTGCGACGAGCGGTGTCCGTGTGTCGGGAAGCACCAATCCCCAGGCTTCGCGGTCTCGGGCGATAGCCTTGACCGGGTAGGCTTACCTTGCTACACTCTTGATAGGTCTTCAGCAGTCAGCTATCGCCATAATCAGGCTGAAAGCTGACAGCCGATTGCTAATGGCTAAAATGGGCGGTTAGCTCAGATGGTTAGAGCACTGCGTTGACATCGCAGAGGTCAGTGGTTCAAGTCCACTACCGCCCACCACTTTCCCCCTACGTTAGCCTCCTCCTGGGTCCTCATTGTTTTGCGCTTCCCGTCTAGTATCGTGCCCGGTCTTAACGGGTGCTCAGCTAACAACGATACATTTACGCTATACCCTGCAATCTTCCGTTTTACAAAGCCAGTCGCTATACTGAAGGCCAAAACCAAAAGAGGGAGGAAAGCTATGGAGTCCAGGACATCTTCGCTGCTGCCCGAGCAGTTTGGCCCCCTTCAGGGAGTCCGCATCCTCTCCAGCGGCACCATCGTCGCCCAGCCCTTCGCAGCGGTGCTGGCCGCCGAAATGGGGGCGGAGGTCGTTCAAATCGAGCGTCCAGGGGTGGGTGATATATGGAGGACGCTAGAGTTTCCCATCGAAGGCAAAGACGGCAACCCAGTAGCCGCCGCCTGGATCCAGCACCGGCGCAACAGCTTTCATATAACCCTTGACCTCAGCACTCCCAGAGGCAGGGAGCTATTCCTCAGCCTCATTCCCCGCTTCGACATCTGGATGGAAAGCTCTATACCGGGGGCCTATAAGGACTGGGGCCTGGATGATGAAACAGTCCTCAAGGCTAACCCGCGCATGGTCATCGCCCATGTTTCAGGCTACGGCCAGGATGGGCACCCCGACTACCTGGGCCGGGCATCCTACGACTTCATCGGCCAGGGCTTTGGTGGGATGATGAACCTGATCGGCTTCCCCAACCCTGATCCCCCCGTGAGGGCGGCCCCCTGGACAGGGGATTTCATCACCGCCCTCTTCTGCCTCTGGTCCTCCCTGGCTGGGTACATCTACGCTCAGCGCACGGGGAAGGGGCAGGCCCTTGACCTGGCACAGTACGAGGCCGTCCACCACACCCTGGCTGGGACGATGGTGGCTTATTACGAGCTGGGGATAGTACGGGAGCGTTCCGGCAATAAGGCGGGGCTGTTCCAGCCCTACGACGCCTTCCGGGCCAGAGATGGTTGGGTCAACGTCGCTGCCGTGGGCACCGTTTTCAATCGTGTATGCAGGGTCCTGGGCCTTGACCCCGCCGAAGAGAAATGGCAAACTGCCCGGACTGATGTGGAATCTCCTGAAGGGGTCGAGTTCGATGCCATCCTGCGTGGCTGGGTGGAGGAGCGTACTGTGAAGGAAGTGGTGGACGTTATGAACGCCGCCCAGGTGGGTTGCTGCGCCATTATGACCCCTGAGGATGTAGCCGAGGACCCCCATTACCAGATGCGAAACGTCCACGTCGAGTGGGAGGATATACAGTTGGGGAGGAAGGTCAAAGGCATCGGCATCACTCCCAGGTTCTCCCTGACTCCCGGGAAAGTGTGGAGGGGGTCTGTGCCCCTGGGCTACGACAACGAGCTAGTCTATAATCACCTTCTGGGGCTATCGCCTGCGGAGCTGGCGCGACTGCGTGAGCAAAAGGTCATTTAAGTGATATGTTCCTCAAATAGCCTGGCATCTTTTATCCTATTTGCAACGATTCCTGAGTGACAGCGTCCCGTTGACAGAGGCCATGCCCTGTGCTTTCATGTAGAGAACATAAGTTCTGATAGCCTCAACAGAGGGGCTATTAGAGAAGGGGTAAGACCTATGGCCAGGGTGCGCTATGAGGAGATACAGACCAGAGGCGCTCTGAACCGTGTCCGCGGTATGGGGTTCGGGTGGTCTCTCAACCCTTATCAAGGCTGTGCCCACGGCTGCCATTACTGCTTTGCAAGGCGCTATCACTACTTTCTCAACCTGAGCCCCGATGAAGACTTCTCCGGCATCGTCTTTGCGAAACTCAATCTGCCTGATGTGCTACGCCGCGAGCTTTCCCGACCCTCCTGGAGGTACGAGAGAGTGGCCATAGGCACTGCCACCGACCCGTACCAGCCCATTGAGGGTAAATACCGCCTGACCCGCCGATGCCTGGAGGTCTTCTGCCGGAAAGGGAGCCCCATCAGCCTGGTTACCAAAGGGACTATGGTGGTGCGTGACCAGGACCTGCTGGCCGAGTTGGCCCGGCGGGCTGGGTGCACCGTATGTTTTAGCATCACAACCCTGGACGACGCTCTGCGGAGCCGCCTGGAGCCAGGCACACCACCACCTCTCAAGCGCCTGTGGGCTATGGAGAGGCTGGTCCTGTCTGGCGTGAACGCTGGGGTGCTCCTGGCCCCAGTTATACCTGGCATCACCGATAGCCCTGCCAATCTGGCCGAGGTAGTGCGAGGGGCTGCCGACCACGGCGCTTGCTTTCTTGGGACCAATGTGCTCCACCTTAGGGAGGGCACGAAGGAGCACTTCCTGAGCTTCCTTGAGCAGGACTACCCCTGGCTGAAGGAGACCTACAGGGGCCTTTACCCAGGCGCCTTCGCCCCCTGGCGCTTAAAAGAGAGCCTTCAGACACAAGTAGCCGCCCTGAAGCAGCTCTACGGGCTAAAAGAGAGGTATGAAGCGGTGGAAGCGCCGCCAAGGCCCAGTCAGCTACAGCTTGCCCTCTAAAGTGGCTACATTCATATTGCATTTCTCTTTTTTTGATGTAGAATGTGTACTGATATTTGGTAGATAGGGCCTCTCACTTCATTTCATCATCGGCCTAGCTGCTGGGCTCCTTTGAGAGCATGGGTGAAAACCATACTGCACCCTGAAGGATGGGGTATATTACACACGCTCTGAGAAAAGCACCCAGCAACTGACCGCAGGACCCGAATGTTGGTGAAGAAGGTGACACATGGTAGTGGACCGGGCCCAGAATGTTACCACGCCCCGCATTACCGATGAGGCCAACTTGTTGGACTGGGTCTGCCGCTACATCGAAGGGCAAGGTTTCACCTATCCTCGAGAGGTAGTGGCCGACTACTATATCTCCCTCAAGACCAAGCCTTTTGTGATTCTGACGGGAGTCAGCGGCACCGGTAAAACAAGGCTCACCCAGTTGCTTGCCGATGCCCTTACCAGCGCAGGCTCAGGGCATTACCTCCTCGTGCCCGTGGCTCCAGACTGGACCGATAATAGCTACCTCATGGGGTACTATAACGTAATCCAGGAGAGGCAGATAGATACGGCCTTCTCCAGATTCTATAACATGGCAGGAGATGTTCGGAAGGAGCCTTTCTTTGTCTGCCTGGATGAGATGAATTTAGCTAAAGTAGAACACTACTTCAGCCACTTCCTCAGCAATATGGAGACAGGTGACTTTCCTGCCAATCTCTTTATCACCGGCACAGTCAATATAGATGAGAGCACATACCAGTTCAGTAGAAAGGTACTTGATAGGGCCAACACCATCGAGTTCAACGATGTCAACCTGCTGGACAGGCCACGTGGCGGAGACGTGTATGACAGCTTCACCGTAGGTGAGAGACAGGCCATGTTCGACCTGTTCCTGGTGTCCAGGGAGATGGAGTGGGACGAAGATGTGTTGTTCACCCTGGATGGCATCAACGCCATTCTGAAGAAAAGGAATCTTCAGTTCGCATACCGAGTGCGAAACGAGGTCCTTAAGTTCGTCGGCAATGCCGAGGGCCTGCTGGAGAAATACACCGCTCTGGACTTGCAGATCCTTCAAAAGGTCCTTCCGAAGCTCTCTGGCACCAGGGAGCAGCTGGAAAGGGTCCTGGTTGAGATGCTAAGCTATCTCCTTCTGGGGAATAATGACCCGCTGCCTGCTCCCGTCAAGGACCTGTATCTCCTCGATCCCGCCGAATATGAGGAGTGCTTGTTTCCCAGGTCGGCTAAGAAGATTGCACGAATGCTAGCCCGGGTACGAGAGGATGGATTTGTCACCTTTTACGAGTAAAAGCTGAGCCATCTGGAGGAGTCATGGAAACCAGTATGAGTGCGCTGGAAGAACCTCTCCAAACCCCCACAGAGCTCCTGGAATCCCTTGTCCCACAGGTGCCAGAGCCCGAGCTGTTTCTGGAATATCCCAGGGAGGTTGTAGAGCGATACCTCTACGAGCGCGAGGGCTACTGGAAGAGAATCCTGTCTCAACATGAACGGGCGGCTATGCTGGATTATATCCGTGAGGTCAGCTATGTCCTGGCGTGGGACCTTTTCAGCGAAGAGGACGTTTCCGTTATGCCTGAGGAGACCCGCAAGGCTATATCGCTGCAAACACTCCTGGAGTACTGCTCGGGGGTATTTCGAAGGCTGTCTCACCTTATCGCTCTAATAGACCAAAGCCCGAACCAGCAGATCGCCAGAGAGCGAGTCTTTGTAGATTTCAGCCTGACCAGGAAGGCGGGCCCTGGGTCCATTAACTGGCTTATGTCCCACCCCAGAAGCCATCGCTTCGAGCGGCCTGCGCCCAATAGCACCATAGCCCCAAATCTGAGGCAAGTTTTTTCCCAGAGGTCTGCGGACGGAGAGGAAGTATCTTATCTGCCTTCTGAGATAGCGGAGACTCAGGTTCGCATAGATTACAACACCTATGAAAACCGTTTTGTTCGCCGATTTCTGACCACAATGCATAGTGACATCAATACCATAGCAAATCTGGCGGCGATGCAAGAGGAAAATGAAATACGGGCTGAAGCAGAGGCTCTCATGCGGAAGATTGGCGAGCTGCTACAGTACGATTTCTTGAAGTATTCCTCGCCAGCGTTCAGCGCCCGGAGACCCCCTGCAGCTCATAGGCAGCCCTACTATCACCAGATCTATGAAATCTACCGCCACTACCGGCGCATCTTCGATTTCGACTGGGGGAACCCCCTTTTCAAGCTGCCTTTGCGTCGTACCTGGCTTATTTATGAATACTGGTGCTTCTTTAAGGTGATTGATGTATTGAAGAGCCTGGGGTTCAAGCTGGTGAAAGACAGGGTCACCCTATTTTTTGAGAACCCCGAGTCGAAGCTGACTCTTGAGCTGCCCAAGGGGCAGGCCTCTGTCCTGGAGCTATTACGTGAGTCCGATGACGCTCTGGTTACAGTGTTGTATAGTGGCGAGACCTCCGACCCAACCTTCCTTAATCCCGCAGATGGTGTTTACCATCCTGTCGCCCCCACCATATTCATGATGTTTGAAGGCAAGGCCTATCTCTTCGATGTCAAGTTCAAAACGTACACTGCCAACGGTAGCTGGCATGATGACCTGGATAGGTTGCATGGGTATCGAGACGCTCTAGGGGCCAGCGGGGCCGTTGTCCAGGAGGCCTGGTGCCTTTATCCCGCCTCTGGAGTCAACGGACAAATGAGGCCAGTGTCGCCAGACTCGGTGTACGAACCTGAAAAGTCTCCCCCAGATGGAGGTGTTGGGCTTCTGGCCGTTCACCCCTCTGATGATACTTCCTGGCGAAGGCTGGTAAAACTGCTGGGGCGCTGGTTCCCAGACCTTTCTCTTGTCGCCTCCTCACCCCAAAGCCCAGGTGAGGTGTCTGGGCAAAACGCCGGGGCGGAGCGGCAGGAGTCCCTGGGTACGTCTGCTCTCCCGCCTCCAGGCCTTCCTCCAACCCCTGAGCGACTCGGTAGTGGTGAGTAACCTGATGATTCCTAGAGATTTGACCCAGCCCTGGAGGGTATCCGAGAGGGCGGGGCATGGACCATATGATAGCTGTTAATTGTGCGCCCAATATCCTCTGACCTTGACGGGAGAGGTGCTAATAGGTGTTCTGGAGATATTCACACTAAACGTATACTAATTGCACACTACTTTCACACCAACAGCGAAGTATAAAGCATATATCTATGAATAACCGGCCCGCTAGCACTATACAACAGCTATCTAACCCTTTCACCTACGGTAAGCCCGTATCGGATACCAAACGCTTTGTGGGAAGAAAGGAAGAGGTCCAGCAGATTTTCTCGCTGCTGCGCGCGTCGGACTTTGGAAGTGGCTCCATTGTGGGCGAACGCCGGTCCGGCAAGACTTCCTTCCTGAACTACATCTCCCATCCTGATACAGTAAGGCAACATGGCCTGGACCCCGATGCCTGCCTCCTGGTATATCTGGACCTGGACATACTCGTGCCCACCAGCACGCCCAGCCGGTTCTACGAGTATATGCTCAGGCGTATTGCGGCCAGGGTGCAAGACCAGAAGCTAAGGGAACAGATGAGAGAAGTA
>CAYWGG010000023.1:0-19253 GCA_964457285.1 uncultured Dehalococcoidia bacterium
CCCCAGTTCCCCTCTCCTGTGCTTTCCGTGGCCATCGAGCCCACGACCAGAGCCGATCAGGACAAGCTATCCGACGCTCTGGCGAAGCTGGCCGAGGAAGACCCCACTTTTGAAGTACGCTACAACCAGGAGACCGGCCAGACCCTCATCTCAGGGATGGGAGAGCTACACCTGGAGGTGCTGGTCGAACGGATACGCCGGGAGTTTAACGTAGAAGCCTCGGTGGGCAAGCCCAAGGTAGCCTACCGTGAGGCTATCACCACCTCCGTACGCATCGAGGGCCGGTTCATCCGCCAGACGGGAGGCAGGGGCCAGTATGGACACGTGTGGATTGAGATCGAGCCAATGGAGCGCGGCCAGGGCTTCCTCTTTGAGAACCGTATCGAGGGTGGGGTAATACCCAAGGAATACATCCCAGCCATCGAGGCCGGGGTGAAAGAAGCCGTCAAAAACGGCCCCCTGGCGGGGTTCCCCCTCATAGATATCAAGGCAACCCTGGTGGATGGAAGCTATCACCAGGTAGACTCCTCGGAGCTAGCCTTCAAGGTCGCTGCTTCCATGGCCCTGAGGGACGGGGTCAAAAAGGCGAAACCCATCCTCCTGGAACCTATTATGGAGATGGAGGTGGTGACTCCTGGAGAGTTCCTCGGGGAAGTGCTAGGAGACCTCAGCTCCAGGAGGGCTCACATAAAGAGTATAGAGGGCCAGGGGGAGATACAGGTAGTGAGGGCTCTGATGCCACTGGCCGAGACCTTCGCCTATACCACCACCCTCCGTTCCGTCACCCAGGGCAGGGCCAGCTACACCATGGAGTTCCGCTTTTACGAGGCCGTACCTGACAGTATAATTCGGAATGTAGTCCCCAGACTTTAGTCTGAGAAAGTAGCTATGACCAGTCAGCAGAAGATAAGGATAGTCCTCAGGGCCTTTGACCATAGGTCGCTGGATCTATCAGCCAGTCAGATAGTGGATACCGCGGAGCGCACAGGAGCGATGGTAGCGGGGCCCATACCCCTGCCCACCCAGATACGCCGCTTTTGCGTTATCCGGTCCCCCCACGTGGACAAGGACTCCAGGGAGCACTTCGAGATACGGACCCATAAGCGGCTCATAGACATCCTGGACCCCACCTCAAAGACCATAGATGCCCTCACCAGACTCAACTTGCCTGCTGGTGTGGATATATCAATCAAGCTGTAAGGGGAAGAAAGGTGACTTCTGAGGAGTACCGAGAGGCAAGCCAGGAGTATCTAAAAGAAGCCCAGGATGCTCTGAAAGAGGGCAACTACTATCAAGCCTCTGAGAAGCTGTGGGGCACTGCCGCTGAGATGGTAAAGGCGGTGGCTGAATCCAAGGGCTGGTCCCACAATGGCCACGCCCAACTCTTCAGGGTGGTGCGCCAACTGGTAGAAGAGATGGATGATAGGGAGTTGGCCCTACTCTTCCGGTCAGCCAATTCCCTTCATATCAATTTCTACGAGCGGTGGATGACCCCCGAGGATGTGGAGGAAGGTGCCGAAGACGTAAATCTGCTCCTCCAGAAGTTAGAGGGGCTCATAGAGGTCTCTGTATGATCCAGGGAATACTAGGAAAGAAAATCGGGATGAGCCAGGTCTTCCGCCAGGACGGCCAGATGGTGCCCGTTACCGTAGTCCAGGCTGGCCCGTGCACCATCACCCAGATCAAGACCAGGGATAGCGATGGCTATGAGGCCGTACAGGTGGGATTCGATCAGGTAAAACGTCTTAGCAAGCCCCTCAGGGGCCACTTGGGACGTACCGGCCTCTTCCGTTATATCCGAGAGTTGTCCACAGATAATCTGGAGGGCCTTCAGGTGGGCCAACAGATAAACGTGAACCTCTTCCAGGTTGGGGAGCGGGTTGATGTCATAGGGACTTCTAAGGGGCGTGGCTTCCAGGGGGTCATGAAGCGCCACGGTTTCCACGGCGGCCCAAGGACCCATGGTCAGTCCGACAGAGCCAGGGCCCCTGGCTCCATCGGTTCCAATACCTTTCCCGCCAGGGTGTTCAAGGGCAAGAAAATGGCTGGGCACATGGGTAATACAAGGGTGACAGTGAAAAAACTAGAGGTGGTGGAGGTTGACCCGGCAAGGAACCTTATCCTGCTGAAAGGCGGCGTCCCTGGCGCGCCTAATAGCCTGCTCACGATACGCAAGGTTAAATAAGGTTAAATAGGGGGCAAGGGCTATACCTCAAGGTCTGCCCCTCATTTTCTCACGTGGAGTAATTATCATGGAGCTTCCTGTAAAGAACACTAAAGGGGAGGTGGTAGACACCGCTCAGGTGAGCGATGCCCTTTTTGGCGTGCCCATGAACCGCGCCGTAGTACACCAGGCCCTGGTCATGTACCAGCAAAACCGACGCCAGGGGACCCACAGCACCAAGACCAGGGGTGAGGTCTCCGGTGGTGGCCGCAAACCCTGGCCCCAGAAGCATACCGGTAGGGCTCGCCAGGGTAGCACCCGCGCCCCTCAGTGGCGTCACGGTGGCGTAGTGTTTGGGCCACATCCAAAGGACTATCATGTGGATATGCCAAGGAGGATGCGTCATCTTGCCTTTAAATGCGTGCTATCGGAGATGGTGCGCAGAGATAAGCTCATCCTTCTGGATAATCTCTCCCTGGAGTCGCCCAGTACCAAGGCCATGGCAGAAATACTGGGCAACCTCGGTATCACGTCCTCAACCCTGATAGTCACCAGAGAAACCCAAGAGAACGTGGTGCTCTCGTCCCGCAATTTGGAGAAGGTCTGGACACTCCCGGTATCGCTAATAAACGCCGAGCAGCTCCTTAAACGGGGCTCGGTTATAATGACCCTGAATGCGGTCCGGAGAGCCGAGGAGCTATGGGAAGTGGAAAGGCGCAGGCGAAAGGGCCTGACGGCGGCTTCCTCAGGTCTTAGGCCGGACCCAGAAGGAGTCCCCAGCGAAGGGCAGGCCAGTCTATGAATCCCCACGAAGTCCTTATCCAGCCAATGATAACCGAAAAAAGCACCCTCCTTCAGGAGAGCGGTAAGTACGTCTTCCAGGTAGCCTCCAGGGCTAACAAGGTCGAGATAAAGCAGGTCGTGGAGCGTACCTTTGGGGTGAAAGTGATGGATGTGAACATCACTAAAACCCGAGGCAGAGGGAAGCGATACGGCCCCCGTCTCAAGAAGACACCGGACATCAAGAAGGCAGTGGTTACTCTCCAGCGGGGAGATAGGATACAGATTGTAGAAGGGGTTTAGCAATGCCGCTCAAAATTCCCAAGCCCACAACACCAGGGACTAGAGGGGCAGCCCTGCCCTCCTTCAAGGATGTAACCCAGCAGAAGCCTGAGAAGTCCCTGCTGAGCCCTCTGAGAGGGAACGCCGGAAGGAATAGCCGTGGCAAGGTAACCGCCCGTCATCGCGGCGGCGGCAGCAAGCGGATGTACAGGGCCATAGACTTTAAACGGGATAAGGAAGGCATCCCAGGCAAAGTGGCGTCCATCGAGTATGACCCTAACCGCTCGGCCCGCATTGCCCTTATCCACTATGCCGATGGTGAGAAGAGGTACATCCTGGCGCCCCTGGGACTGGAGATTGGGGCGAGAATAGAGTCAGGGCCCAGGGCTGAGATCAAGCCCGGCAACACTTTACCCCTCAGGCATATCCCTGCGGGCACTCTGGTCCACAACCTGGAGCTTACACCGGGCAGAGGCGGCCAACTGGTGAGGAGCGCCGGAGTCGCCGCACAGGTGCTGTCCAGAGAAAATCCTTATGTGCTTATACGCCTTCCCTCGGGCGAGGTACGCAGAATCCTGGTGGACTGCCATGCCACTATAGGTCAGTTGAGCAACGTAGACCACAAAAACGTGAAGCTGGGTAAAGCGGGGAAAACACGCCATCGCGGCCGCAGACCAGAGGTCCGTGGAGTCGCTATGAGCCCAAGGGATCACCCCCACGGAGGAGGCGAGGGCCGCTCCCCAATCGGTATGCCAGGGCCCAAGAGCCCTTGGGGCAAACCTACCCTGGGGTACAAGACCAGGAACAAGAAGAAGGCCAGCAGCAGGTTCATCGTGAGAAGGAGGCGATAGGGATGTCCAGGTCCACCAAGAAAGGCCCCTATGTTCACCC
Source organism: uncultured Dehalococcoidia bacterium (assembly GCA_964457285.1). Lineage (GTDB taxonomy): Bacteria > Chloroflexota > Dehalococcoidia > Lucifugimonadales > JAGWBF01 > CAYWGG01. The sequence continues at coordinate 4,118 of CAYWGG010000023.1, forward strand.
AAAGCTGATGAAGAAGGTGTTGGCCCTTCAGAGCTCAGGGTCAAAGACGGTACTACGCACCTGGTCCCGGGCTTCGACTATCATGCCTGAAATGGTGGGCCTTACCATAGCAGTCCATGATGGTCGCAGGCATGTGCCCGTTTTCATCACCGAAAACACGGTAGGACACAAGCTAGGCGAATTCGCACCTACCCGTACCTTTCGGGGACACGTAGCCAGGTCAGAGCGGACCACTCAGGTAGTCAGAGGCGCCGGTAGAAGGGGCTAAAGGCAAGGAAGCAGGAGGAGCTATAGTGCCAGAGGTCAGGGCCACCGCAAAAAATGTGGGAGCATCCGCTAAGAGGCTCAAACCCATCGTAGACCTGGTCAAGGGTAAACCCGTGAACGAGGCCATTGATACCCTTAATCTCCTGCCATCTCCCTGGGCAAAGATAGTAGCCAAAGTGGTGCGGTCTGCCAGCGCCAACGCTGAGAATAACCTGCTTCTGGACCCGGACAGTCTGGTCATCGTTAAAATAGTCGCTGATGAGGCTCGCTCCTTGAAGCGGGTTAGGCCTCGTGCCAGAGGTCGCATAGGCCGCATCACCAAGCGCTCAAGTCACATAACCGTCGTAGTGGACGAGGAAGGGGAGGTGATCTAAGTGGGCCACAAGACCCATCCCATAGGGTTCAGACTGGGAATAGTAAAGGACTGGCAGACCCACTGGTACGCTCCAGGGGGTAAGGAATATCGGGGCCTGGTGCTGGAAGATATGAGCATAAGGCGGAGCATCAATGACGAGTACCGGAGCTTCTCCAACGCGGGGATAGCCCGCATCGAGATAGACAGGGGCGCACAGGACATAGTAGTAAACGTCCATTCAGCCAGGCCTGGTATACTCATCGGCAGGGATGGCGAGCGGGTAAAGCGACTCCGGACCAGGCTTGAGGGGATCACCAACAAGCGGATTCAGCTCAACATCATCGAGATTTCCCAGCCAGAGCTGAACGCCCACCTGGTGGCCAGGAACATCGCCGACCAGTTGGAACGTAGGGTATCCTATCGGCGGGCCATGCGCCAGGCGGCCCAACGAGCTTTGCAGGCGGGCGCACAGGGAATAAAGGTAGTCATCAAAGGCCGTATCACAGGGGCCGAAATAGCCCGCCGAGAGAAGCTTATGCAGGGGAGGGTCCCGCTGCATACCCTGAGAGCGGATATAGACTTCAGCATCGCCGAGGCCCACACTGTAATGGGTTGTACAGGCGTGAAAGTATGGATTTACAAGGGAGAGGTACTGCCTCCATCGCCGGAGGAGGGCCTTGAGGAGTTGGAGACTATCGAGGTAACCATACCCACCGAGGAGACTGCCAATGTTACAGCCTAAACGAGTTAAATACCGCAAGATGCACAGAGGACACCGCAGAGGAAAGGCCACGTCAGGCAACGCCGTGGACTTTGGCGAATATGGATTGAAGGCCATGGAGGCCGAGTGGGTGACCGCAAGGCAGATTGAGGCAGCCCGCATAGCCATATCACGACATTTGCGGCGAGGCGGCAAGGTATGGGTCCGCGTTTTCTCCGACAAGGCTGTGAGCAAAAAGCCCGCAGAGACCCGCATGGGCGGAGGAAAGGCGCCCGTAGACCACTGGGTAGCAGTGGTGAAACCTGGCCGTATCCTCTTCGAGGTGGGCGGCGTAAGGGAGGAACAAGCTATGGAGGCCCTGCGCCTGGCCTCCCATAAGCTGTCCATACCCACCAGAGTGGTGCGGCGGGACAAAGTCCTGGCGGCCAGCGGCGGAAGTACCTAGACATGTCCTCACTCCAGTCTCCAGCCACGCCTCTCCCGGCAGGAGAGGCGCCTGGGGCGAGGGTGATATTGCCGGAAGGGGGTGAAGGTCCGTGCGCGCTCATGAGATAAGAGAGCTAAGCGACGAGGGGCTGAGTAGGGAGCTGGAGAACTCTTACAGAGAACTCCTGAATCTGCGTTTCCGCCTTGCCACGAAGCAGTTGACCAACACCTCGCAGATTCGCGCCGCAAGAAAAAACTTAGCTCGCCTGAATACCATAATTCGGGAACGACAGTTGGGGGTTAGCTGACATGTCCAAAGAGAGGCGAAAGGTCAGGGTAGGGCGTGTCGTCAGTAACAAGATGGAAAAGACGGTGGTGGTAGCCGTGCAGTGGCAGCAACGCCATCCCATCTACAAAAAAAGCCTTCGCCGTGTCGCCAGGTTCTACGTCCACGACAAGGACAGCCAGTGCAAACTAGGCGACCTGGTACGTATCCAGGAGACCCGCCCCATCTCCCGCACGAAACACTGGAGAGTGCTGGACGTACTGGAGCGCCGAGAGGTGGCGGAGGTGAAACCAGCGGAGCTAGATGAGGGGATACTCAGTGAGGAAGGGGATGTGGAAGCTCTGGAACCTGACCTGAGCGACGCCGAAGAAGAGGAGGACCAGACATGATCCAGACTTACACTCGTCTGGTGGTGGCTGATAATAGTGGCGCCAAGGAGATTATGTGTATAAACATACCAGGTAGCAGCCGCCGTCGCTATGCATCCATTGGAGACGTTATAGTTGGTGCCGTCAAGGAGGCCGTACCTCTGGCCCAGGTAAAAAAGGGAGATGTGGTGCGCGCGGTGATAGTGAGGACTGCCAAGCCCTACCGCAGGCCCGATGGCACTTACGTGCGCTTTGACGATAATGCCGCGGTCCTCCTGGGCGATAGATTGAACAACCCGCGTGGCAGCCGCATTTTCGGCCCCGTGGCCCGCGAGCTGCGAGAGCGTGGCTTCATGAGAATCGTCTCTCTGGCGCCTGAGGTGGTATGATGAAGATACACAGAGGCGATATGGTGTTGGTTATAGCTGGCAAGGAAAAGGGCAAAAGCGGACGGGTAGAGAGGACCCTTCCACAGGAGAACAGAGTGATGGTGGAGGGGATCAACCTGGTAACCCGCCACATAAGGCCCCGGCCGGACGTCAGGCAAACCGGTAGAATCAGGCAAGAGGCACCTATCCATATATCCAACGTAATGCTTTTATGTAATAAGTGTAGCAAGCCCGCCCGGGTGGCGGCTACCTATCTTCAAGACGGCAGGAAGGTAAGGGTATGTCTACAGTGCAAGGAGACCATAGACTAGAAGGGAACGAGCCCTCCGAGGCTCAGCCCCCCTCCGATTCTGACCAGCCTACCACAGAGGCGAGGCCAAGGACCCGGACTGCTCGCCAGAGTGATGGCTCTGGCGGCAGGCGCAGGAGTAGGGCCGCCACGCAGGTAGCAGAAGTAGCTACACCTGTGGAGGAGGGCGCGCCTTCCGCCACCGAGATTGTGGGGCCGCCAAAACCTCGGCTCCTGGACCTCTACCGCTCGGAAGTGGTGCCGGCTATGATGAGGGAGTTTGGATACCGTAATGTGATGGAGGTGCCGCGGCTGAAAAAAGTGGTCCTCAACGTAGGTCTGGGAGAGGCTCTGACTAACCCCAGGGCCATGGAGAGCGCTACCAAAGACTTAACTACCATCTCAGGCCAGAAGCCTGTAGTGACGAAGGCCAAAAAATCCATCGCCGGGTTCAAGCTCAGGCAAGGTAACACCATAGGTCTGGCGGTAACCCTTCGGGGAGTCAGGATGTACCATTTCATGGACCGCCTCCTCAACACCGCCCTTCCTCGGATCAGGGACTTCCGTGGTGTCTCCCCGGCGAGCTTCGATGGCCGTGGCAACTACTCCCTGGGCATCAGAGAGCAAATAATATTTCCAGAGGTGGACTACGGTCAGATAGAGCGCATCCGTGGTTTCCAGGTGACCATCACTACCAGCGCCAGGACTGACGGAGAGGCAACGCGCCTTCTGGCCCTCCTGGGAATGCCCTTTGCACGCCCATCCTCGTCCTGAACATCCAGGGCATATCAAGAGATGCCAGCTCGTCATGGGCATACGGGGCGTTCATGCTAAACGGAGCCTGTTTTGAGTGAAACGAAGGAAAGAACTTGGCAAAGAAGTCGCAAATCGTAAAGTGGCAAAAGCCTAAAAAGTTTGCCGTGCGCCAGCACAACCGCTGCTATCGGTGTGGTAGGCCGAGGGCTTATATCAGGTATGTTGGCCTCTGCCGCATATGCTTCCGCCAGCTTAGCCTGGTGGGCGAACTGCCGGGAGTGAGAAAGGCCAGTTGGTAGACCTGTGCTGAGCACGATTGAAGGAAGCTTTCTGGAGTACATACTATCATGCCTGTAACAGATCCCGTCGCAGATATGTTGACCCGAATAAGGAACGCCCAGGCTATGAGACACGATTCCCTGGTGATGCCTGTCTCAAAGATGAAGGTCTCCATAGCCCGGATACTGAGAGATGAAGGCTTTATCAGAGACTACGATATGCTCAGGGGCCAGCCTCAGCCCATGCTCCGGATACACCTCGCCTATCGGGATACCAAAGAAGGCGCCATCGGTGGCCTCAAGCGAGTGAGCAAGCCGGGACTAAGGGTTTATGTGGGCAAGGGGGAAATACCCCGGTTATACGGCGGGCTGGGTATAGCAATCCTATCCACGTCTCAGGGAATAATGACGGGCAGGGATGCTTGGCGCCAGGGCATAGGAGGGGAGTTACTCTGCTATGTCTGGTAACACCAACACCGTTAAAGTAAGAAGGGAAAGGACCCTTTCCAGGGTAGGCCGAAAGGCCATCCCTATACCCGCTGGAGTCCAGGTTACTTTGGACTATGGCTCAGTGACGGTCAAGGGACCTAATGGCACGCTGGTCCAACCCATTCACCCGGAAGTGGTCGTGAGGCTGGAGGACAGCCATGTGGCGGTGGAAAGATACTCCTCCAGGAAATTTCACCGCTCCTTGCACGGCTTTACTCGCAGCGTCATAGCCAATGCCATAACCGGGGTGACCGAGGGTTATCAGAAGACCCTGGAGCTTATGGGCGTGGGCTACAGGGTGCAGCAGGCCGGCCAAAACATAGTGCTCAACGTAGGCTACAGCCACTCTGTGGAGATTACGCCCCTGGAAGGGGTTACCCTGACCGTTGAGGGCAACAACCGTGTCCATGTGCGGGGCATTGATAAACAAAAGGTGGGCGAAGTGGCTTCCGCCATTCGGAGAGTGAGGCCGCCCAATGCCTACAAGGAAAAAGGGATAAAGTACTCAGGAGAGGTCCTGCGGCTCAAGCCAGGTAAGGCTGCAGCCAGGAAGAAATAATAGCCATATGACTTACGCGGATATAAGCAGGGAGTATCTGGAGAGCGCTCAGGAGGCCATCGGACAGGGCGACTATCGCCAGGCCTCTGAAAAGCTGTGGGGCTCAGCGGCAGTGATGGTGAAAGCGGTGGCGGAGAGGCGCGGCTGGGAGCACGGTGGCCACGCTCTACTGTTCCAGGCAGTAAGGAGACTGTCCGACGAGACGGGGGACCCCGAATTGTCCTTACTGTTTCGACTAGCAGGGCAGCTACATATGAATTTCTATGAAAATTGGCTACCCCCCGAGGACGTAGTACAAGCTTTGGGAGAAGTAAAACGATTTCTTGGCAGGCTGGAGGCTTCGCTAAATGCCTAGAGAGAGGAACTCGCGAAAACTCAGATTGGCAAGACACCACAGGGTGCGCCGTAAAGTCTCCGGGACTCCTCAGCGACCGAGGCTCTGTGTCTTCCGAGGACTCAACCACATCTATGCCCAGATCATAGACGATGTCAGCGGCCACACCATAGCGTCCGCATCGAGCCTGGAATCCGATATAAAGTCGTCCGCAGGAAAGGTGCCTAAGACCGAGCTGTCAAAAATGGTAGGCGCTGCTATAGCCAGGGAAGCCCTGACGAAAGGCACAACTGAGGTGGTCTTCGACCGGGGTGGATACAAATACCACGGCCGAGTAAAAGCTCTGGCCGAAGCCGCTAGGGAGGGAGGTCTTGTCTTCTGATGGTCTCTGTACTGCCTCAATACACGAGTAGAAAGATTGATGGTTCCAGGCTTGACCTGAACGAGCGTGTAGTGTTCACCCGCCGTATAGCCAAAGTCATCAAAGGTGGGCGCCACCTGCGCTTCAACGCTCTGGTGATCGTAGGGGACGGGCAAGGTGTTGTAGGGGCCGGACTCGGCAAAGCCTTAGCCATCCCCGACGCCGTCAGGAAGGGAAACGCAGTGGCCAGGAAGAACCTGATAAAAATCCCCATGAAGGGAAGTACCATACCCCAGGAGGTCTCCTCCAAGAAGAGCGCCTCCCTCGTCTTGATCAAGCCCGCTCCTCCAGGAACCGGCATCATCGCAGCAGGGGCGGTCCGGGCGGTGCTGGACCTCGCTGGGGTGAAGGACGTCGTGGCCAAGTCTCTGGGCTCTCGTAACCCCATCAACGTGGTTTACGCTACTATGGATGCTCTGCAAAAGCTCAAAGACCCCGCCGAGGAGATAGCCCGCCGTAAGGGGCTTCCACGGCCATAGGGGTAGATCCTGCAAGAAAATTAAAGGTGTAAAATGCCCCTCCTCAAGATAACATGGAAGAAGAGCTACATCGGCTATAACCGGCGGCAGCGGAGAGTTATACAAGCTCTGGGCCTTCGACGCCTTCACCATACAGTGGTGCATGCGGACAGCCCTGCCATTCGGGGTATGGTAAATAAGGTGAGCCATATGCTGGATGTGGAGGAGATCGCCCCAGGTCCATCAGAAAGTGAAAGAGGGCAGTAGGGCTAGCATATAGGTACGACCTGGCTCAAAGGGCAGATGGCAAAGGGAGTATAAGAGAAACATGATGGAACATCAGGTGGCTCCCCCTCCTGGGACAAGGAGGCCTCGCAAGCGTGTAGGCCGTGGCGACGGCAGCGGCCACGGGAGCAATTCAGGCCGCGGCTTCAAGGGCCAAAAGTCGCGTTCGGGCAAAGGCGTTCGCCTCGGGTTTGAAGGGGGCCAGATTCCCCTTATAAAGGGCCTGCCAGCTCAGCGCGGCTTCACCAATATCTTCAAGCAGCAATATCATCTGGTGAAGGTAGGGATGCTCAACGCTTTCCCTCGCGACTCCGAGGTGACCCCAGAGAGGTTGCTAGAGATGGGGCTTGTGAGGGACTTGAAGTACCCCGTGAAAGTTCTGGGCGACGGCGAAATCACCGTGCCAATGAAGATAAGCGCCCACAAGTTCACCAGCTCGGCCAGGGACAAGATTGAGGCGGCTGGGGGAAGAGCGGAGGTCATTTTATCCTGAGCATCGAGTCGGCCTTCTTGCAGACTCGATGTCCCGAGACCAAGTATATAGTTAAAGTGAAAATGCCATGATGACTCAGGAAACGGAAGGCAGACCGAGGCTGCTTCAGGCAGCCATAGACGCTTTCCGCACCCCCGACCTGAGGGCTAAAATACTGTTCACATTGGCCATGTTGGCCGTGTTTAGGTTTATGGCCCAGGTGCCCATACCAGGAATAAACCAGGAGCGCCTGGACGACCTCTTTGAATCTAACCAGCTCCTGGGATTCCTGGACCTGTTTAGCGGAGGTGCCCTGAGAAACCTGAGCGTCGCCGCCCTCGGTGTATTTCCCTACATCACCTCCTCCATCGTCATGCAGCTACTGGTCCCAGTGATACCAAGCTTGCAGAGGCTCTCCAAGGAAGGGGAGTTGGGGCGGCAGAAAATCAACCGCATAATCCACTGGCTGACGGTCCCCATAGCCTTTGCCCAGGGCTATGGACAGTTGCAGCTTGTTCAGCAGGCTGGTGTGATCCAGGGTATCTGGCCAGGGGCAGGCAGCGATTTTGTCGCTACTTTTGCCATGCTGACGTCTCTGGTCGCGGGTACAATTTTCCTGGTCTGGCTGGGCGAACTCATCACGGAAAAGGGCATCGGAAATGGTGTCTCCCTGATCATCTTCGCTGGCATTGTCGCGGGCTTCCCAGGGTTGATGCAGCAGGTATCGGACCAGACTGACGCCCTGGGTATCATATGGCTGGCGGTCATAGCCCTCGCTGTCATAGCCCTCATCGTGATCTTCACTGAGGCCCACCGCCGGATACCAGTACAGTACGGACGCAGCATCTTTCGGGGGGGCAGAATGTACCGGCAGACGGGTGCTACCTATCTGCCCATAAGGATAAACTCGGCGGGGATGATCCCGCTGATCTTCGCCTTCTCCGTGGTCATATTGCCCGGCACCATAGCCAACTTCCTGGGTGTGAGGAACGATTGGGTGGGGTCGGTAGCCAGCACCCTGGCTATCTGGTTCAGCCCTACCCATCCCCTCTATTGGGGCCTGACCTTCTTCCTGGTAGTAATCTTCACCTTCTTCTATACACTGGTGGTCTTTCAACAGCAGAACCTCGCGGAGAACCTGCAACGCAACGGTGGGTTTGTACCTGGCATCCGGCCTGGCAAACCCACACAGGACTATCTCAACCGTGTCATACTGCGGGTGACCTGGGGAGGGGCCCTCTTCCTGGGCGCTGTATCCGTCGTGCCTTATCTGGCCTCTCTGGTCGCCGATGTGCAGTCGGCACTGCTTCCCAGCATCAGCATGCTGATCGTGGTAGGGGTAGCCCTCGACACTCTGCGCCAGCTTGAAGCCCAGCTGCTCATGCGAAGCTATGAAGGATTTTTGCGGTAGGATAGCGCTGTGGGCTCTACTAAAGAAGGGGCAAGACGTGCCTCGCCGCAACGGGTCATGAGGGCGCTACTACTGGGCCCTCCCGGAGCAGGCAAAGGCACCCAGGCCAAGATGCTGGCCGAGAGCTTGGGTGTGCCCCATGTCGCCTCAGGAGACCTGTTCCGGTATCACCAGCGCCAGGGCACGCCTCTGGGCCTGAAGGCGGCAGAGTATATGAGCCAGGGTTTGCTGGTGCCCGATGAGATAACCATCGCGATGGTGCTGGAGCGTATCCTGCCCCCCTTAGGCCAGGTGGGGTTCCTGCTTGATGGCTTCCCTCGAAACCTGGTACAGGCGCAGGCCCTGGATGAGGCCCTTGCAGGCAGGGGCCAGGCCCTAAACCGAGTGGTCCTTATAAGAGTGCCTCAAGAGGAACTGATTAAGAGGCTTAGTGGTCGGCTAGTATGCCGACAGTGCCAGGCCCCCTACCATAGGGATAATGCGTCCCCTAAGACACCAGGAAAGTGTGACCTCTGTGGAGGCGAGCTATACCAGCGCCAGGACGATACGCCAGAGGCCGTCAGAGTGCGTATACAGGTCTATCAGAACGAGACCGAGCCTTTGGTAGCGTTTTATAGTCGCTCTGAAAAGCTGGTAGCAGTGGATGGGATGGGGACGGTGGAGGAGGTAGGCCAGCGGCTCCTTCGGTCCTTGTAAAACTAAAGGGTGCATCATCAGAGAAGGAGTGTGAAGGGAATCTCTGAATCCTGAGGGTTCAAAAAGGACTCCAGCCATTGTAAAATAGAAATCAGTCTGTGAAAGTGGTAAAATGAAGACAAGGAAAATCGAGACGGCCTCCAACTCACCATCGCCCTATACTGGCGGGATAACCATCAAGTCCCCTCAAGAGCTGCAGGCTATGCGCCGCGCCGGTGAGGTAGTTGCTGCCGCCCTCTCAGTACTTCAGGAAGCGGTGTGTCCTGGTGTGAGGACCCGGGACCTGGACGCCATCGCAAGCCGAGAGATAAAAAGGCTGGGGGGCAAGCCAACCTTCAAAGGTTATCGGGGGTTTCCTGCCACCATATGTACCTCCATCAACGATGAGATAGTCCACGGTATACCTGGAGACAGGGTGGTACAGGAGGGCGATCTGGTGAAGCTGGATGTGGGGGCTACAGTTGACGGCTTCATTGGTGATGCCGCCATAACCGTAGGTGCGGGCAAGATAAGTGACGAAGCCAGAGCCCTCATCGAGGTGGGCCGTCTCTCTCTTGAGGAGGGCATTAAAGCTGCCAGAGGAGGGGCCAGAGTAGGAGACATAGGGGCTGCCGTACAGCGCTTTGCAGAATCCCGGGGGTACAACGTGGTTCGTGAATACGTTGGGCATGGAGTAGGACGCTTCCTTCACGAGGAGCCCCAAATACCCAACTACGGCCCGCCCGGTAGAGGCCCCCTCCTACGGCGGGGTATGACCATAGCTATCGAGCCTATGGTGAACATAGGAAGTTGGCGCACCCGCCGCCTGGAGGATGAATGGACAGTAGTGACGGCCGATGGCAGCCTCTCTTCACATTTCGAGCACACCATCGCCATAACCGATGGCGAGCCTGAAATTCTGACCATTCGGAAGTAGGATCAACCCTCGATTTATGTCTTTGTACGTTTATGGTTTATGAAGGAGGGCTATGGCTAAAAAGGAAGCAATAGAAGTGGAGGCATCGGTAGTAGAAGCCCTACCCAACGGCATGTTCAAGGTGGCGCTTCCCAACGAGCATAAAGTGCTGGCCCACGTATCAGGTAAAATCCGTCTCAACTTCATAAGGGTGCTTCCGGGAGACCGGGTGCTGGTCGAGCTCTCACCTTATGACCTTGCCCGTGGACGCATAACCTACCGGTTCAAATAAATAGGTGAATAGGTATCAATAGGAGTTACGCCTCTTATATCGTAGGCTGGCTACTTGCCCAGATACAAAGCGCGTAACTATGATAGGCGGAAGGATGAAGGTAAGGGCCTCAGTCAAGGTACGCTGTGACAAGTGCAGGGTGATAAAACGCAAAGGGACGGTGCGTATTATCTGCTCAAACGCCCGCCACGCCCAAAAACAAGGGTAGCAGCCCTGTGCTGAACGCAGCCGAAGGGAAGGAGGAGAATCATGGTCCGTGTAGCAGGTGTGGATATACCCGATGGCAAAAGGGTAGACATAGCCCTGCGACGCATCTACGGTATAGGACCCGCTAACGCCCTGATTATCTTGCAGGCGGCTGCCATAGATGGTGACCCGAAACCCAAGGTAAGGGAACTCTCGGATGAGCAGGTAGACAAGCTGAGGGAAATAATTGACCGGGAATACAAGGTAGAGGGGGACCTGAGGCGAGAGGTCTCCATGAACATACGCAGGCTGATCGAGATCGGTTCCTACAGGGGCCTGCGACATCGCCGCGGGCTGCCGGTCCGAGGGCAAAGGACCCGTACCAATGCCAGGACACGCAAGGGCCCTAGAAAGACCGTAGCTGGACGCGGTCGCCGCACTGGAGCTAAGAAGTAAAGGAGGCCCTTATGCCCAGAGCCAGAAGTCGCCGAAGAGAGAGAAGAGTCGTGCCTAGAGGCCGGGCGTACATCCGCTCTACTTTCAACAACACCCTGGTGACCCTCACAGACCCCCTGGGTAGTGTGCTGGCGTCGACCAGCGCAGGTTCCTCAGGCTTCCGCGGGTCGCGCAAGGGGACTGCCTTCGCTGCCCAGAGGGCGGCGGAGCAGGCTGCCCGGAGAGGGATGGACCAGGGGCTCAGACAGGTGGATGTCTTCATCAAAGGCCCTGGCGCTGGAAGGGAAGCCGCCATACGTTCCCTCCAGGCCTCTGGACTGACCATAACCAGCATCAGGGATATAACGCCCATACCCCATAACGGCTGCCGACCCCCAAAGCGAAGAAGGGTGTAAGGAATAGGACGATGGGACGATACACAGGACCAGTATGCAGGTTGTGCCGAAGGGCAGGAGAAAAGCTATTCCTCAAGGGAGAGCGCTGCTTTACGCCCCGCTGTGCCATAGAGAAAAGGCGCGCTGCTCCAGGTGATCAGACTGGCCGCCGCAGGCGAACGTCTGACCGCGGGCTTCAGCTTCGTGAGAAGCAGAAAGCGCGGCATGTCTATGGTATCATGGAAAGCCAGTTCAAAGCCTATATGGAGCAGGCTTTCGACAGACCAGGCGTCACCGGCCAGTACCTCCTGGAACTCCTGGAAAGACGCCTGGACAATGCCGTATTCCGATTGGGTTTCGCTGAGTCCCGGCGGCAGGCTCGTCAGCTTGTGCTCCACGGCCACTTCACCGTTAACGGCCGCAATACGAACATACCCTCATACCTGATGCGGCTGGGAGACGTCATTGCCTGGAAAGAGTCATCTAAGCAGAAGGACTTCTTCAAGGCGCTGACAGAGGATATACCCAAGAGACCTGTACCCCAGTGGCTCGCGCTGGATATAAGCACTATGACAGGCAGAGTGTCCAGACTCCCGATCCAGGAGGACCTGGAATCGGCGATAGAGACACGCCTCATAGTTGAGTATTACTCGAGGTAATAGTAAAGATGTTGGAAACCTCCATCCTCTTAAGAGGGGCGACTCAGCAAGGAGCGGAGAATATCACTCCGCAGATTAAAGTAATCCAGGCGGGGGACACCTACGGCAAGTTTGTCATCGAACCTCTGGAACGAGGCTATGGCATAAGTATCGGCAACCCCATGCGACGTATGTTGTTGAGCTCTATAGAGGGAGCTGCTATCACATGGGTAAAAATAGATGGAGTCCTCCACGAGTATTCATCCCTCTCGCACATGAAAGAGGAGGTCATGGAGTTCCTCCTCAATGTGAAGGGTATACGGATACGCTCCATCACGGGCAGGCCCGGTAAGATGCGGCTCGAGATATCTGGCGAAGGTAGGGTCTGCGCTGGCGACATAGCTACTTCTGCCGACTTCGAGATCGTCAACCCTGAGCATCACCTGGCAACTCTGGACTCAGAGGACGCCAACCTCTCAGTGGAGTTCAACGTAGAACATGGCAAGGGATACCAGCCTGTCTCTCAGGGCGATGGAACGTCCGGCCCTGTCGCGGGAGTCATGCCGGTAGACGCGATCTTCAACTCTGTCAAAAAGGTCAATTACACTATTGAGAGAACCCGAGTGGGGCACATCACTGACTATGAGCGTCTGATCCTGGACGTGTGGACCGACGGCACCATCACCCCGGTGGAGGCGCTAAAAAAATCGTCCCAGGTACTGGTCAGCCACTTCTTCCTTTTCAACAATCTGGGCCATGAGATAAAAGTCGGGACTGATAGGCCACCCATCTCGGTATCTCCTGAGGTGTATCAGACTCCCATCGAAAAACTGGAGCTTTCTCCAAGGACCCTCAACTGTCTGAAGAGGGCCCACATCACCAAAGTCGGCCAGGTGCTGGAGATGTCCAACGAGGAACTCACGAACATAAGGAATTTCGGGGATAAGTCCCTGGAGGAGCTTTTAGCAAAGCTCAATGCCCATGGGATGCTAAGCGAGGAGGAGTATTCTTTGCGATCCGGGCGCAACGAGGGCGAGAAGCCAGCTCATAGCGAAGAGGGGCTCCTTCAGGCAAATGATGATCGAGAAGTCCTGCAGCCAGATGGTGGTGACGTCTTCGGGCGAGTTGAGAACCATAAAGAGGAAGGTGACTCTTTCCAGCCTCAGGATGAGGAGAAGGACTAGGGCTGTATATGGTAGCGCATCGTATAGCTGGGAAAAAGCTAGGCAGGCCCAAGGATCAACGGATAGCCTTGCTACGCTCATTGGCTTCGGAGGTTATACGCCATGAGCGGGTAATCACCACCCAAGCCAAAGCTGTGGAGGCCCGAAGGGTGGTCGAGCAGCTTATAACCCACGGCAAGAAAGGGACTATCCATCACCGCCGCCTGGCCCTGGCCCAGCTACCAAGCGAGGAGATGATAAAGAAGGTCTTTGACGACCTGGCCCTTAGATATACCAGCCGACCTGGAGGTTATACGCGCATTGTTAAGCTAGGTCCCCGCAAGGGAGATGCAGCACCTATGGCCCTTATCGAGCTGGTGTAGTCCTAAGGGAGCCGGGGCCCTCCATAGATGGACAGGGAGATTGGGAGGTGACTCTTAGAGGAAGTTACTCTCCACAGCGGGGTCAGCGCTCGAACGGAGGAAGGAGGCTGGCTCTCTTGCTGGAATACGATGGGACCGAGTACAAGGGGTTTCAGTGGCAGCCTCACGCTCCCTCTGTCCAGGGCGCAGTGGAGGAGGCTATAAGGAGATTTACAGGAGAGACTACCAGGGTCAGGGGTGCTAGCCGCACCGACGCGGGTGTCCATGCAAGGGGCCAGGTAGTGGACTTCCTCACTCAAGCGCCTTATACTACGGAGACCTTCATAAATGCTCTAAACTGGTATCTTCCATCGGACATTAAAGTCAGAGGGGCCTGGTGTACTGATCCGGGTTTCAATTCCAGAAGGGATGCGATCAGTAGAATATACAGATATACTCTGCTGAATACCAGACGGCCATCAGCCCTGCTGCGGAATTTCTCTCACTGGGTCTCAACCCCTTTGGACGTGGGCCAGATGAAGGAGGCGGCAAGCTACCTGCCTGGTACTCATGACTTTTCACCTCTCACCGTGGCCTTGCCCCCTGGAAAGAGCGCGGTGCGTCTGGTAAGTCTGTGGGATGTATGGCAAGAAGGCGAGTTGGTGCTTATCGAAGCTGAGGCCAATGCTTTCCTGCCTCATCAGATACGCAGGACCAACGGCGTTCTGTTTGAGGTCGGGCTGGGCAGATTGGATGCAGAGGTGATAAAAAGGTTACTTGATGGTACGCTCAGGGAGCTAAAGCACAGCCCTTCCCTACCGGCCAAAGGGCTGTGTCTGATGAAAGTGAACTATAGAGTCCCCTTCCCCCTCGATGGAGGAAGGTCAGGATGGGGCGAATTTCCCCTCCCTCTAACTCCTTCCCACCAAGGGAGGGAGGACTCTGAGTAGGAACGAAGATAGCTATGAAGCGGGATAAGACATATATGGCGAAGGCATCGGAAGTCACACCTGATTGGCGGGTGATAGACGCCACCGGCCAGACACTGGGCAGGTTAGCGTCTCGTATCTCCATGACCCTTCAGGGTAAAGATAAGCCCATCTACACACCCCATGTCCTCACGGGAGACTATGTGGTGGTGTTAAACGCCTCCAGGATAAGGGTCACCGGTAAGAAGCTGACTCAGAAAACTTACTACCGTCACAGTGGCTACATCGGAAACATGAGGACCTTTAGCCTTCGGGATATGTTAGCGACGCACCCGGAGCGAGTGATAGAGATGGCTGTAAAGGGCATGTTACCCAGGACCAAGCTCGGCAGGGATATGCTCAAGCGACTGAAGGTCTACCGAGGGGATTCGCATCCCCACCAGGCCCAGATCAAGCCGAGTCCTCAGGCTGAGGTTCCTTCGCCTTCTACCCCCACCTGAAGGCGGGTGTGTCATGCCGCAGCCTGAAGGCTGCGGTGTCCTGGAGAGTTCTGGGGTGGCTTCAGGAAAAGCCTCAGGGGT
>CAYWGG010000024.1:0-19214 GCA_964457285.1 uncultured Dehalococcoidia bacterium
TTTGCCACCTTTGACCCCAAAGCGCCGCCGTTGAGGGAGTATCTGGGGGAGATGGTCTGGTATCTGGACACCATCTTTGATAGGCGAGAGGGTGGAGTCGAGGTCATTGGCGGGGTCCACAAATGGATATTGCCTTGTAACTGGAAGTTTCCTGCGGAGAACTTCGGTGGCGATGGCTACCACACTTCCTGGAGCCACCTCTCGGCCATAAAAACGGGGTTTGCTGGTGACTTTAGACTCAAGCCAACCACCAGGGGCAGTATGGTCTCCCCCGGAAACGGCCACTGCATCATAACCATAGGCCCTGATGACGTGCCCGACCCACCAGTGCCCGAAATCCTTGCTTATGAACAGGAGATTCGCCCGGAGGTGCGGAAGCGCCTTGGCCCCAGGGCGGGCCTCGTGAACCCCATTGTCGGCACCGTCTTCCCCAACTTCTCCATGCTACGCGCCGTCTCACGCACCTTCCGGGTCTGGCACCCGCGCGGGCCAGACAAGATAGAGATATGGTCCTGGGTCTACGTGGACAAGGCAGCCCCCCCTGAGATCAAGGAAGCCTTTCGCCTGACCGGTGTGCAAGGCTTCGGCCCTTCGGGCACCTTTGAGCAGGACGACATGGATAACTGGCAGGAGTGTACCCAGACTTGCCGTGGGGCGGTCTCCCGGCGCTATCCATTGAACTATGAAATGGGGTTGAGGCACGAGCAATTCAATGGTGACCTTGGGGCCTGGGCCAGCGACTACCGTATCAGCGAAGGCAACCACCGCGGCTTCTATCGGCGCTGGGCCCAGCTCATGGCCGCCAATAGCTGGGCGGAGGTTTAGAGGGTGTGAAAACTTTGCCAGACATTCTCTTAGCAGGGGGCAAGACATGGCTATCACGCGAGAAGAGGTCATACGCGAGGTAGAGCAGCTCTTGTACCGCGAGGCGCGGATGCTGGATAGCAGGCGCTTTCACCAGTGGCTGGAGCTGTTCACCGACGATGTACGCTACTGGATGCCCATACGGAGCAACCGCTATCCCGCGTCAAGCAAAGCCATCACCATCCTGGACGGCTCTCGGTATGAAGAGGAGGAGCTCTCTAAGGAGAACGAGCTGGCGATCCTCGATGAGAATAAAGACTCCCTTACCAGACGCGTCCAACGCCTGGATACGGGGATGGCCTGGGCTGAGGACCCTCCCTCCCGCACCCGCCACATCATCTCCAATATCGAGGTGGAGCCCGGCGACACGGAGTCAGAGCTAAGGGTCTACTCCAACTATGTTGTGTACAGAAACAGGGGGGAGACCGAGCAAGACTTCTATGTGGGTGCACGGGAGGACACCTTACGGAGAGTCGGCGGGGAGTTGAAGATCGCCCGCCGAAAGGTCATCATTGACCAGAACGTGCTCCTGGCCAAGAACGTAAGCATCTTCTTTTAAGAGTGCCTGATAAGACCACAAAGACACGAATCCTTCACCCAGTGAAGGAGGAAGGCCACAAAGGGAAAAGTGAATACCTCTGGATTGAGCTGAGCCCGGGTCACAGCACAGACCTTACAACCCCTCCGTCTACCAGGATGGTGGTGCCGGTGATGTAGCTGTTCTTTTCCGACGCCAGGAACGCCACCAGATTGGCCAGCTCCTCCGGCTGGCCTAACCTCCTCAGGGGTATGGTAGCAGCCCGCGCTTGTAACAGCGTCTCCAGGCCTTCGCCCGTTTCCCGGGCCCTGGTCTCGAAGATGTGCACCATCCGCTCGGTTAGCAAGAAGCCTGGGGCCACGTTGTTGACCAGGATGTTGTCCCGGCCCACCTCATCGGCCAGGCTCTTGGCGTAGGCCACCGCACCCAGACGGGTAGCCCCTGAAGTAACCAGGTTGTCAATGGGCTGGTAGACAGTACTAGCCAGGATGTTGACAATGCGACCCCAGCCTTGCTGCCTGAGATGGGGCACCGCCTCCCGGCTCATCCGGATGAAAAACTTCAGCGCCATGTCAATGGCCCGGTCCCAGGTCTCTTCGGTAGTGTCCACCGCGCGGCCCTCTGGAGGCCCTCCGGAGTTGCAGACCATGATTTCCAGCCGCCCGAAGTGATCCACCGTCCTCTGGACCAGGTCTTTGATGTCGGCCAGGCTGGAGAGATCGCCGGGCACGGCCAGCACCTCCGTGCCAGTGGTCGACCGAATCTCCTGGGCGGTCATCTCTAGCTGCTCCGCCCCGCGGCTACAGATGGCAACCTTCGCTCCCTCCTGGGCCAGGGCCAGGGCGCAAGCTCGGCCCAGGCCCTTGCTGGCTCCGCCCACAACGGCAACTCGACCCTTCAGTCCCAGGTCCATATTTATCTCCTTCCCTCCTCCTATGGTTTAGCCGGCCGCCTCCCGGAGGCAGTTGAAAAACCTGTCCAGCATCATCTTGTTTACGCTCCCCAGCAATCGCTGTCCCACCCTGGCTATAGTGCCTCCTACCTGGGCATCACCCTCCACCTTCACCAGGGTCTTTCCATCCTGCTCCTCCAGGGATATGCGGGCTTCACCTCGGACGAAGCCTGGCGAGCCGTTGCCTTCTACGATCAGCTTATAGGAATGGGTTGGCACCTGGTCTGCAACGGTGATCCTGGCCTGGTACGTACCCTTTATAGAGCCCACGCCCACACTCAAGGTAGCCTCATACTGGCCGTTGCCCAGGGGGGTCAGCCTCTCACAGCCAGGCATACATCGGGCCAGGGTATCCGGGTCCAGCAGCACCTCCCATACTTTGGCCACAGGTGCGTCGAAAGAGTAGTTGCCTTTGACTTCCATTGCCCCCTCCCTTCGACAGGCCCAGGATGGGTCTCCTTGAGCTAGTCTCCTAGACTCACCATCACAGAGTATAGCAGTATTTCCTCCAAAATACCTGGCTTCGGCCTACGAGCCGTCATCTGAGGGATTGATTGACCGACTGTCTGTGTTGACCTATACTAACATCCATAGATATACGGCGTGAGCAGGCGGCAGGTGACATGCAGACTAAACTGACGTTGCGACTCGATGATGAACTTATTCGGCAGGCGAAGGTCTATGCTGGTAGATCTGGTAAATCAGTTTCCCAGATCGTGGCTGACTTCTTCGCGCTGCTAGGTGAACCGGTCGCTACGGGTGAGGAAGAGCTAACACCCAAGGTCCGGTCGTTGCTCGGGGCATTGGGTAACAATCCTCTCAGCGAGAATGACTACTATCAGTACCTCGAAGAGAAGTACCGTTGAGAATCCTCTTCTATGAGTTCAGAAACAGAAATCCTTGAAAGGCTCAACCCCGCCCAGCGGGAGGCCGTGGAGGCCATAGATGGCCCCCTGCTCATCGTGGCGGGACCGGGCAGCGGCAAGACCCGCGTCATCACCCACCTCGGTTTGTTATACAGCAAAATTGCAGCATAAACATAGCTACGTCTTGAGGGGGTCAGAATGATACACTTAGTTTGGTGCCGCTTCGCAGACTTTTTTCAATTCTATGAGGAACTCTCCAAAGTGCCCTGCCTGATCTACGTCATCGGAGAGGAGCACCACTGCTACATTGGGTCTGTCGGAGGACGGGGAGGAAAAGGAGGGCTGGGGGTCCGCTACGAACCGCAGTACATCAACCGTGCCAAGGCGATATTCGGGCAAGACAAGCCTGCTCATCAGCCGGCCTTCGCGGCGATCACTTGCGACACTGGAATCCCGGTAGATAAGATAGAGCATATTGAGCGACAGGTTCAAGAGTCATTCCTGAACGCTGTGGGACCTCAATCGGCACTATTCACTACCCGGGGCAAACCACCTGGCATTGCAATCGTGCATGAAGGAGATACTCCAGGTTTCTTGCGACCAGGACTTAACAAGCCGCTGCAGCCGACCAGCCCAACCGCTGGCTGACCTAGTCCGTTAGGCGGCTTGTTATCAGTCACGCACTATGGGTGTTACGATGGCAGTAAAGACAAAAGAGCAGATCTCGTCGCTTGTTCAGCAACATCAAGACCAAATCAGAGCCTTGGGTGTGAGAAAACTCGGCTTATTTGGCTCCTTTATCCGCGATCGACAGGGCGCGGACAGTGACGTGGATCTGCTTGTGGAATTCGAGCCAGGGCACAAGACGTTTGATGCCTTCATCCAGCTTGCTTTCTTCTTAGAAACTTTATTCGAAAGACCGGTTGAATTAGTCACCCCGGAGTCACTCAGTCCCTATATCGGCCCTCGTATTTTGGGTGAGGTCGAAAATGTCGATATCGGGTCTTGAATACCTATATCATATTTTGGAGGAGACCCGCTACCTGATGGCCCAAGCCAGGGGGTTAACCAAAGATGCATTTATGCAGGATGAAACGCTGAAGCGTGCCTTTGTGCGCAGCCTCGAAATCATTGGTGAAGCAGCGAAACAGATACCTGATGACCTGAGGCACAAGTACGGGCATGTTGAGTGGCGAGCAATGGCTGGAATGCGTGACAGATTGATCCATGGTTACTTCGGTGTGGACTATGACATTGTGTGGGACGCCGTTGTCAACAAAGTGCCAGTTCTCTGTCAAGATGTCATCCGTATTGTTCAAAAGGAAAGTGAACACTGATGAGACTCGATGGCAGCACCGCCTAACAACGCCTTGCAATGGATGCGGCTTTGCGGTGCCGTTAAATTTCCCCGTTCAGCCGTTGAAACATCTGGATACCTTTGCTGTGAACAGCCTTGACTTCTTTACCTCTCACTCAATAGCCCGTGCAAGTATCGTGTTATAATGACTAAGGCATGAACGTCGACGTTCTTCAAGGGCTCAACCCCGCCCAGCGGGAGGCCGTGGAGGTCATAGATGGTCCCCTGCTCATCGTGGCGGGGCCGGGCAGCGGCAAGACCCGCGTCATCACCCACCGGGTAGCCTACCTGATGCGGGTGTGCGGCATCAGCCCCTACCGCATCCTGGCGGTGACCTTCACCAACAAGGCCGCCAGGGAGATGAAGGAGCGCCTTCAGCGCCTGGTGGGCACCAGGGCAGACCAGCTCTCCGTGGGCACCTTCCATGCCTTCTGCGCCGTCCTCCTGCGCCGTGAGGGGAAGCACATAGGGCTGGACTCCAGCTACACCATCTACGACGATGAGGACCAGATGAACCTGCTCAAGCAGGCTATGGAGCAGGCTGATATAGACCCACGGCGTTACCCACCAAGAGCCATCCAGGGTGTAATCTCTGGTGCCAAGTGTCTCCTCATGGACTCCCACAGCCTCTCCCTTAACCGCAAGAGCTACTTCGAGGAGCAAGCGGCAAAGGTCTATCAGAGGTACGAGGAGCTTCTTGCCAGGAACAACGGCGTGGACTTCGACGACCTGTTGCTGAAGGCGGTACAGCTCCTCCGTAACAACCCTGAGGTGCTCAAAGGGTATCAGCGCCGCTTCCTCCATATCCTCATAGACGAGTTCCAGGACACCAACGTGGCCCAGTACGTCCTGGCGAAGCTCTTGGCCGAGGAGTACAAGAACATATGCGTGGTGGGCGACGCCGACCAGTCCATATACGCCTGGCGTCACGCGGACATACGCAACATCCTCAGCTTTCAGAAGGACTACCCCAATGCCAGGACCGTCACCCTGGCGGAGAACTACCGCTCCACTGGCACCATCCTTGAGGCGGCAAAGCACCTCATCTCCTCGAACCGTATGCGCCTCGCTAAAGACCTATGGACCAGCAGAGAGGGGGGCCACCCCATAGTTGTCCACGAGGTCCACGACGAGGAGGAGGAGGCCCAGTTCGTCATAAGGGAGGTGGGCCACCTGACCAGTGCGGAAGGCTTCAACCTCGGCGACTGCGCCGTGATGTACCGCGTGAACGCCCAGTCCCGAGCTCTGGAGGAGGCTTGCCTCCGCTACGGGATGAGGTACAAGCTGGTGGGGGGCGTCCGCTTCTACCAACGCCGGGAAGTGAAGGACGTGATGGCCTACCTGCGCCTGATAAGCAACCCCAACGATGAGGTGAGCCTGACCAGGGTCATCAACGTCCCCCTCAGGGGCATCGGGCAGCGCTCGGTGGAGGGGCTTATCCGATGGGCCAGAAGCGAGGGCATTCCCCTGCTCACTGCCCTGGAGCGGGTGGCCCAGGATGGAGGCGACAGGGCGAGCGGAAATCCCCCCATTCCCCCCTTTAGCAAAGGGGGGTCAGGGGGGATTTCCCTGTCTCCAAGAGTGTCCAGGCCCATAGCTGGCTTCGCCCGGCTCCTCAAGGGCCTGGTGGAGGACAGCAGGCGGCTGAACGTGGTGGAGCTTATTGACGCTGTGCTGGAGCGCACCGGCTATCGGCAGTACCTCTTTGACCGGGTGGAGATGGCCGAGGAGCGCTGGGAGAACCTGATGGAGCTAAGAGCCACGGCCCAGGAGTTCCGCCATATAGGACCTCCTGATGGCCTCGCTGACTTGCTGGAGCGCCTGGCATTGGTGGCCGACGTAGACAACTACGAGGAGAGTCCCGATGCCCTCACCCTCATAACCTTGCACCAGGCCAAAGGGCTGGAGTTTCCGGTTGTATTTATGGTCGGCATGGAGGACGGGCTGTTGCCCCACGTCCGCTCCCTGGACAGCGCCGAGCAAGTGGAGGAGGAGCGGAGGCTGTGCTACGTGGGCATGACCAGGTCCAAGGAGCGCCTGTACCTGCTGAGGGCCTTCCGCAGGGGGTTCAGTGGCGGCAGCGGCCCCGCCGGGCCCTCCCGGTTCCTGTACGAGATACCCGACCACCTCATAGCCTCTCCTACGCCGAAGGCGTCGCGCAAAAGGCCCTCCCCTCGACAAGCCCAGGACGCAGCCTGGGGAATCCCTGCCCTTCTAGGGGAAGGGCCTGTCCTGAGCCGAAGCCCTGAGCGGAGCGAAGGGACAGCCGAAGGGCCTGAGCCCAGCCTTCCCTCTCTGAAGACGGGGGATAAAGTGCGCCACCCCACCTTTGGCGATGGCATGGTGGTCAGCTCTGTACCCTCCGGCGGCGATTACGAGGTCACCGTAGCCTTCGATGGAGGCGCAGGCGTGAAGCGGCTCCTGCTGAGCTACGCCAACCTGGAGAAGCTGGGGTAGTGCGTTTGCTAAAATGCTGGGGTTGCGGTTGATAAGTGAACGACTCGCCCTGTGAAGGAGACATGGTGTTAACAGAATACATAAAAGAGGCAATGGCGAGGGCCACCTACGAGCTGGTAGATGGCAAATGGGTCGGCGAGATACCGGACTTGCAAGGGGTATGGACCTTTGCCGACACCAGAGAGGCTTGTCAGGAGGACCTGCGCGAGGGCCTGGAGGTATGGATCATCTTGAAGCTCAAGGACAGTGATAAGCTGCCAGTCCTGGGCGACATTGACCTTAATCAGGTAGGAGAACTAGTCGAGATTGATTAGACCTCTCCCCTACCGAGAGATAGTCCGTAAGCCCAGAGCTTTGGGCTTTGACGGATCTTATGGGGGAAGACACCCTCATATGCGAAGGGGGTAGCTAAAAGTACGCATCCCGAATCCTCATGGATCAGACTACTCAGTGGGATTGATTCGCCGACTCATACGCCAGGCTGGAATTGACGTCGAGACCTGGAATCGGGCATAGATCAACTCTAGCAATCGCTGCTTCTCAGGCGAAAGGCTCTCCAGCTACCACCCTCTGAAGGAGAAGGCTCCCTCCTGGCTGGTGATGATTTCCAGGTGGAAGGGGAGATATTGACTATTACCGGCAGCTAATCCATGGGCCAGATGCGGCGGGCGGTTATGCCGAACACCACCTCCATCGCGTCAAAGAGACGTCCTCGCCGCTCCCAGTCAGCCCTCACCTTTCCCAGCTCTTCCCTGGCCTTTGTAGAGTTCTCGTAGTGGGTCTCATAGACCGCCAGGTACTTCCCCCTGGTGACCTTTGGGTCCAGGCTTTCATACCGGTAGGCCGTGTGGTACGCCCCCGTATCCAGGATGTCGGGGATGTGGACGTCGCTATACCACCTGTTGAACTCCTCCTCCCTGGCTGGGTCCTTGCAGTTGGTGAGCACCGCCAGGATGCCACGGGTGGGCCTGCTGGCAGCATAGAACTCACCGCCCAGCTTCTTGAAAACGCCGGCCTGGACTACCTGGAGGAGTGGCGAGTAGCGTCCCTGCTCTCGCAGCTTTGCGCCCCTTTCCCGCAGCGTTGACCATGCGCCAGGTACGTCATCCTGGGCGATCTCATAGGTGGCAAAGTACTTGCCCTCTCCAGGCTTGGGGTTGGTGTTGGCGAAGCGGATGGCGTGCCGGAACACCCCAAACCCTGTTATGTCTGGTACGTGGATGTGGTTATACCAGTAGTTGAACTCGTCTTCCTTCGAGGGATCGATACAGTTGGTTACCGCAATCAGAACCCCGTTAGGATAGCGCCCTTCCATACCGCCTCCTTCACTTTCATAATACCCCCCACAAGCACTGCGATGGCTGGATAAAGTCCTTAGCTATTATAGTCAGGGCCTTGGGAAAACACAACGCGCTCGCCTGTATAGTCCTGAACGAGAGTGTGCGAGGGGGGCAGGGCAGGGAAAGGGTGGAGCAACACCCTGTAGGGGAAGCACCCCAGTAGAAATGGGTGTTGACACCGTATACCGATGTGATGGGCAGACCTAGGATATATACATACGTGCGGTGTCCCCTCGCCGGGAGAGTTGACCT
This sequence comes from uncultured Dehalococcoidia bacterium, assembly GCA_964457285.1. Classification (GTDB taxonomy): domain Bacteria; phylum Chloroflexota; class Dehalococcoidia; order Lucifugimonadales; family JAGWBF01; genus CAYWGG01. Next base: position 8,627 of record CAYWGG010000024.1, read on the forward strand.
TGTGGCCTCGTTTCCATGCGATGGCGTACATCGGCGCATTGTACCATATGAGCAAAAGAGGAGGGACGCTTTGATGAACTCTGAACAACACAACATGGATGAACATCAGGACTCGTTCCAGGGCCTTTCTACGGAAGTATCCCGTGACCGGGTGGAGAGCCTGTGGAGGCAGGCCCAGAACCACAGAAGCTCCGCCCAGTCTGACCTGACCGCCGCCAGAGCCAGCCGTACCAGGGCGGAGATGGAAAGGCACAGGATTGCCAATGAAGCCCTGGAGGCTACCAGGCATGCGTGCGGAGAGCTTATCGCCGAAGCGGAGCGACAGCTAATGAGGGCCAGGCAGGTAGAGGCAGAGGTACAGAAGATGCGCGCCGAGGCAGACACGGAGATGAAGCAGGCCCAGATGTCCCGCTCTGAGGCCGACAGCTATCGTGAAAGGGTCATGGCCGAGGTGCAACAGGAAGCCCAGCGAATGCGTGACGAGGCCCGCTCCGCCACATTGCGAGAGTGCGATGAGCTTAAGCGCCATGTCACCTATGAGGTCCAGTGCATACTGTCGGAGATCGATACTATAAGGGCAGCCGCTCAGGAAGAGCTGGAGGCGCAGAGGATATACGCTGAGGCAGCTACTATTAAGACTATGTCGCACAATGTCAGGGCACAGGTCATGGGGCGGATGGATAAGGCGCTGAACGAAAAGAATGGCGCAGATGCCCGCGTCCTCTCTCAGGAGAGGCCGGAGTCCTGGGAGGTAGTAGGCGTCGAGAACAGCCATAGCTATGGACCGATGGCCGAGCCCGTGGAGAGCAAGGCCGACGGACAACACCACAACGGTATGCCCTTAGACCAGATGGACAAGGCGGCAGAAACTAAAAGCTCCAGGGCGGGGAAAGGGTCATCTGGACATAATAAATGAGAATACTGCCGAAAGAAAAGCAGGCTCCCGATGAGCTCTCCACGATTGAGTGTGAACCTGCTCCCTCACCCCGGCCTTCAGCCACCCCTCTCCCATTAGGAGAGGGGCTGGGGGTGAGGGCTTCCACACCGAACTGTGATGAGCCTCCCGATGAGACAGGTATTGAGGGCACTACCCGTGTTTCACCCCACCAAGGGCGATTACAGCTCCCAGGCTTCCAGGCTGGTGAAGAGGCCCCATCGCCCTTGAGCAATGGGGCGCTGAACGTAAGGGAGATGTGCGATGCCTGGGCCATGCCTGGCGAAAGAGCCAGGGAGGCCCAAGCCAAGCTTGAGGCCTTCCTGGCCGTCAGGGAGAAGGCCGCAAGGTTGAGAATGGCAGCCCAAGGGGCCTTCGGCCAGGGGGAAGCAGTGCAGCAAGAGGCCCGTCGCGTAAGGGACGCGGCCAGGAGAGCCCTTGACAGCCTCGTTGTCGCCAGGCCCAGGGACTTCGCATCCAGGGCCGCAGCCGTCAGGGAAATAGACGATGCGGAGAAAACCCGCTTCAGGCTCCAGCGAGCCGTCCAGGGAGAAGCCTGGGATGAGGCCGACAGGGCGAGGATAAGGGCGTCCGTAGAGCTTCTGAAGGTCCTGAACGCTGTGGGCACGGCGAAGGCTTGGGCGGAGCGGGAGCTAGACGAGGGGGAAAGCCTTTTGGCTATGGCCGAGTCCTTCAAAGAATCGGCTCAAAGGGAGCTGAGCAACGCCCAGGCTATGGTGAAGGGGCTCCTGGTTGATGGACAGCAAGCGTACGGGTTACTGGAGATAACAACCCATCTGCCCCAGCCTGCTCACCAGGAACGGGCCACGGTATCCCAGGCCCACGAGCGTCGCTTTGTCCCCCTGCAGGAAGAAGCATCTTCTGGGCCGGGGTCTTCCAGCACACCAGGGCCAGGGGAGGCTGGGGTCGGCGTCGGCGCAGGAAAGGTTGAAAATATCCCGGAAGAGATCAATGAAGAAGCCTTAAAGGAGGAGCTGGCAGCCCTTCGCCGCTCCCTGGAAAGCATCCTGCCACCAAGGAATGCAATCCAAACGCCCGATGTATCCAACTCTCCGTTATCAGAGCCCTCTCAGAGAAAGGAAATTCCACCAGACTTAGCCCTTCTTCTGCCCCAGCAGCCTCCCTCTTTCGGCGTTTCCATCATGCCAGCTCCCCCGCCGTTAGACCAGCAGCAGATGCCCCAGCTCATTGATTGGGAGGGCCTGGCGGCCCAACCCGGGGCTTGGGAGGCCGCTCCGGCGGAGCCCTTGCCAGCTACCTGCTCTGGGCGTCTCTCCCTGGTTTTTACTCCATGTCCAGACACGGAGACGCTGGGAATCCTCTGGGAAGCCCTGGATAGGATCGCAGGCGTTGGCGGGGTCGTTGATGCCCGCCCTCATGACGAAGAAGCTGGGTTTGAATTTGTCCTGGACCTGGGTAACCAGATACTGGTAGTGGAGGAGCTGAGGGGGCTGATCCCCCACACCAGGATGGTGGCCCTGGGTAAGGATAGGTTGAATATAATATGCAGTAGCTAAGCATCTTAGCGGACCAACACGGTAATTCGGGAACCTGGACCCTCAAATCCCCCTAACCCTCCCTTTAGCAAAGGGGAGGTCGGGGGGATTTCTTTAACCCTCCCCATGAGCTTCACACCCTAATGTGTGAAAGCCCTCACCCCCGGCCCCTCTCCCACTTGTGGGAGAGGGGTGGCCCTGAGCTTGCGAAAAGCTGTCTCACCAACTTTGACGGGCGCTATCCAGTATCGAAGTGGGGCATGACTTCCCTGGCGAAAAGCCTCAGGCTCTCGGTGGAGATGGGGTCGGGGAAGAGAAGAAAGAAATAGGTGATGCCGCTATCCACGTAGCGCTTGAGCTGCTCCCTACACCGCTCCGGGGTCCCGGCTATGGCTTTGGACAGCGAGGCTTTGTAGGCGCTCACGCTCGTGCCCGAACGGGCTGCTTCCTTGATTACCAGGCTCTCGTACTCAGCCGCACTCTCGGCGATGAGCACCCTGGTGTTGTGGCTCACCTCGATTTCTGAAGGGTCTCGCCCCACCCTTCGGCAGTGCTCCTCCAGGACGCGCAGCTTAGCCCGGTGCTCCTCAAGGCCCATCTCGAAGCCTATGTTGCAGATGTCGGCATACCTGGCAGCTACCCTGAGAAGATAGGTCTCGCCGTGTCCACCCACCAGTATGGGCGGGTGTGGCTTTTGAACTGGCTTGGGCTCGTTGGCCGCCCCTTCCAGGATGTAGTAGCGTCCCTGGTAGCTGACCTCCTCTTGACCCCACAGCGCCTTGATCACCTCGATGGCCTCTTCCAGCATACTTACCCGCGCGGATGTGGGCGGGAAGGGAAACCCTGAGGCCAGATGGTCGGCTTCTCCCCCGCCCGCACCTATGCCAAGCTCCAGCCTTCCTCCGCTGATGACATCCAGGGTGGAAGCCATCTTAGCCAGGAGGGCAGGAGGCCGGTAGAGGTTGGCCAGCACCAGGGGCGTTAGCCTGATCCGTCGAGTTTCCGCGGCCAGGGCAGAGAGAGTCGTCCAGCACTCCAGGGTGGGGACGTTAAGGAGGTCGTAGAGAGTGGCCGAGTGGTATCCCAGCCTGTCGGCCTCGGACCAGACTTGTCTCAAGTACTCATAGCTGTAGCCGCTCTGGTGTATGCGGACGCTGAATTTGACTTTCCTCATCAACGGCAAACCCCGTCAGGAAGTCTGAACATTTACTCATTCCTCCACCTGATGGCCTGCGGCCTGAAAATCGGGCGTATCGGCGCTGGAGAAGCGCGCAGGCAGGAAGATGTCCATCCTCACAGGTACCTCGTGTTGCTCCACCCTTTCCTCGACCTGCCCCCCTCGCACACTTTCCGTTGCTTTGCTCCGAAGAACGTAGTCAGCGATGGCCTTTCCGGTGATAGGAGCCAGGTGAATCCCCTTGGTGCCGTGCCCTGTAGCCAGCATCACCCCTTCCCATCCGGGCACGGGGCCGATGATGGGCATCCGGTCGGCGCTCAGGGGTCGGGACCCTGCCAGCTGCTGGACAAGTCGTGCCGTCTCCAACGCCGGGAACACGTCTATAGCCCGCTGTAGCAGCTCGGTCCTGGCCGCCTCGGTAGGCGTTCGGTCAAACTCCACGCCGAGGAACAGGTCCTTCTCGTCGTAGTCTCGGCCTCCGGTGCTGCCCACGCTCAGGAGCCCGTCCAGGCGGCTGATCATGTGGCCCCGCTTGGGAGAGCTGATGAGCACAGGCAGTGGGGGCCCGTCGAACCTCAGCAAAAGCCGCTCACCCTTCAAGGGACTCACGGGCACCGGGAAGTGGAGCCACCGGGCGCAGTCGGCGCTCCAGGCACCCATAGCCAGCACCACAGTACCACAGGAGATGTTCCCCCCTATAGACCGCACCCCTGTTACTCGGCTGCCACGGGTCTCCAGCCCGGCAACCCGGCGAAGCCGTACCTGAGCGCCGTGAACCTCGGCGGCGCGGGCCAGGGCAAGAGTAAGCCGGTAGCTGTCCAACTGGGTGGACTCGTCCTCGTACACCGCTCCACGGATGCCCGGAGTCAGCCGGGGCTCCAGCCTGCGCACCTCGTCCCCGTCAATCCATCTCATGGACACGAACTCCTGCTGCCAGGCCATCATATCCTTTATGAGCCGCTCCTCATCCCCCTCAAGGGCCAGGCGCAGCGAAGGGCACCGCTGGTAAAGCAGGTCCATCCCGGTCTCCTCTTCAAGACGAGGCACCAGCTCTGCAAACATACGGTAGGACTCCAGGCCCGTCAGGAAGGAGGGGCCAGGGCTGAACTCGGTGCCCAGCAGGCTGATGGAGCCTGTGGCGTGGGCCGAAGAGCCGCTACCAATGGCCTCCTGCTCCAGCAGCAGGACCTTCACCCCTTCCAGGCTAAGGTAGTAGGCCACGGCGTTGCCGATGACTCCGGCCCCCACCACTACCACATCTGCGGTATCAGGCATGGCCGTTATTCTCCTCAGTTCTGTTACTTGTTTGTATCAGAATGATACATTCCAGTCAAGTTTTGCTATCCAGAAGCCCTGTCAAGGGCTTCCACCTGCTCAGAAGAAAGCCTCCAGCCCGAGGCGCCACAGTTTTCGACTACTCGCTCCACCCTGTTGGACTTGGGTATGGCTATCACGCTCTCCCTGGATATGCACCAGTTCAGAGCTACCTGGGCCACCGTCTTGCCGGTCTCCTGGGCTATCCTTTCCAGCACGGCCGTCCCCTGCTTGCGCCGCAGGCGGGGCCTTGAGGCCAGCGACCCGCTGGCCAGGGGAGTATAGGCTATCACGGTCACCTTGTTCCTCTGGCAGTAGGGCAACAGGTCTCGCTCTATCTCTCTGTCAGCGAGATTGTACAGGACCTGGTTGGAGACGATCTCGTGCTTTTTCATAGCGGCCTGAGCTTCCTGCAGCTCACGGGTCGAGAAGTTGCTCACACCTATGAACCGCACTTTCCCCATATCCACCAGGTCCTCCATAGCCCTCATGGTCTCCCCTATGGGCACCCTGGAGTTGGGCCAGTGGATTTGATAGAGGTCAATGCAGTCCGCTCCCAGTCTCGTGAGGCTGTTGTTGGCCGTGTGGATGACATCGTCGTATCTCAGGTGGCTGCCCAGGACCTTGGTAGCGATGAAGACGCTGTCCCGCCGTCCCCTGACCGCCTCACCTACTACCCCCTCGGTGTTGTACATCTCAGCGGTATCTATGAAGGTAGCGCCCAGGGAAATACCCCGTCGGAGAGGTTCGACACCGCCGCTATATCGCCAAGTCCCAAGGCCAATCTCAGACACCTTAACCCCGGTCTTGCCTAGCTCCTTTAGCTCCAAGCAACACCCCCCATGTACAGAGGCGAGGTATGATATGCCCCGCCCCTACTTATCCCCTATGTTACACCATAAGCAAACGGTCAGCCATCGGCATTGGACTTCCGGGCCAGCGGTGCTTTTAGGACTTGCGCTCGCCAGGTATCTAATCTATCATCTCTTCAAAGCACCAACCCACGGTGAAGTAACGTCGGGGCAGAAGGGCGAGCATGTTTAAATGTGTAATAGATGCTGACGCAGAGCTTCGGCTGCTGGAAGAGCGCCATGTGGGGCTTCTTTTTGCACTGACCGACGGAAACCGTAGCCACCTCCAGCAGTGGATTCCGTGGATAGACTGGGTCAAGTCTGTGGAGGAGAGCCGGTGGTTTATCAGGGAATCTCTCAAGCAGTTTGCTGAGGGGACTGGATTTCAGGCGGGCATATGGTATAAGGGTGAGCTGGCTGGCGTCATTGGCTTGAATACCATTGATTGGAGCAATATGTCAACCGTCATTGGCTACTGGCTTGCTGAGGCCTTTCAGGGTAAGGGCCTGGCTACCAGGTCGTGCAAGGCCCTGGTGGACTATGCGCTGGTAGAGCTAGGGCTGAACCGGGTAGAGGTCTCCTGCGCCGTTGGCAACCACAGGAGCAGAGCTATTCCTGAGAGGCTAGGCTTTAAGCAGGATGGTATTCTGCGTGAGGCAGAGTTGCTCCACGACCGATTCGTAGACCATGTGGTTTATAGCGTTCTGGCGAGGGAATGGAAGGCCCGTATGCCCTCACCCTAGAGGGTATGTGAGAAGTACCCCATCCTGAAGGACGTGGCATATGCTGCGCCCTTATGAAGATTAACAAATTAATCCTGTAACCCGATAACGTAGGGGCAGACCTATGTGTCTGCCCTGGGCGCACACATAGGTGCGCCCCTACAGTAACGGCATTTATTATTTAAAGTTCATCAGGGTGCAGTATAGGTTTCACACACGCTCTTAGCCGCTTATCCGACTAACAACAGGAGGTACGTATTATGCTGGCCTTTCTTGGAGGAACGGGGCCGGAAGGCAGGGGCCTTGCTCTGCGTCTAGCTCTTGCAGGCGAGGAAGTCATCATCGGCTCGCGGGATGAGAGCCGGGCCTGGGAAGCTGCGAAAGCCCTGAAGGAGCTAGCGCCCAATGCAGCTATATCGGGAGATGTGAACGCCGTGGCTGCCCAGCGGGGAGATACGGTGTTTATTACGGTGCCCTACGAGGCCCAGAAGCCCCTCCTGGAACAGGTAGCGGGCCTTCTCACCGCCAAGGTGGTGGTGGATGTGGTAGCGCCCCTGGCGGTCTCCAGAGGAAGGGCAAGGGCGTTGCCGGTGGAGGAGGGCTCTGCCGCCATGCAGGCCCAGCAGCTCCTCCCCGGTTCCTACGTGGTCGCCGCCTTCCAGAACATAAGCGCCGTAGACCTTATCTTGCCGGACAGGGTCATGGAGGGCGATGTGGTGGTGTGCTCCGACCACCGAGAGCCCAAGGAGCTGGTGATGGGGATGGTGAGGAAGATCAGGGACCTCCGGCCAGTGGATGGCGATGGCCTTGAGAACGCAAAGTACGTGGAGGAGTTTACGGCCCTGCTCCTCAACATTAACCGCATCTACAAAAGTCATTCGATGATAAAGATCGTGGGCATCTAGGACGTCGAGAGATCAACATTTCAGATATGTCAAAGCCATTCGGATTCGGTCCTCCACCTCGCTGACGCCCCAGGGCTTGGTTATGTAGTCCCACGCCCCTGACCTCATAGCCTCGCGCTCATCTCGCTCCTGTCCCTTGGCAGTCGCTATAATGACCGGTATGGCCTTCGTATCGGGGTTGCTCTTGAGCTTTTTCAACGCCTGAATGCCATTCATCACTGGCATCATCAAGTCTAACAGGATGATGTCCGGGTGTTCCTGGCAGGCTTTCTCAAAGGCAGCGCATCCGTTCTCGGCCTCTATCGGGTCATGCCCAGCATCGGAGACGATGTCTATAAGCAGGGCCCTTATGGCCTGGTCATCATCCGCTATGAGTATCTTTGCCATCTCTAACCCTCCTCATCTAAATCTGGTCTAGCACTGTGTCACCCTGATTCTGATAGCCTGTCATTAGTCTACGCCCGTGGCAGAGTGAAGCTAAAGGTGGTGCCTTTCCCTTCCTCGCTGCTCACCCATATCTTTCCCTGATGCGCCTCAACAATGTGCTTAGTAATGAAAAGCCCAAGCCCAGTACCGGGTATTTCCATGTTTCTGGCATGGTCAGAGCGGAAGAACTTACTGAAGAGTTGAGACTGGTCAGCCTTTGATATACCCATGCCGGTGTCTGAGACATCTATCTGTACAAATCCTCCCGCCTCTTTAGCTGAGATGGTCACAGTCGTCTCCGTTGGGGAGTACTTACAGGCGTTGCTAAGCAGATTCCCAATAACCTGAGAGAACCTCAGCCTGTCTGCTCTCACAGGGGAGATGTCTGGCAGAATAGCCAGCACCACGTCAATGTCCTTTTCGCTGGTCTGTGTGTGCATGGAGCTAACGATGTGTTGGACCTCTCGCCGCACATCCAGCTCCACAAGGGTGAGTTCAAGGCTGTTGGACTCTATTCTGGAGACCTCCAGAAGGTCATCAATCAGGGCCTTCAGCCTGAGAGAGCTTTCCTGGACAGTCTCAAGGTACCTTTGCTGCCGCTCGTTGAGTAGCCCCACCGTGTCCTGTCTCAAAAGCATTCTATCAACGTAGCCCATAATGCCCGTGAGGGGCGTCTTGAGCTCATGGGACGCAGTGGCCAGAATCTGGGTCTTGGCCAGGGATGCCTCCTCCAGCTCCCGATTTTTCCTCTCAAGCTCGATTTCCGCCCGCCTGCGCTCGGCCAGCCGGTTCTCGATGGTTGCTTTCAAGTCTACGGCCATCTGGTTAAACGACTGCGCTAACATCCCGATTTCGTCTGCACTCCTGACCTCGATCCGGTGGGCCAGGTCGCCCCTGCCGACCACCTGGGCTCCCTCGATCAAAGTGTGCAGGGGACGGATAATGTGGCGGGTGATAAGCAGCGCCGCCATCAGAATAAGCAGGAGAAAGGCCCCAGAGGCTCCAATGATCACCCAGCGCATCTGATTTATGTCGCTGAAGGCTTCGGAGGCGGGCATCTCGACTGCTACCCCCCAGCCCGGCGACTCCAGAGGCTTATAGGCTCCCACAACCTCGGTGCCCATGAAGTCCTTGTACCTGAGGCCACTGCCAAATCCGTTGGCGGCTTCGGTGATAAGCCCTGTAGCCTGGATAACCTTTGAGCCGCTGGGAAGGTGCCGGGGTGGAGTGAGGACCTCCCCGTCCCGGTTCACCAGGTACACCTTCCCGTGGGTGCCCAGCCCGACATCCGGCGAGAGGGTCTCGTACAGAGAGACGGGGGAGGCCTCCAGGACTATGTGGGCCTGGACTTCCCCCTCTTTCACTACAGGGGCCGTGATGATGGCTGGCGACATCTCGCCGCCAGGTATGTAAGGTGGCAGGTAAACCCGTACACCGGAAGTAGTGTTATCGGATAACGGTACGGCAACTGGAGTAAAGGGCGCGTCTATTTTGGTGGAGACCAGAAGACTGCTCTGATTGGCCGATGTCACTGATATACGTTGCAGCCCTATATTTCTCTGGAGTACATCTTTGAAGTGACGGAGCAGGCTTTCCCTGGCAACTCTGGACTCATTTCCCCGTTCGGCCACCTGGACAACGCCGACCCATTGCTTTATTTGAGAGCTATTGGCCAGGACATCCGCCGATGCCTCCAGAGGACGAAACCACCGTTCCACCTCCTGCGTCTTTACAGTAACCACTGACGTCAGGTGCAGCCTGATGTGGCGTCGGACGCCTTCGCTGCCAGTATGGAACGCAAAGAAGCTTATCAGTATAACTGGCACTGCCGTAACGACTACTATACACAGAATGAGGCGGGGCGTTAGCCCCATTCGGCCCCACAGCTTGTGGAACATCAATCCAGGTGGCATGGCCACCAAGGTCAGCGTTCGTGCCAAAATGGGCCTGCCTCCCGGTGCGTTTAATATTCCAGACTGCTTGATGTGGGGGATGAGAGCCCTTCACCCACCACATCAACCACGACGCTGTCTTCAACGGGCGGGTCAAGTGGGGAGTGATCGTTATTGGCAAGGGAGCACCTCAAATGGTGGGGACCTGGAGTCAAGCTCGTCAAAGTGACCCGGTCCCCTGCGTGTGCCTGCACGAAGGCGCCATCCACGTACAAGTGCCAATGACCCCTGCCTGGCACCGCCGCCTTGCCAATGGCGTCAGCATCTATAATGAAGCCTCCGGTCTCCACCGTCACCTCGACGGCGTCAGCAGGCAGGGCTTCGCCAGCCCTGGGTGTAACTATCCCTATATACGGGACCTCATTGCCAGATGTAAGTGCTGAGACTTTTGCTTCACCGCTTTTAGCTTCGTAATATTCATCGCCCTCACACGCTGTTAAGCTCAACAAGAGAAGCGGCATGAGCAGCATAAGCGCCCAGATCCACTTGGACTTTGTATTAGAGAGTAGTTGTATCTGCGACTTCATTGTTGACTCCTGAAGCAGGAATGGGGCCCGCGGGCTATCAACTCAGAGCAAGGGGCCGGTCTTCCGCCAAACACAGCCAGGTCAGAAGCTCCTGGGCCCACAGTTCGTACTCTAACAGCATCCTTCAACGTCGGTATACGGGGAATGCACCCCAACTTCATAGGGGGAAAATACCCGACTTTATCTGGCTCTTCGGGCTTTCGTGTGGTATAGCCCTCACCCCCGGCCCCTCTCCCATTGGGAGAGGGGTGGCCGAAGGCTGG
>CAYWGG010000025.1:0-8489 GCA_964457285.1 uncultured Dehalococcoidia bacterium
GAGGGGTGACCGAAGGTCGGGGTGAGGTTTAGCGGCATCATTTCATCTGTCGGTGTCGCCCCACAGGGGCATGACAACTCGCAATGACAATTGAACGACCCTGGAGACCGGAGATGTGCTAGTTGACAAGCCTTCTCGGAAATGTTAAGGTCAAGCAGTCCCAACCTCTTTAGCTAATCCTTTCGATTTTGCCCACTTGCAGATGAAGCGCTCCCAGGACGGCAGAGGTACGGTGATGGGGCCAAGACCTACCGGGGTGTGAGGGGCCATGGCAGTAGATCCGAGGGAGGCACACGAGGCCCGGTTACAGGAACTGTGTAATACAGTCTTGGCCGATAGATGCCTGATCCTCGCCAGCAACCGTGGGCCCGTCGAACATCAGATTACGCCCGACGGTCGGACTGATGCCAGGAGAGGAAGTGGAGGAGTCGTCACTGCGCTAAGCTCCCTGGCCCAGATGGTAGACTTCACCTGGATTGCCAGCGCCATAGGTGAAGGGGATAGACGGGCCTCAGAAGAGAGCCGTGGGTCTCGACTGAGGTCGCCGATACCGGGGCACCGGATCCACCTCCGCTTCGTAGTGACGCCCCGTCGGGTTTACCACAAGTACTACAACATCTTTTGCAACCCGCTGCTGTGGTTCCTCCAGCACTATATGTGGAACTCCCCTTACAATCCCAATCTTGATGCGAATGTGCACGATGCCTGGCACGACGGCTACGTGCAGGTGAACAGGGCCTTTGCCCAGTCGGTAATCGAGGAAGCCAGGGAGACCCCCAAACCACCCATCGTCATGGTCCATGATTATCATCTATACCTGGCCCCAGAATACATCAGGACCGCCCTACCCAGCTCTATAATCCACCACTTCACTCACATACCTTGGCCATCGCTACGCTACTGGCAGCTCATCCCCTCTTATATGGTCAAGAGCATCTGTAAAGGGTTATGTGCAACCGATATAGTGGGCTTTCAGACTATGGTCGACGTGCGCAATTTCCTGGACACTTGTGAGGAGTTCCTACCAGAGAGCGATATAGACTACCAGAAAAGAGAAATACACTGTGGTGGCCGCAGGACCCTGGCGCGCGCCTACCCCATTTCTATAAACGTAGGAGAGATAAGGCGCATTGCTAACTCACCCAGGGCCCTTGAGTACGAGAAAAAGCTGCTGCCTCTGTGTAACGAGAACACCATAATCCGAGTGGACAGGGCCGAGCCCAGCAAGAACGTGGTGCGTGGCTTCAGAGCCTTTGGGGTGCTTCTCTCCAGGCATCCGGAGCTGCGAGGTCGTGTCAATTTTCTGGCATTTCTTGTCCCATCTCGAACCCATATCAGGCAGTATCAGAGGTACATGGATGAGATTCAGCAGGTGATCCGGGACGTAAATTCCACATTCGGCAACGAGAGATGGCAGCCGGTATCCGCTTTCATAGAGAACAACTACACTCAGGCTATAGCCGGTATGAAGCTCTACGATGTGATGCTGGTGAATGCGGTCATTGACGGCATGAACCTGGTAGCGAAAGAGGGGCCTGTGGTCAATACGCGAGGAGGTGTGCTGATTCTGTCGGAGACCACCGGAGCCCATCGGCAGCTTTCCCCTGCTGCTCTCTCGGTCTCACCCGCTGACATCGAGGGCACTATGCAGGCCATGTACCAGGCCATCACCATGAGCCCCGAGGAAAGAAAGCAGCGTGCCACAACGCTGACTCAGATCATCGAGAGAGAAGACATAACCCACTGGATTTGTTGCCAGCTAGAGGACATCAAGGCCCTGATTGACTCCTCTGGGTAGGCTCAGGGTGAGTCAACCTGTCCCACTAGCCACTTCAGGAAATCCCCTACTTCTGATACCATCGAGAGGGTGAAGTCGGCCTCTTTTTCTAGCTCTGGAGGAGAGTCCGGGCCTACCACAGCGACGGATATACCGCTAAAGCTGCCCTGGCTAGACAGATCCCTGGCTGCGCGAAACGAGTCTATATCTGTCACGTCGTCACCGATAAGTACGGCGCCTGACAGGTTGTGCTCGGTTACAAGGGAGATGACCGCAGTCCCCTTGGTCAAGTTGACAGGAGGCAGGACGTTGATAACCGCCTTCCCCATCAACACCCTGACCTGCCCTCCAGCCAGCTCACGGATAGCTTCCAGGGCATCATCGCGGGCTTTATCGGGGTCTCTGGCGAGGCGATAGTGTACGGCAAAGGAGCTTTCTTTGTCCTCTAAGGTAAGGCCCGATGAAGGAACCTGCCCTGGGCCTGAAGGAGGGAACCTCTCCCCCAGACGCTCCAGGAGTCGCTTCAGGAAAGGCACGTAAGCCTGCACGCCTTCTGTCAGCGTGAAGCGACCCCTCTCCAACCGCTCGAGGCCGTGGTTGCCCACATAGGTCAACTCCTGGAGGCCCACAATATCTCTGGCTTGCCAGGCGGAACGGCCCGTGATCACAGCTACCAGGGCAAGCCTCAGACACAACTCTCTGAGTGCTGACTTGATGGCCGGGCTCACGGCGGCAGCCTGTGGTTCTGACACTATCTCGGATATGGTGCCGTCCAGGTCTAGCAGCAGACCAACTGGCCCCACCTTCAGCAGAGCAGCTACCCCCTCTAAATGATCCTGCAAAGAACCTCTGGCGATTTTGCCCCCTACAGGTAGGAATAAAGATAGGCGAGCTTATGGCGCAACGCCTTACACGTATGTGACTCACGGGCTATTGTACCATTTCCCTTGTGGGGTCTCACACCTGTGGTAAAATACAACCATAAGAACCTTTCACCCTGCTGACAGAAAGTAGTTAGATGGAAGAGTTGTTCGACCTGGGACAAACGGGGCCTGAGCGTGCAGATATTAGCCTCTGTATTTTTCCACACCTTAAGGAGTTCTTAGCCATTGACCTCAGGTGGGAGGTGCCTCGGGTGACGTTATTAAACACATCCGATGTCTTTGGCGACACCTTCTTCAACAGGATGGAAGAGGGCTTTAGCCAGCTACTAAGAGAACGCACCGAGCACCCCTTCGCCCATCTCATGGATTTGCCGCTGAGGGTGGAGGAACTGGTCCGGGAAACTGGGATGCTGTCTATTATGGACAGGCTGGGAGAGGGGCAAAAAGAAGAGGAGTTTCCAACGGTGGCTGTGTTTGTCATCAGCGGGGCGGCACTGGTTATGAGTTCCCACCAGATGGCCTCTACCTTCCAGTCTCTACTAGGAGACAACGCTGACCCTGCCACCGTTCTGGAATGCTCCAACCTGTTGGAGCAGCTAATGGCCAAAGAGCATGAGGTTGTCAAGCGGATTGACCGGCAAGAGCTACAAGAGGCCCTGGAAGACCAGTCGCCGAACTTTTTTACCCTTTGGGAACGCAGGAATTAAGCATCCCCTCAGGCATCTACCTCTCTACCGTACCGTTGTAAGTCCCTACTGGAGGCAGAGTCAGAATCCAAATGCTTGAGCGGCTCAATGGACCAAAGCTGGCGACCCTCGACCACCGCCACTTCCGTGTCCTGCTGCGGCCCCGCCATGTCGATGCGCTCAGCCTGGTTCCAGAATAGCCGCTAAAGCCGCGTGGAACAGGACCTCAGCTTAACGCTACCACTGCACGAACATGGGCATCACCACATGGACATAGCTATCTGAGTTGGTGGGTTTGAAGACCCCAGGGCTGGAGGGGGTGGTGGTCTCCAGGACTACTTCGCCCCGCTCCATTACCGACAGCACATCCAGCAGATACTTGCTGTTGAAGGCTATTTTGGACTCATCACCCTCAATATAAGTATCTACCTCATCCTGGTGGTCTCCCATCTCCTCGGCCCTGGCCGAGATTGTCACTCTGCCAGGACGTCGTCCCTCCCCTTCCGAAGGAGTGCCCTCGGCCGCCGGCGTCATCTGGAGCCTGATAATCTGGCTGCCATCGCGAGCGAAGATAGCTGCGCTTCTCGTAGCCCTCAAGAGTTCTTGAAGGTCAAAGACGGTGCGCGTCTGGTAGCTCTGAGGTATAAGCTGGGAGTAGTTGGGGAAAGTGCCCTGTATAAGCTGCGATACCACTTCGATGTTCTGAAGACGAAACATCACCTGTCCCCTGGCCGGAGTCATAGTCATCTCCACAGGGCTATCTTGCTCACCAAGGAAGCGGTTCAGCTCGCTGAGAGTCCGGGCAGGAAGGATGATGCTAATGGGCTCCCCCACAGGTTCCGCGAGGTGCCCTCGGTACACCGCCAGGCGGAAGCCGTCGGCGGCTGCCATGGTGAACCTGTCTCCCTCAAGCTCCAGCTTCACGCCAGTGAGCACCGGCCTGGACTCCTCCGTAGCTGCCGCAAACACCACCTGGCTGATAGCTGTCTTAAGCACCTGAGGGTCTATCTTTGCGGCCAGCCCTCCCTCTACCGTGGGGATTGGCGGAAACTCCTCAGCATCGGTGCCGTGGATGCGCGCCTCGGAACGGGCGCAGGTCAACTGGAGAGTCATGGGCCGTGGCGTCATGACCATGTCTATCCGCTCCGCTGGCAAGGAGGCCACAAACTCCGTAAGGAGCCGCGCGGGCACGGTGATAGAGCCCTCTTCCTCCACCATAGCACCTATCCATGTAGTAATAGCTATCTCCAGATTAGTGGCTGATAGCTTCAGCATGGCCTGGTCAGTGGCGAGCAGCACGTTTTGGGTGATGGGTAGCGTAGTCCTTGTAGCCACTGCCCTTCCCACTACGCCAAGGCCCCTGCTGAGATTTTCTTGTAGGCACGATAGTCTCATTTCCCACTCCCTCACTGTGCTGTAGTATAAATACGATTCTGTTCCAGCGTCAACGGGATTCTTAGCAATTTACACACTATTATAAAGGACTGGCCTGGTAAATTTCTCCAGGCCAGTCCTCTGTTTTGCCGCAATATCTGTGGGTACTGATCAAGTCTTTACTGAGTAACCGCAAACTCTCCGAACATGGTCACGTTATGCCCCGGGAAGGTGCATACGAACTGGTACGTACCGGGCGCAGGAGCGGTGAACTTGGCCTCTCCTGTGGTCCCTGGCTTAAGTAGCAGCGTGTTGGCAATTACCCTGGCGTCCCCGGCCGGTATCCAGTTGTTGGCCGGACCCGCCGCTACCCCATCATTAGCCACCGCATCCTTATTTCCAGCCTTCACCAGGACCCAGTTGTGCTCAAGAACTGCGGAGGTATTCCTGAACCTCAACACCACCTGGGCCCCAGTCTTGGCTGTGAGCTTATCCTTATCGAACTTTAGCTGCTCACCGGCGGCAGCGCTCACTTCAAGAGTAACAGGGGCCGCAGGCGCGACCGTTGGAGTGTCCGCCGGCGGTTGCGGGGTCGGTGTGGGCCTGGCGGCAGCGGTGGGCGTCGGGGTTGGGGCACCACGGGTCGGTGTAGGAGTCTCCTCCTCGCCGCCGCAGGCTGTGACCAGCAGAAGGAAGATACTGAAGAGACCTATGGCTAAAAGACCCCCTTTTCTCATGTGACCTCCTAAAACATAAAAATTGGCCCCTCGGGGCCGCATGTCACTTTTACCATAATCTTTGAGGGCCTGTCAAGAAGGGGAAGTTTCGGCGCTGCCGATCAGCCCAGTATCGGCTAGCTCGACCGCTTCACCTCCAAGGTCTCACCGGGGGCCAGGGCGACTCGACGCACGTTGATGCCCAGCTTCAGGAGCCAATAACCAAGGGTGGCCTTGCTTACCCCTAGCTCCTGAGCAGTGACGGAGAGACCTTTTTCATTGACCATCTCTGGAAGGAGTCTCTCCAGGGACCTCTGGTAATTCTCCTCGACCCTCTGCATCAGCTTAGTCTTTCTCGCCATATCAGCCTCCTTGCTCATCATATTCGACGTAGAGTATGATACCATGCGTTCTGGCGTTTGTCAAGACCAGTATATGAAAAATTTTAAACAAGTCTAAAATTAGTCCAGAACATCCAGGTAGCCCTACAGCCAGTCTGCAAAAAGTATCCCCAACCCCGTCAGACCTGTCACTATGACCCCAGCAATCGCGGCTCCCAGCCCTATGGATAGCAGGGCCCGCCAGAAGGGTATCTCAAAGGCCCACGCCACCAGACACCCCGTCCATGTACCGGTCAGAGGCAACGGCACAGCCACGAAGATCGCCAGCGCCAGCGCACCATATCTGTGGAACCTCTGGGCGTTGTGCCTCCTGAGCTCCTGGCTACGCCAGATAAGCAACCTTCCCAGGGGATTGGGGAAACTCGTCAGTATGAGCCCTAGCCTGGGCAGGACCAGAAGCCAGAACACTGCCGGGACCATGTTGCCTATCACCGCTACTGGAAGCACTCCATACCAGGGTAGGTCATAACCCTGCATACCTACCAGCGGCAAGTCATAGGTCCCCATGCCCAGCGGTATGGCGCAGCGCAGCTCGCAGATGGGGGCCATGCTCCATAAAAATGTAAAAACGTAATCCATTGATGTGCTCCAGGGAAGTCGAGTCTATGACCTTGACCAACCCGTACTATAACGGCTGGAGTCACAGGGCGCAATGTTTGACGTCCGGGGAAGCATGTATCGCGTTAGGAGGTAGACATCTCCGCCAGCTCGTAGTAATCTCGTGAGGTAATTAGAGTGAGTTTGTGGCTATCCTGGGTGACATTGTGGTCGGGCTCTGGCTGGTGTTGAGGACATCCGAAGATGCCAGCCAGCCTATCAACACGTGAGCAGGTGGTAAGGGATGAAAGTAGGCAAGTTTCCGATGGACCTGCTGGAGCTGCTCCTTTCCAAGATAGACATTAGAGACGAGAGGGTGCTCCTGGGTCCCAGCGTAGGGGAAGATGCTGCACTGCTGGACTACGGGGACCGTGTTCTGGTGGCTAAGACCGACCCCATAACCTTCGCTACCAATCGCATCGGCTGGTACGCGGTCCAGGTAAACGCTAACGACGTGGCCTGCACTGGAGCTACGCCTCGCTGGTTCCTAGCCACTTTGCTTATTCCCGAGACCTTTACTGCGAAGGAGGCAGAGGCCGTCTTTGACCAGCTCCTTGATGCCTGCAACTCCCTTGGCGTTACCCTGGTAGGGGGACATAGCGAGGTTACCAGGGACCTTGCACACCCTATCATAGTGGGATTCATGCTAGGAGAAGTAGAAAAAAGTAAAATAGTACGTACCGGCGGTGCAAAGGATGGGGATAGCATAGTGATAACCAAAGGCATCGCTCTGGAAGGGACTGCCTTGCTGGCCCAGGATGCGGCAGAGGCCCTGGGCAGAGGTGGGGTCGCTGCTGGCACCATAACGAGGGCGAAAGAATTACTGTTTTACCCTGGTATAAGTGTAGTCAGGGACGCCCTCACGGCGTGCTCCACAGTTCGGGTGCACGCCCTCCACGACCCCACCGAGGGTGGTCTGGCTACTGGCCTGTGGGAGGTAGCCAGAGCAGCTGGGGTGGGGCTCGCGGTGGAGGAGGGGAGCATCCCCATTCTGCCCGAATGTGCTGAGATATGCCAGGCCCTTGGCCTCAATCCCCTGGGCTTGCTGGCGTCGGGAGCGCTGATTATCACCCTGCCACCCGAGGACGTGCCACGGCTTTTCTCGGCCCTGGAAAGGGAGGGCATAGACGCCTTCGAGATAGGCCGTATCACCGGCCCCGAGGAGGGCGTCCACATTATCAGGGGGCATGAGCTGGAACCCTTGCCCCGCTTCGAGAGGGACGAGCTGGCCCGCTTCTTCAGCCCGTAGAGCGCATGAAGCGGTCCAATATGCTGGTGGAGGTATCCGTTTGATCATTACAGCATCAGCAATGTTTCCCGGTGGGAGCGATAGCCACTCTCCGATTGTTTTGGTGCATGGAGCAGCGAACTCCGCATATGTCTTCTGGAAGTTCTGGCAGCGAGAGCTTGCCGCTCGTGGCTGGCCTACCTATGCTATAGACCTGCGTGGGCACGGTAACAGCGACCCCGCAGACCTGTCGCATACCAGCATGAACGACTATGCCGACGATGTCTATGCGCTAGTTAGACAGCTTAGACGGAAGCCGATCCTCGTTGGCTGGAGCATGGGCGGGCTGATAGCGATGATGGTCGCATCATCCGGTCATGGAGCCGCTTGCGTTGCTCTAGCTCCGAGCCTACCAGCACGACAGCCCAACCCATCAATCGAGCTACGTACAGGAGAATTCACGGCAGAGGAGTACGGTATCTTAAACCGCGACCCTGAAGAGCAGCCAGCCATGCCTGACCTCGACCTGGAAGAGAGAAAGGTCGCTTTGTCTTCTCTCAGCCGTGAATCACGCCTGGCACGAGATGAGAGACGGAGAGGTATTGTCATAGAGGCTTTGCCATGTCCGTTGCTTATAGTCACCGGAACCCTGGACGAGCAGTGGCCAAACCATCGCTACGATGACCTCTGGCTCAGGGCAGACCGCCTTAGCGTAGAAGGAGCGTCTCACTGGGGCCTGGTATTAAACAAACGTGCTCTTGCCAAGGCCATTCCCGAAGTGCTGAACTGGATTGAAACGTCATGCGGGCTGATAGTTCTCCAGCAC
>CAYWGG010000025.1:8589-18813 GCA_964457285.1 uncultured Dehalococcoidia bacterium
TGGTCTCCATCGCCGCCTGGGTGAGGCTGCGGTTCTTCCAGGAGAGGTATCCTGCCGGTGCCTGGGCCGACTGCACAGCGAGGACCTTTATCTCAGGGTTGACGGCCTTGGCCACGATGCAGGCCCCAGCGGCCCCGCTGCCACCACCCAGGGGGACAAAGATGGACTCCACACCAGGGAAGTCCTCTATTATCTCCAGGGTCTCTGTAGCCACTCCGGCGACCAGGAGAGGCTCGTTTACCGCATGGACATAGCGGTAGCCCTCCTCCCTGGCAAGCCGCTCGCAGTGCTCCCTGGCCTCGTCGAAGTTCTTGCCGTGGAAGATTAGCTCGGCCCCCAGGTTTCGCATGGACTCTACCTTCAGAGGATTGGCATTCTCAGGAAGGCCAATTATGGCGCGGGCACCGAAGAGCTTGCAGGCGTAGGCTATGGACTGGCCGTGGTTGCCCGAGGAGGCGGTGATCACCCCACGGCTGCGCTCCTCCTGGCTCATGTGGGCCAGGAGATTTATCCCGCCACGCACCTTGAAGGCGCCAAGGGCCTGGTGGTTCTCGTGCTTGAGGCGTATCTCGGCATCGAGAAACTTGCTCAAGGCGGCGTAGTAGTGGAGGGGCGTGCGGGGTAGATACGGGGCTATGGTCTTTCGTGCCTCCAGGACATCATAGAGGGTGGGCCGCTTCATATCCTTCTCCTTCTTCACTCGACAGATGGTTTAAGGCCTCCTGAGAGGCTATCTTTTCTCATTCTTCCCCGAAGAACCGCCTGTGCGCTGCCTCATCAAGCCTCTGATCCGGCCCGCTCAGAAGAACGTCCGGCTGACGCGTCCTATCCTCCCGCCACAAGGGGAGCGCCCTGGCCCGGCGCGCATCGGCTTCCGGGCCCATCTCCATAAACATCTGCGTCATCCAGGACTCCATAGTGTGGGCCACCTGATAGTAACGGTCGTGCTCCTCGGCGTAGGCATGGCCGGCCTTGTCCCAGTCTTCGTGCCGAAGCAACTGGTCCCGGAGGACGCGGACGTCCCGGAGGGTCAGCGAGAGCCCCTGGCCCCAGGTGGGGTCACTGGCTGCTGCGGCGTCCCCGATCAGAGCCACCCCATCCCGGTACGGGTGCTCAACCCAGGCGGCTGCGCCATCGAAGGTGGCCAGAGGGCCGGCAGCTTTCGCCTTAGAGTAATGGTCAGCAGGCGCACCAGATTTCAAGGAGTCCTCAACGAATCGCGTCATATCTGTGCCGCCGCTGAGGCGATACCCCGCTTTTGTCTGGTAACAGACATAGGCCCTCGCCCGCCCATGCCCTTGAGGGAAGATGAAGGTCGCCAGTCCCAGGGACGAGTTCAACCAGTGATGAGCGGCGCTGTCTGAAGCCGGTATATCGTCTAACAGCACTCCGGCTATCAGGTTCTGGTCTGGGTCGCGCTGGACGTGGAAGCCTCCTAAGCTTCGTACTATCGAGGCCCTTCCATCAGCGCCGACCACCAGACGGGCTCTTATTTCCGTTTCGCGGCCGCCTATCTCGGCTACCACCATCGGGGTGCCACCTGTCTTGACCCCCCACACCCTTGCGCCGCGTCTTACTTCAGCACCAGCGACCTCAGCAGCCTCGATAAGGGCCTCCTGCATGTTCGGGTGATAGAAGGCGACTATCGGGACCTTTGGGACCGTTGTGGCGATGAGGTCGCGATGCCCTGTCCTCCTGGGTCCAATATAGGAGTCCCACCACGGAAGCTCGTGGCCGCCTGCGGACATGATGGTGTCGTAGATTCCCAGCTCCCTGGCCTCCGCAGCGCCCCAGGACATCATCGCCTCGCCACGCACCCGGTCCCTGAATCGAGTCTCCGGCTCCAGGACAAGCACGCGGGCCCTGCGCTCCGCCATCGCCGTCGCGAGAGCCGAGCCGCCGAGCCCACCGCCGATGGTGATGATGTCATAAGTCCTGGAAGCCATAAGTCCCCTCCTTCATTCATGGTTGGCAATACGCGGTTCAATCACAGGGTTAGATTACGGCAGCCAGAGCATGGAGGTCAACCCTACGACGGAATGTTGAGAGGATCGGCCTCATGGGGCTCAAGCAGGAGCACACGGTTTGTGCGCTCTTCCATGAACAAGGCAAAGTGAGAGATGATGTCCCTACCTAAAAGAGAGGGAATAGGAGGAAGCGGGCCAGGCGGCGGTTCCAGAATCGGGAGGGTTAAGCGGACTGAGAAGTTGCCAAGGGTTAACACTGCTTCTATGGTTCGCGTGTCTGCCTGCCCACCAACACCAGCGCCAGGCGCACCTCTGGGAAGGGCAGCAAGGTCAATACCCAACCTTCTGACCATCTGCCCCGCGTCTCTAGGAGAGATTAGAGTTCTGTCGGCTCCTGTGTCCACAAGGAGCCTCACTTCCAGACTCCGGTCGGTGACACCACCAGGGAATTGGAAGACGCCATCAACGTAGGGGCGATTCCTGCCCCCTGTAGTGGAGAAGTAGCCTCGTATCATGTGCTGAGAATCCAGATCTCCTCTTTACGGGTCAGGTATTCAATCAGACCCTTTCCTGGTGGGACACCTCTGGCCTCAAGGTCATCGAGAAGCTGGTCAAAGTCTGGTGAGGCCCCCACTACCTGCTGGTTGTAGATGGCAACCCACTGCTCCGAGTACTGCTCCAGCAGCTCCTCATAGTGGGCTTCGTAGTATGCGGTGTCCCTCTTGAAACGCTGCAACTCTGCCTGAACGTCTTCCATATCGCATCCTTTGAATGTGGATAGCGTCAACCTCGTAGAAAAGTATAAGGAGGGCCCCAGGTGGCGGGGCCCTCCTTAATCAGACATCGGAGACCCTATCTTGCTCCTAGCTCTCTTTGATGTTCACTGGTATCACGCCGGGGCCCCACCACCTCTCCCACATCTGGTCCACCTTTCCCTGCACGTATTTGGTATCCTCAGGGGTAAAGTGGGCGAAGCGTCCCTGGCGCGTCAGGTACTCCTCCACGGGCTTGCGCCTCTTCATACCCTTGGCGATGGCCCTGGAGGGGCCGTTGAGGATCAGCTCGCCGTCTATGATCTCGTAGAGCACCCACAGCCCCGTCTCTATGGCCAGCATACCCAGCTCGTGGGAGAACTTGGGATCGTAGTCCCAGCCCTTGGGGCACGGGTCAATGCTATGGATGAAGGTGGGGCCGCCTATGGTCAGGGCGCGGCGCACCTTATTGGTCATGTCCAGGCCGTAGGATGCGCAAGCAGTAGCCAGGTATCGGCATTCGGGGTGCCCGGCGGCCAGCATACCCACCATGTTCTTCTTCCACCGGGTGTTCATGATGCGACGGGCCTTGCCCGGCGGGCTGAAGGTGGAGTTAGCGCCCCAGGGAGACATCCCTGAGACCTGAATATCGGTGTTGGCGTAGGACTCGTTGTCGTACAGCAGAACGAGATGGTTATATTCGGGATGGGTGAGCGAGGCGGAGATGGCCGAGAGGCCCATGTCTGCGCCACCACCATCGCCACAGAAGGCGATTACGTTGATAGGCTCCTCCTTTATCTTGCCCTTGCGCATAAGGGCCTTGAGGCCAGCGGCGGTGCCCGTGGCTGCCGACCCCGAGGAGCCTAGCTGGGTGTGCATCCAGGGCACAACCCAGGGGGTAGTGTAGTAGGTGGTGTTGGCCACGTACATACAGCCGGTGCTCCCCACCACTATCGTCCTGTCGCCCGCGGCTTTTATCATGAGGCGCATCACCAGGGCGGACTCACAGCCCTGGCACGTCCTGTGCCCTGAGGTGAACATCTCCTCTATGGGTATATTCTTAACCCCTTTTACCTGGGGCAGGTCTACTGTAGTAGCCATAAATTACCCCCTTACTCCTATCCAGTAATTCTCTTGTTCTACCTTGCCGGTTTCCAGGGCCTTGCGTACTATATCCGTCATTTCAAAGACATTCTGGGCCCGAATCTCCCGTCCACCCAGCCCTGCTATGAAGCTAAGCACCAGGGGCCTCTTCGCCAGGGGATATAGGACAGACCTGAGCTCGTTAAACAGGACCCCTCCGTAAGATGGTGAACCATAAGAGTAGTCCCTGTCAATAACCCCGATGCCCTTAAACCGGGAGAGCAGCTCCCTTATCTCCTGGGTAGCGAAGGGGCGGAACCACTTTATCCGCACGAACCCCACCTTGACGCCCTGCTCCCGCATTCTCCTGACGGCTACCCTGACGGGCATGGACAGGGTCCCCATACCCACAAAGACGATCTCGGCATCCTCAGTCATGTACTCCTCGTAGAAGGGGCTGGGACTGCCCCTGCCGAAGACGCCCTTGAACTCCTGGTACACCTCCTCGATGACCCCTTTAGCACGGCGCATGGCCTCATCCGTCTGCTTCCGTATCTCCATCAGCCAGTCTTCATTCACCTGGGGAGCGATGGTGATGGGGTTGTCAGGGTGCAGCACCAGGTTGCCACGGTTGTAGGGTGGCAGAAATTTCTGCACCAGGCTCCTGTCTGGGACCTTGACCAGGACCTGGGAGTGGGTGAGGAAGGAGCCGTCGGCGCTGATAGCGCAAGGCAGGAACACCCTGGGGTCCTCGGCTATCCTCCAGGCCATGAGAGCCGTGTCCAGGGCCTCCTGGGCGGTGGATACCCAGTTGAGCATCCAGCCCAGATCTCTCACCGCCAGGGCATCGTTGTGCTCCACACCGAAGGCCCCTGGGTCGTCCAGGGCACGGTTGCCCACCATCGCCACCACGGGAAGCCTGAGGCCCGCGGTGACGGTGATGGCCTCGAAGGCGTAGAACCAGCCGACGCCGCTGGAACCGCAGAAGACCCTGGCACCAACGGAGGAGGCGTGCTTCACTATCTCGAACTGGGAGTGCTCGCTCTCGGCAACGATGAACTCGCAGTCAAGCTCCCCGTCGGCGACGAGCTTGGACACGAACTGCATCACCGTATCGTAGGGCCGGATGGGATAGGCGGTGATGACATCCACATCGGCCAGGGAGCAGGCTACAGCGATGGCCTCACTGCCGCTGATCAGTTGCTCCCGCTCCAGAATCTCGGCTGTAGTCATTACTTATCCTCCATCTGGGCGATCTCTTCTTTGTACTGTCCCACGTGGTGGAAGCCATGAGACCTATCCTGGGCCTTCTGCTTCTGAATTAGCTCTGTCATCCACTTCTTGTAGCCGTCCTTGTCCTTCTGCCACATCTCCCACTGGCCGGCGTTGTCGGTAAACTCGGCCTCGTTGACCATGGTGATGCAGTCGGCCACGGGGCAGACGGCCTCGCACACGCCGCAGCCGCAGCAGGCCTGCATGTTGGCGTCGTATAGGCCATCGGGGGTGACGTCGAAGCAGGTGTCGGGACACTGGAGCCAGCAGAGGGTGCACTTGATACAGGTATCGAAGTCCACCACGGGGCGCATACTACGGGTGCTGTACTTCTTGAAGTAAGGGTTCCTCTTGGGCTCGTATCCCCCATCACCTTCGCGGAAGCCCTTACCTTGGGCTATACCCCTGACCACTATCCCTTCCTCCATCTGCGTCCAGCCGGGCAGGTCAAACCTGAATGGGGTCTCGGTGTTACCCTCGCCTGGCTCGACCACCCGTGTCTCCATCCGCTCGTAAGACTTGTGGGCGGACTGCACCTTTAGCTCATCCTTCCACTGCTCTCTTATGGCCTCCTCCATCTTCTCGATGCTAACCAGCCCTGGGCACACCTTGCAGAGAGCCCCCAGTATCCTCACATCGGTGTGGTCGTCCTTGTATACCCAGAGGCCGGAGAAGCTCACCGTCCCCTTTACCACGCCGATTTTGTAGGGCACATCCTTCTGGTGAGTGTCCTGGATCAAGTCGCCCCTGCCCTGCATGGAGGTCACCAGCAAGATGCCATTTTCCCTGGTGAGGGCGTTGATGGGCTGGAGTCCGTACCAACCCCAGGATTCCACCCCCTTGCACAGAGTGTCATCCACGGCCACGGTGACATCTACGTTGTCGGCCTCATACATAGCCAGATTCTCTTCCAGCTCCTCCTGGCTATCGGCCACCACGGCGAATTGCTTGGCCGGGATGCCGTTCCGCTCCGGGGAGTCACCGTAGCGGCCAAAGGATATGCCTATCTTGCCTTCCTTCCTGGCAGCCAGGACGATGCCGCGGCAGATGTTCCTTGCCAGGTTTTTCTGGAAAATACCCCGGTATACCACCTCCACAGCTACTTTGCCCATACGGGTCCCTCCTGATGATGTAAGCTTTCAGGGGCCAGCCATCAGCTATCGGGTGTCAACTGACTGCTGACGGCTGATAGTTGACTGCTGATAACTGACCGCTGACTGATATTCGCCGGTTCCACCTCTGATATGTGGTACTGCATAGCCGACCTGGCGCCTTCTGCGTCCCTTCGTTGAATCATGTCCAGGATGTGCCTGTGAGAAGCGAGGGACCGCTGCGGCCGGCCAGGGGTCTGAAGGGACTGGTCGCGGGACTGCTGCAATATGTCTGCTATGGTGGAGATGACCTTTACCAGGGCCCAGTTCTGGGTGGCCTGGGCCATAGCAAAGTGGAAGGCGGTGTCCCCCTCAACCCCTGTCTCGCCACTGGCTATCTGCCCCTCCTGCGCTTCCAGGGCCTCCACCATGCGCTGGATATCATCCTGGGTGGCGCGCTCCGCTGCCAGGGCGGCTATTTGCGGCTCCAGCAGGTGGCGCACCTCAAAGATGTCGTTTAGGAAGTCCCTCACCTGGGTAAGGGACGAGGCAACGATGGAGATAAGGGCGTCCATGCTCTCGGAGCTGACGAAGGTGCCAGCGCCAGGACGGCTCACCAACAAACCCTGTAGCTCGAGGGCCCTCATAGCCTCTCGGAGGGAGCTACGGCTGACATGAAGGCGGTCAGCCAGCTCTCGCTCCGGAGGAAGCCTATCTCCGGGCTTCAGGACTCCCTCACGAATGAGCCCGTGAATCTGCCCCACGATGTCCTGGTAGAGCCTTGTACGCTTTATGGCTTTAAAATCTTCCATTCCTTCAACCCCGCTCATAGCAACAGCAGGCCCGATGGTCAGTTGGTCAGACCAGTTTCAGGCCATACCCAATTATACACGCAGAAATCGGTTTGTCAATACCGACCCGTGAACTTTCATCTCTGGAAGTATTGAGAACGGGCTACGGGCGGGTTATACTGGTGTAGCACTTAGGAACTGGAGGTAACGATGAATCTAGGACTCTTTATGATGCCATCCCATCCACCGGAGCGGAATATCTACGACGCTCACCAGTGGGATGTGGACTACCTGGTGCTGTGCGACGAGCTGGGCTACGACGAAGCCTGGATCGGAGAGCATTTCACCTCTCCCTGGGAGCCCATACCGGCTCCGGACCTCATGATCGCCCAGGCGTTGATGAGGACCAAGAGGATCAAGCTGGGCCCTGGGGTACATCTCCTTCCCTTCCATCACCCGGCTGAGCTGGCCCATCGTATAGCCTATCTGGACCACCTGGCTCAAGGTCGGTTCCTTCTCGGCATCGGCTCCAGCGGGCTACCCAGCGACTGGGCCATGTTCGACGTGGACGGGTTCAACGGCCAGCACCGTGAGATGACCCGTGAGTCGCTGGAGATCATGCTGAAGATATGGGAGAACAAGGGACCCTTTGAATACAAAGGGAAGTTCTGGAACATCAACGTCACCGACACCATGTACGGCCTCATACACTTTTTCCTCACTCCGTATCAGAAGCCCCATCCGCCCATCGGTGTGGCAGCAGCGAGCTACAAGTCGCCCACCCTGATGATTGCAGGGGAGAAGGGCTACATTCCGATGAGCCTGGCACTCAACACTGACTATTGCA
Source organism: uncultured Dehalococcoidia bacterium (assembly GCA_964457285.1). Classification (GTDB taxonomy): domain Bacteria; phylum Chloroflexota; class Dehalococcoidia; order Lucifugimonadales; family JAGWBF01; genus CAYWGG01. The sequence goes on from CAYWGG010000025.1 coordinate 16,393, forward strand.
GGAGCCAGTGGGAAGCCGTCATGGAGGGGGCCCAGAAGACTGGCAGGACTCCCTCACGAAGCGAGTGGCGTCTGGTGCGGGACGTGTACGTGGCCGACACCGACGAAGAAGCTCGCTACGAGGCCATCAACAGCATGACAGGAAGGGTCTGGCGCGACTACTTGCTCCCGCTTTTCAAGGAGTTGACTTTCCTGCCCAGCATGAAGCACGATGTCGAGGTCCCAGACGATGCCGTGACCCCGGAATACCTGGCAGATCACGTGTGGCTGGTTGGCTCTCCGGAGACCGTCGCCAACAAGATAAATAAGCTGTACAACGATGTGGGTGGCTTCGGCGGACTTCTGGTGCTGGTGTACGACCACTGGGAGAACCAGAAGGGATGGGAGAAGTCTACGCGCCTGCTGGCCCAGGAGGTCATGCCCAGGGTAGCTGAATTGACGGGGGCTTAAAGAAGCCGGGCCGGTGTGTGAGAAGTACCCCACCCTAGAGGATGGGGCATATGCTCCGCCCTTTAGGGTGCAGTATGTTCGATGCTCCAGATGTGTTGCTCCACCCTTTCCCTGCCCCCCTCGCACACTCTCGATGAGCAAGTTTTGGACTAGAAACCCCTGGGCGTATGAGCCGTCCAATATGCCCAGGGGCTCCATAATAACGAGCTTTCTTAACCAGCCGATTCTAGCCTACTCGAAGGGACAGAAAGCTTTGTCTTTATCTATCGCGCCAAGGGGGTGATCGCCCCCACTCTGGATACCGATACCAGTGCCACCCAGGCGGCCCGGTGAGGGAGCATGATAGGCAAAGCCTGGGGAGGCAACTGCCATCAGTAGCGCCAGCGCAAACACGATGACAATGACGAGCTTCTTCATCCCGAACCGCCTCTCTTGAACTTCAGCGTAGCACTCCAAGTGAGCCGGATTGTACGCACAGCTTGACACGATGTCAAGCGTTCGTCCAATCAGACCAGGGTCTTCCAGCCCTTGCCTGGTGGCAGGTATCGCTCCCTCGCCCTGAACCTGTCGAAGAGCCATACAAAGATGGAAGTTCGGGTTTTAATTTCTGTCCTGGTATTCTCCATAGCTGCGGTCTTGGCCTGTGGCCCGGCTCAGCCGACGCCCACAGAGCCGCCGACACCGACCCGTTCATTGGTGCCCACACCGACCTCTACACCGGTGGTGCCTACCCCGATCCCTGGACCGTTGCCGACACCAACCCCCACGCCGCTGATGCCCGCGCCGAGTCCTACCCCAGCGCTGCCTACGCCGACCCACACACCAGTACCCACGCCGACCCCTACGCTGGTGCCACCTGCACCAAGTCCTACTACGCTCGTCCTACCCACACCAACCCCTATACAAGGGGTTACACCCACACCTCATCCGACCCCCGAACACGCCCCAACCCCCACACGGGCGCCGCCGATGCCTACCCCAACGCCCACGGCCACACTCACTCCCACACCAACCCCTCGACCAACGCCACAGCCCACCCCTGCGCCGACACCTTGTCCGAAGTCTGCTCCAGGGCCGGTTTCTGACATCACGATTGATGCATGTATCCAGTATCAGACGATGGAGGGGTTTGGCTCTACGGCCCGACTCTTCGAGGATTCCCACATCTTCAACAATATCGTTCCAGGATCAGATGGAAGGGCGGCAACAGCCATGCCTAAATCAGAACAGGAGAAGGTCCTGGACCTGCTCTATGTGGACCTGGGACTCACCCGTGTCCGGACGCAGGCAGAGGGAGCAATTGAGTCAGCCAACGACAATAGCAACCCCAACGTTACGGACCTGGTCAAGTTCAACTTCGAGTTCAGAAGGGTTGATGGGCCAGCCGACTATGTGAAGAGGGCTATGGCCCGTGGGGTCACCACCTTCTTCCTCTCCCCCCTCGACCTGGAGAGCTGGATGACCGTATCGAACCCCGAAGAGTATGCGGAATGGGCTGTGGCTATTCTCAGGCGCTACCGGCAACTTGGCCTGGAGATGCCCTACTATTCTCTAGTTAATGAGCCAGGGCTATTGACCGGGACCGGAAAGAGAAACGTGCCTGGCACATACATGAGAGATGTGGTCAAGCTTCTGGGGCCCAGGCTCAGAGCCGAGGGGTTCGATACCATGATAGTAATCCCCGATGATGTGAACCCCTGCGAGGCCTATGAACGGTCCCAGGTCGTCCTTGCCGACCCAGAGGCCCGCAAGTACGTCGGCGCGCTCGCCTATCACTTGTACAATCCCTTTTGTAAAGCTGAACAGGGCAAGCTGAAGGAGCTTGGTGCCCAATACGGCATTCCCGTGTGGATGACCGAGTTCTACCAGCCCGATGCCTTAGATTGGGCCAATACCATGCATGGCCTCATGGCGGACTATGGTGTCAGCGCTGTTGATTATATGTGGGGATTCTTTGGAGAGTGGGACAACG
>CAYWGG010000026.1:0-18752 GCA_964457285.1 uncultured Dehalococcoidia bacterium
TGACCAAGTGACTCCCTTGGGTATTGCATTCGCAGGCTTCTTCCCTTGCGGCGGCGGCTTGATCGGGTCAGATGCTCTGAGCGGTGATGTCCCTAACCTGGGAGCGTTCGCGTGGTATGAGTGCGATACGGCTGGTAACCAGGTAAGTGCAGGTACTCCTCTTCAGCCTACCGTAACGCGCAAGGTCTATCTCAACTACACAGCAGCTCCCAATCTCCCACCCGGTCCACTGAACTTCACTATCCAGGTGGACTCAGTATCAACCGCTGACTGATAAAGTCGAGTAGCCCATCACCCTTTTCTGAGGAGCCTTAGCCAGAGATGCGTCCCGCGTGGGTAGTCTTGGTCTGCCTTGTAGCTGTAGCGCTGTCGGCGCTCGCCGGCGTGGTGCTGGCGTCTACTATCTTTCAGACCGTGCCCATCGCCGCCACGGTGACCATCCTGCCGTCTGGGCTGCCGGAGGACGTGGACGGGGATGGCTCTGTGGACGAGAGGGACCTCGCCCTTGTGGTAGCCAACCTGGGCACTACAGTGCCACCTGGCGACCCGACGGATGTAAACGGAGACGGGCAGGTGGACATCCTTGACCTGGCGGCGGTTGCCCTCAGATTCGGAACCGGATCCTCGTGATGGCCCTCTGATATGGGACTGCCGAAGTTGTATAATAGCCGAGAGGGAACTGCATCATGGATGATCGAATCACTGTAGACCCCAAGGTATGCAGCGGCAAACCGTGCATACGTGGCACGCGAATTATGGTGAAAAATATCCTGGGTATGCTGGCGGGCGGATACAGCCAGGAGAGGATACTGGAGGCATATCAGGAGCTGACCCCGGAGGACATATCTGCCGCCCTGGAATACGCCAGCCGCGTGATAGAAGAGGAAAAGGTCATTGCCACGTAGCGTGCTATCATTCGGCATGGTCAGGCTCTGGTAGTGTGGCCGGTGAAAAGCATCAGAAAGAGCGAGTTGCGCCCCGTCCCCTGGAAGACCTCCGACGTGATTCTGGGTCTGGGTCTGGTGGTCGTCAGCGTCCTGGTCGTTGTGTTCATCTACCGAGCGCTAGGCGAAGACCCGGGGTCTGGGTTGGGGCTGGCCGTAATCGGCGGGACAACTTACGGTATAGTGCTTCTGGCCTCCTGGCTCATGGGCCCGGTCCGGTACGGCGCATCGCTGAGGAGCCTGGGCTTCAGGCTCCCGACCCCCAGAGGCTATCTCCAGCTACTCCTGCCACTGCTGGTGCTGGGGGCAAGCCTGGCATTTACCGGCGTCTATGCGGGCCTTGTGTCCCTTCTGGGCTGGGAAATGCCGCGGACTCTGCCCAAAGAGTTCGTCCTGGAGGGGCCCGCGCTGATCGGGAGCTTCGCAGTGGTGGTCTTGTGGGGCCCCCTGGCAGAGGAGGTGTTTTTCAGAGGCTTCATCTTCTCCGGACTCACAGGACGCTACGGGTTCGCCCGCGCCGCTGTAGCCAGCTCTCTCCTCTTCGCTCTGGCCCACGGTGCCCTTGAGGTGATAGCGCCCATCTTCGTCACAGGGATGCTCCTGGCCTGGCTGTACCACAGGACTGGTTCGCTGTGGGGTTGCGTTGGGGCCCATGCGCTGCAAAACGCCCTGGTGTTTTCCATTACCGTGGGGGCCTAGCAGCGTGGATATGTGATATACTGTTACAAAGACTCTCTCAGACTTGCCCCAGAGGTGAAAACTAAAGAAACTGTCTGCGTCTCCGTGCCTCTGTGGCGAACCTGGGGCGGAGCGACACAAAGTGGTTCAGGACAGGTTAGCTCAAAAGTTCAAACAGATCGAGAGCGAGGGCCGGGTAGGCCTTATTCTTTTCCTCACCGCTGGCTTTCCAGATATGGACGCCACCCTGGAGCTTGTACCAGCGCTGGCCCAGGCGGGGGCCGACTGTATAGAGCTGGGCGTGCCTTTTAGCGATCCCCTGGCAGACGGCCTGACCATTCAGGCATCAAGCTACCATGCCCTCCGGAATGGGGTGACATTAGATAGCTGCATCAAGCTGGTGGATAAGCTGCGAGACCGTGTCCCCGACACGCCCCTTATTCTGTTCGGCTACTATAACCCTATCCTCAGCTACGGCCTGCCAAAGTTCGGCCAGGACGCCCATCGGGTGGGCCTGGACGGCGTGATCATAGCTGACCTGCCCCCTGATGAGTCGGCCCCACTCGCCGAGGAATGCAAGCCCCAAGGCATCCACATCATACCCCTGCTGGCCCCCACCAGCACAGATGTACGGATTGAAAGGGCCTGCCAGGCCGCCTCGGGCTTCATTTACTGCGTGAGCCTGACAGGCGTTACTGGGGCGCGGGAGGAGCTACCCTCCGGGGTGTTCCGGCTCCTGGAGCGGGTCCGACGTTATACCCAACTCCCTCTGGCAGCGGGCTTTGGCATATCGCGCCGAGAACATGTAGAGGCTCTAGGCAGGAATGCACAGGCAGCGGTGGTGGGCAGCGCACTTATAAGGATTGTTATGGACTCGCCTCGTAAGGAGCTGATAGATAGGGCGCAGCGATACGTGCTGGAGCTGAGTGGCGCCATTCCTTCTCTCAAGGGAGGGCCGGGGTAATGATGGTATGTCGTGGCATCCGAGGTGCTACTACTGCCGAAGATAACACCCGAGAAGCTATCTTCGCCGCCACAAAGGAGCTTTTCCGCCAGGTCGTAGAGGCTAACCAGATCCATGAGGCCCAGGTAGCGGCAGTCTTCCTCACCACCACCCAGGACCTCAACGCCGCCTTCCCTGCCACGGCCGTCCGCGAGATGGGCTGGGACCATACGGCGCTCCTGTGCAGCCATGAGATGGCGGTGCCCAATAGCTTGCCCAAGTGCATCCGTGTCCTTATACTGGTGAACACCGACAAGGAGCCACATCAGTTGGTGAACATTTATCTGAGAGGCGCCGTAAATCTGAGGTCGGAGAGTATGCAGCCGTGACGCTCAGCAGTAGACAGCCACAGCACCGTTTGTTGATATATTTCCGGCCTCCGGGCCGGACGTAGTAGTTTGTACATACCTCAACCTTCTTTACCTTAGTTAGCGAGTGTCAGAAAGGACAGTAGGCATGATAGTAGTAATGCGAAAAGATAGCACCAGGGAAGACCTGGAAGGAGTCCAGAGGCGAATAGAAAGCCACGGCTTGAGGGTACACCTGTCGCAGGGGGTGGAACGCACTGTGGTGGGTGTGCTGGGGCAAATCTTTGACGAGTTGAAAAGTGAGCTGGAGTTGCTGCCCGGCGTCCTGGAAGTGGTCCGGATTTCCAAGCCCTACAAGCTCGCCAGCCGGGAGTTCAAGAGAGAGGATACCATCGTCAAAGTCGGCGACGTTTCCATCGGCAGTGAGGAGTTGGTGGTCATGGCCGGCCCTTGTGCCATAGAGGACAAAGAACAGGTGCTGTCCACAGCCCGGTTAGTGAAAGCAGCCGGGGCCAAAATCTTGCGGGGTGGCGCCTTCAAGCCTCGCTCCTCTCCCTATAGCTTCCGTGGCCTGGGAGTGCAGGGCCTTCAGCTTCTGGCCGAGGCCAGAAAAGAGACGGGTCTTCCCGTCGTTACCGAGGTGATGGCTCCGGAGGATGTTGGCATGGTGGCTGAGTACGCTGACATCCTTCAGATAGGCACTCGCAACGCCCAGAACTTCAACCTCCTGGATGAGGTGGGGAAAATCAAAAAGCCGGTGTTGCTGAAGCGAGGCTTCTCCGCCACATACGAGGAGTGGCTTCTTGCCGCGGAGTACGTCCTCTCTGGCGGCAACAGCCAGGTAATCCTTTGCGAGCGAGGCATAAGGACTTTCGAGACTGCCACCCGCTTCACCATAGACCTCGCCGCGATTCCCATGATCAAGAGCCTGAGCCATCTGCCTGTAATCGCCGATCCTAGCCACAGCACCGGCAGGGCTAACCTGGTGCCTCCAATGACCCTGGCGGCGGTGGCCGCTGGTGCCCACGGCATCATTGTAGATGTACACCCCAATCCGGCGGTGGCCAAGTGTGACGGAGCCCAGGCCCTCACCTTTGACGTCTTTGAGAACATGATGTCTCAGGTAAGGGCGGTAGCTCGAGCGGTGGGCAAGGTGCCAGCAGGGATGACTGGGTAGGGTCATCTCCGAGGATGAGGTTTAAAGGGTAGAAGGTCTATGATTATCTCTGTCATCGGGGGCAGCCAGCCTACACCAGAAGCTGAAGCCCTGGCTGAACAGGTAGGGTTCGAGCTGGCCAGGCGGGGAGTAACAGTGGCCTGTGGCGGCCTCAAGGGAGTTATGGAGGCCGTATGCCGGGGTGCTAAGGCTATGGGAGGCACTACCATCGGCATCTTGCCTGGGTCAGACCCGCAGACTGGCAACTCATGGGTAGACATACCAATCTGCACTGGCATGGGTTACGCCCGCAATGTGATCGTAGTCCTGACTGGCCGCGCTGTCATCGCCGTGGACGGCGCTTACGGCACCCTTTCTGAGATAGGGTATGCCCTGGGAAGCGACGTACCTGTCATCGGCCTAAATACCTGGTCTGTCTCAAGAAACGGGAGCGTAGACAGCCGAATAATCATAGCGAAAGACCCGGTGGATGCAGTGGAAAAAGCCCTTGAGGCGGCAAGGAAAAGGGACACCCCTGCGTCTGATAAGAGAACATGACAGCCGGATGGCTTGTACCCTTAGCCGGGAGGGCAGATGGGAATCCAGGAAAGTGAAGACCGATATCTGGAGCTTAGCAACAAATATCTCCGAGATGCTGAGGAGTTGCTTCGGGGAGAAGACTACCCCCAGGCCTCGGAGAAGTTCTGGGGCGCTGCCGCCGTGATGGTGAAAGCTGTGGCGGACAAGATGGGTGTGGAGTTGAGGTCCCACGGCGAGATTCGCCGATTCGTTAATCGGCTAAAAGATGAGCTGAATGAGCCTGAGCTAAACCGTCTTTTCGCCGTCGCTGCTGATCTACACCAGAATTTCTATGAAAACTGGCTACCGGGCCAAGCGGTGATAGATAATGGTGAGTTAGTAGAAGAGTTCGTAGACAGATTAAAAAGGGCCTTTTAGGAATGGTCATGGCCGTAATTCAAGACATCCATGCCAGAGAAGTCCTCGATTCCCGTGGCAACCCGACGGTAGAGGCGGAGGTTTACCTTTCCGACGGCGTTTCAGGGATGGCTATGGTGCCTTCGGGTGCCAGCACAGGCAGTCGTGAAGCTGTGGAGCTGAGGGATGGCGACAGCAGCCGCTTCAGAGGTAGAGGCGTGCTGACTGCGGTGAACAGCATCCACCGGGAAATCGCTCCAGCCCTCAAGGGGAGTTCTCCCTTTGACCAGCCAAAGGTTGACCGCCTCTTGATAGACCTGGACGGCACCCCTAATAAGTCCAACCTGGGTGCCAACGCTATCCTGGCTGTATCCCTGGCGGTGGCCCGCGCCGCGGCTGCCTCTAAGGGCGTGTCCTTTTACCGCTACCTTTCGGCTAGCCTGAGGCAGGCCCTGGCCCAGAAAGAGGGTTACACTCTGCCAGTACCCATGTTCAACATCCTCAACGGCGGAAGACACGCCCGCAACTCCACCGACTTCCAGGAGTTTATGGTGGTGCCCGTAGCGATGGATTCCTTCGCTGAGGCCCTTAGGGCAGGGGCAGAGATTTACCACGCCCTTGGAGGTCTCCTTCGAGAAAGGAGTCTCAACACTAATGTAGGGGACGAGGGAGGTTTCGCCCCACCCCTCTCCTCCAACCTAGATGCCCTGGAGGTAGTGCTTGCCGCCATAGAGAAGGCAGGCTACAGACCTGGGGAGGAGTGCCTCATCGCCCTGGATGTGGCGGCCTCCGAGTTTTTCCAGGATGGGGTGTACCGGCTGGCCCGAGAAGGTGTCACCCTCACCTCCCGGGAGCTTGTTGACTTCTATGCCGACTGGGTTGGAGGGTATCCCATCCTGAGCATTGAGGACGGGCTGTCAGAGGACGACTGGGAAGGATGGCAGGAGCTTCGGGAAAGGTTGGGCAGCAAGGTTCAGCTTGTAGGCGATGATCTCTACACTACCAACACCCAACGTATAAGTAGAGGCGTCCAGCTTGGGGCGAGTAACGCAGTCCTGATAAAGCCCAACCAGATAGGCACCCTCACCGAGACCCTTGAGGCTGTTTCGATGACCAAGGAGGCTGGATGGGGCACCGTGATGAGCCACCGCTCCGGGGAGACGGAGGATAGCACCATCGCTGACCTCGCAGTCGCTTGGGATACGGGGCAGATAAAGTCCGGCGCCCCATGCCGCTCCGAACGGCTGGCGAAGTACAATCGCCTGCTGAGGATAGAGGAGGAGTTGGGCAAGGCTGCCCGCTATGCAGGCTGGAGAGCTTACGGGCACATCAGGAAGTGACAGGGTCCTTTGAGTGACGCCAGGAAGAGAGTGAGGTAATTGAGAAAATCATAACCACGAGGAGGAGAGCAATGGCAACGCGGATAGGCATAAACGGATTCGGAAGGATAGGTCGCCAGGTGACCCGGGCTATAATCGAGCTATATCCTCGGAAGCTAGAGGTGGCAGCAGTCAACGACCTGGCCGATGCCAAAACCAACGCCCACCTGTTCAAGTACGACACCAACTACGGTACTTATCCTGGAACGGTGGAGGCCAGGGATAGCAGCCTTTTCATTGATGGCAAGGAGATCAGGGTCTTCTCCCAAAGGGACCCAGGCAAAATACCCTGGGCTGAGTTGGGAGTGGAACTGGTGGTGGAGTCCACGGGTATCTTCACCGATGCTGAAAAGGCCGCAGCCCACATCAAGGGAGGTGCTAAGAAGGTCATCATATCGGCTCCGGCCAGGAACGAGGACATAACCCTGGTACTTGGGGTGAATGACCAGCGATATGACTCGACCAAACACAAGATAATCTCCAACGCCTCCTGCACTACCAACTGCTTCGCTCCTATGGTCAAGGTGCTCCACGATTCCTTTGGCGTCCAGCACGGCCTGATGTCCACCGTCCATGCATATACCAACGACCAGAAGATACTGGACCAGGTACACGATGACCTGCGGCGCGCCAGGGCTGCGGCTATGAACATCGTCCCTACCAGCACCGGCGCAGCCAGGGCAGTGGGCCGCGTTCTGCCTGAGCTCAACGGCAAGCTGCATGGCATGGCCTTCCGAGTGCCCACCGCTACCGTCTCTATCACCGACTTCACAGCCACGCTGTCCAAGAAGGTGACGGTTGAAGAGGTGAACACAGCTTTCAAGGAGGCCGCTGAGGGTTCTCTGAAAGGCATCCTCCAGTACTGCGCCGACCCCCTGGTCAGCTCGGACTTCAAGGGCAACCCCCATAGCTGCATCTTTGATGCCCTGTCCACTATCGTTATGCAAGGCGACATGGTGAAAATCCTGGGCTGGTACGATAACGAGTGGGGCTACTCCTGCCGCACCGCTGACCTGTGCGCCTTTATGGTAGACAAGGGCCTGTAGAGCTAGAGAGTGCCACTTTTGCCCAATGGGGGAAGGTGCTGAAGAGTGCCTTCCCCTAGCTGTCTGGTAGAGATAGTGATTTCCCTGGCCCTAAATTGTCGAGAATGAACCAAAACTCTTTGTTAACACCAACACCTCTCAGATGCACCTGAACTAGAAGATTTCCTATATCAATCTTCCCTCCGTTTACCGTCGTATAAGAGGTTGTTGGAATGATGTAGCTACTCTCTATGCCCAAAGGGTGGCTGCGGTCCTGCCGCCTGAGGTATGAATGGACTGGCTTAGACTCAGCGCCAGCTTGAAGACCCTGTTCCCTGGGTTGCTATTGCCCCTCATCCTTGCTGTCGCCCTGGGGCTGCGCCTTTACGGGATAGACTGGGACCGGGGCTACGGCTTCCACCCGGACGAGCGGTCCATATACATGCAGGCGGATTGCATGTACCGGGTGCTCGCCAAGGCCTCCGGCTACGCTGACTGCATCAGGGCTCGTCCCGAGACGGAGCCTGGCCTACCTGGCTTCAGCACCTTCCTGGATGCCGACAGGAGCCCCCTCAATCCCCACTGGTTCCCCCTGGGCAGCATACTCATCTACCTTATTGTCGCAGTCCGCTTTGTGCTGGAGCCTTTCATGGACCTGGGCTCCCTGCTGAACATGAGCTATATAGGCAGGAGCATCATGGTGCTGGCCGACGTGGGCACGGTGTTCATGGTGTACCTCCTGGGACAGCGAGTATACGGCAGGCGGGTAGGTCTGCTTGCTGCGGCCCTGGTAGCTCTGGCAGTAGTCCACATCCAGCACGCACACTTCTACAGACCAGAGCCCCTCCTGGTCTTCTTTCTGCTAGTCTCCTTCTGGTTCATGCTCCAGATGATGGAGCGGCGGAGGCTAAGGGACTCGCTGCTGTTGGGGCTGTTTGTTGGGCTGGCCGTCGCCCCAAAGGTGAGCGTTTTACCCCTGGTCCTTCCGTTGGGCCTGGCCTATGGCTATCGCCTGTTCACCACATCCGAAGGCAGATGGAACGTACCTGCCCCCAAAGAGGCTACCCAGGTCATAAGCCATGCCTTTCTGGCGGGGGTAGTGGCTGTAGTGGTATTCCTCTTTACTATGCCCTACGCCTTCCTGGACTTTGCCGATTTCATAGACGAGACCACATGGCAGGCAGGCGCTATGGCGAGGACGGCCGGGACAGTCCCCTTCACCGTACAGTACATCGGCTCAACACCCTTCCTGTACGAGCTAAGGCAGACCTCCTTGTGGGCCCTGGGTCTTCCCTTGGGCATCGTGGTCTGGGGCGGGCTACTGTTCACCATATTAAGGGTTGCCCTCACCCCGGCCCTTCGGCAGACTCAGGGCCACCCCTCTCCCACCAGTGGGAGAGGGGCAAGGGGTGAGGGTAGAGGTGAGCTACTTTTCCTCGCCTGGGTGGTGCCCAACTTCCTCCTGCTGGGCATCTTCGAGGTCAAGTTCCTGCGCTACATCTTCCCCCTGATTCCTTTCCTGATACTCATGGGGTCAGGGACGTTGTTCTGGCTGCTTGACCGTGCCAAGGCCGTCTTATCTTCACCAGCTCCCTTGCCCCTGCCTTCGGCCACTCCCCTTGATCCCCTCTTGGCAAAGGAAGACAGAGGGGGATTGGGAGGAGGGACTGGAGCGAGAGCAGAGGTCGTGAGAGGCTTTCTTGCCAGGTATGCGCCCCACGCCGTCATAGGCCTGATAGCCTTCGTGGTAGCAGCCACAGCCTTTTACGCCTTTGCCTTCGAGAGGGTGTACGCCAGGCCCCATCCTGCGATACAGGCCTCCCTATGGATAAACGAGAACATTCCCAGAGGCGCTACCATCGTCACTGACAACCACTGGGATGAGGGGATACCCGACATCTATAGCTACGGAGTCCGACAGATACCCATCTACGAGCCAGATACTACTGGGAAGATGGATACCATCGCCGGATACCTATCCCAGGGTGACTATCTGGCATTCTACAGCAATCGTACCTATGGGAGCGTGGGCAGGCTTCCAGAGCGGTACCCTCTGAGCTCTCGATACTACCGGCTCCTCTTCTCCGGGGAGCTGGGCTACGAGCTTGAGAGGGCTTTCACATCCTACCCACAGCTTCTAGGAGTCGCCTTCGTAGACGACACCTTCACCCGCGCGGGACTCCCTGAGCCCGAACCCCTTAAAATCTCTAGCCCTGCGCCCCTGTCCCTCAACCTGGGCTATGCCGACGAAAACGTTATAGACTACGACCACCCAAAGGTGCTCCTTTTCAAGAACGTGGGAAGTCTTTCGCACTCACAGCTCTATGACCTACTGACAAAGGGGCTACCTGGGGAAGTACCACGGCTAGGACTGACGCTGAGCCCTGAGCAAAAGGCCTCCCAGCGGCAGGAGGGCACCTGGTCCGAAATCATAAAGCGAGATAGCTGGACCAACAGAGTCCCCATCCTGGCATGGCTCCTGCTGGTAGAGCTGGTCTACCTGGCGACGCTGCCGCTAGCCACTTTTCTGTTCCGTCCTCTCCCTGACCGGGGGATAATTCTGGCAAGGCCCCTGGGAATACTGGGCATGTGTTATGTAGCGTGGCTTCTGTCCAGCCTTGGCTGGATGAGCTTCTCCCGGACCTCGGTGCTGGTGGGAATACTCGTGGTGGCATTCCTCTCAGCGCTGGTGCTGGCGACTAGGTGGCGGGATTTCAGAGGAGTCATCATCGGGAACTGGAGGCTCCTGGCTATAGGGGAGGTCTTGTTCCTGGCAGCCTTCCTTTCCTTTGTAGCAATCCGAATGGCGAACCCGGACCTGTGGCATCCCTACACGGGCGGAGAAAAGCCTATGGACTTCGCCTACCTCAACGCCGTTCTCCGCTCGGCATATATGCCACCCTATGATCCCTGGTTCGCCGGAGGTTACCTGAACTACTATTACTGGGGCCAGTTTATTGTCGCCACTCTGATTAAGGCGACGGGTATCGTCCCGGCGATAGCCTACAATCTGGCGATCCCCCTCTTGTTTGCCCTGACAGTGATGGGCGCTTACTCCCTGGTGTACAACATCGTGGCGGGAGTTCACCAACCCTCACCCCAAGCCTCTCCGCCCTCAACCCGACCTTCGGTCACCCTTCTCCCACCAGTGGGAGAAGGGAAGGGGATGAGGGTTGGCCCTGTCATAGCTGGGCTCCTGGCGGGACTCTTTGTGGCGGTCATGGGGAACCTGGATGGCCTGGTGCAGCTTGTGCAGGGAGCATGGAACAGTCTAGCTGATGGTGGACCTTTCCCTGCCTTCGACTTCTGGCGCAGCAGCCGGATGATCCCGCCTCTTGAGGACGTTACCCCTTCCGCCCTTACGTTCTGGCTACCCGATAAGGTCTTCCCAGACCCAGACATGGGACACCACATCACCGAGTTTCCCTTCTTCAGCTTCCTCTTCGCCGACCTCCACGCCCACATAATAGCGATACCCTTCACCTTGCTGGCCATCGGACTGGCTTTCAGCCTGCTGGTGGGGTTGCGAGAATCCAGAGGGTGGTGGCTCAGCTTCACTCTAACGGCCCTGGCCGTGGCGGTGGGCTCTCTGTGGGCTATAAATAGCTGGGACTATCCCACGTACATGCTCCTGGCCGTCCTGTTGATAGGAGCGGGCGTTTACCTGAGGCGGGGGAACCCCTCTTTACCCTTGCTGGGCCTCTTCCTGGCTTTAGCAGCAGGGATGGTGCTGCTGAGCATCCTTGCCTTCCTGCCCTTCCACGCGAATTACCACCCTTTCCCAACCGGCCTCGACGTCAGCAAATGGCGGACACCCATTCATGACTACCTGGGTATACACGGCCTGTTCTTCTTCTTAACGGTGACTTTCCTTCTATATCTATTCAGGAGGCGTTTGAAGGCGTTGCTGGGCTCTGTCTTCCGCCCCTTGCTGAGCGCTCAGGGTAGAGCCGCCTTCTGGGACGTCCCCGCTGCTACCTCGAATGGGTTGAGGGGAGTGTCCTGGACGGTGGTAGCCGGCGCTCTTGGTACAGTGGTGATCGTATACATGGCTGCGGCCGGGTACTGGACGGCGGTCTTGCTCACCTTCGTCCTGCTCCTCACAGGCTGGGCTGCTAAAGAAGTCCTTGGTAGCACAGGAAAGGGTGCTCCCTACGCTCTTATGCCCCTGACCCTGATTGCCCTGGCGCTCCTCATCGGCATAGGTGTGGAGTTTGTGAGGATGAAGGATGACATCGGGAGGATGAATACCCTCTTCAAGTACTACCTGGAGGCCTGGGTGCTTCTCAGCATGGCTTCGGCTTACATACTGTGGCATCTGGCGTCAAGAGGCACCTTCAGGCTGAAGGGCATATCCCCAGGAAGGGGAGTGTGGCTGGCTATGCTGGCTATCCTTCTCGCCGCCAGCTTCATATATACCATTCTGGGCACCAGGGACAGGATCGCAGAGAGGTTCGACACTCAGAGCATGACCCTGGACGGCTCGGACTACATGAGGACGGCGGTACACTTCGACGGCCAGCCGATTGAGCTTAGATGGGACTACGAGGCCATAAGGTGGCTTCAGGACAACGTGAAAGGGTCCCCAGTGATCCTTGAGGCACACAACGAGCAGTACCACTGGAGCTCCCGGATAGCTGACTATACTGGCCTCCCCACGGTCCTGGGCTGGCCATGGCACCAGATCCAGCAGCGCATGAGGTACGAGTACGCCGTGAGGGACCGAATCTCTGACGTGAGGGAGATATATTCCACCCCGGATATAGAACGGGCACTGGAGCTGTTGAGGATGTACGAAGTGGAATATGTGGTAGTGGGTCAACTAGAGCGGCTCTACTACCCAGCCCAGGGCCTTGAGAAGTTCGACCTTATGGCTCGGGAAGGACTGGCGAGGGTAGTGTACCAGAACGAGGGCACAAAGATTTACCAGGGCCTATGGTATAATTAGGCGGCAGGCCAGAAAGCGGCCTTCTCTTTCGATGGAGGGAGGGTTCACTCTTGAGGGCTCAAGACCGAAGGGTTGGGATGGGGGCGGACACCCCCCTCCCCCTAACTCCCTCCCACCGGGGAAGGGAGGCCCAGATAAGGAAGGACGATCATGATCAACAAGTTCTCTGTCCTGTACGTGGGCCAGATTGACCTGGAAAACATCGGCAGAGAAGGCACTCCATCGGATGAACGCAGATATCCCAACGAGCGCCTGGTACAGGCCCTGGGCCATGCCATCCAGCTAGCCAAGCTCATGGATGAGTTGGGTTTCTATGCCATGTGGACGGCCGAGCACCATTTCCAGCGGGAGGGCTACGAGTGCCTGCCCAACCTCATCCTCCTCAGCACCTACCTGGCCTCTCAGACCAGAAGGCTCAAGTTCGGTTGCGCCTTCAATATCGTGCCTATGTGGCATCCTCTCCGGCTGGCAGAGGACTATGCTATGGCAGACATCCTCACCGGAGGCAGGGTGATCTTCGGCGTGGGCCGGGGATACAATCCCAGGGAGGTGGAGACCTTCGGCTCCCCTGTCATTGACAACGACGCCAACAGGGAGCTGTTCGAGGAGCAGATGGAGGTCATCTTCAAGGCGTTTAACGAGGAGTCTTTCTCCCACCGGGGAAAGCATTATACCATCCCCCCACAGGTGCCCTATCGCGGCTATCCGTTGAAGGAGATCACCCTGGTACCCAGGCCAATCCACCGCCCTGTGGAGATCTGGCAGCCCATAGCCAGCGGCCGGACCCTGGAGTACATCGCCAGCAATGGCATCAAGGCCATGGTGGCTCTGACGGGGGAGAAGCTGGTGGACCGGCTGTTCCACTCCTACCGAGACCTATCGGCCAGGTATGGACGTGAGCTGCAACTGGGTGAGGACATGGCCCTGGGCGTGGGGTTCTACCTGGCTGACACTCAGGAGGAAGCGGTCCGTCGAGTCAGAAACAGCCATGACGAACGCTACAAGTGGTTTGCCCCCTTTGGCTTCGTCAGGTACACCGACGAGGAGGGCCGCCCCTGGGGCACGCCTGGCGCTCCTGCCCGGATTCCCTACATAGAGGACGGAGTAGCCCAGAAGGTCTGGATATGCGGGCCGCCTGACTACTTCATCAGCTTCCTCAAGGAGACTCAGGAGAAGTACCCCGGCCTGGAGCAGATTGTCCTCCACTGGCCCGAGGGGCTGCCCTGGAACGAGTTCAGAGAACAGATAAAGATATTTGCCCGCGAGGTCATGCCCCACTTCCAGACGGTGGCAGCCAACCCGCCTGTCGCTGCCAGTGCCAGCGACGATGGCGGAGCGTAAAAAAGACGAGGAGGAAGACTATGGCGGCGAGTCCGCAGCTTGACCAGGTGATACAGATTATAAAGGCAAGGGCAGCGGAGGTCCGCAAGACCGTTGACGATGATCGCCTTTCCTATGAAAGGATGGCGTCGCGGTTTCCCCTTGCCTGGGACATAAAGACCGAGAGGGTAGGTGTTGGTGGTGTGCCAGCGGAGTGGATTGCCGCTCCTGGGGCATCGGAGGACCGGGTCCTGTTCTACCTGCACGGCGGGGGGTATGTAATCGGCTCGATGAGGACACACCGCGAAATGCTCTCTCGGATGTCGCGGGTATCGGGAGCACGAGTCCTTGGCTTAGAGTACAGGATGGCTCCTGAAAACCCTTTCCCTATCGCTGTAGAAGACTCAGTAGCTGGCTATCGCTGGCTCTTGTCCAAAGGGACTGACCCCAAGAAAATCGTGATCGGCGGAGACTCGGCAGGTGGTGGGCTGGTGCTGGCTGCGCTGGTAGCCTTGAGGTATCTGGGAGAGCCGATGCCAGCAGCCGGGGTCTGCATCTCGGCCTGGACAGATATGGAGGCCACAGGAGAGTCTTTTATCACCAACGCTGAGTCTGACCCGTCCGTGTCCAGGGAGCGCATCTTTCGCATAGCCAGGATATATATGGGGAACAAAGACCCACGAGCGCCACTGGCATCTCCTATCCATGCAGACTTGCATGGGCTGCCCCCCTTGATCCTCCAGGTAGGCTCCATCGAGACACTCCTGGACGACTCAATCGTCTTTGCTGAGCGGGCCAAGGCCGTAGGGGTTGACGTGACCGTAGAGGTGTGGGACGATATGCCCCACGTTTGGCATCACTACTCCCAAATCCTTCCCGAGGGCCAGCAGGCCATTGACCGGATTGGGGAGTTCGTCAGAGAGCATATAGGGTAAGCTTGCCATATCGAAGGAAAGCGAAAGGAGGACGCCAATGGCAGCCAGTCAGCAGCTTGAGGCAGTAATACAGGCCTTCAGGTCGTTTGGGGAAAGTACCCAGGCACTCACCGCTATTGAAGATATTCGCGCCGCATTTGAAGAGATGTCGTCGCATTTCAGACCAGACGCAGATATAAAGACCGAGAGGGTAGGTGTTGGTGGTGTGCCAGCGGAGTGGATTGCCGCTCCTGGGGCATCGGAGGACCGGGTCCTGTTCTACCTGCACGGCGGGGGGTATGTAATCGGCTCGATGAGGACACACCGCGAAATGCTCTCTCGGATGTCGCGGGTATCGGGAGCACGAGTCCTTGGCTTAGAGTACAGGATGGCTCCTGAAAACCCTTTCCCTATCGCTGTAGAAGACTCAGTAGCTGGCTATCGCTGGCTCTTGTCCAAAGGGACTGACCCCAAGAAAATCGTGATCGGCGGAGACTCGGCAGGTGGTGGGCTGACGGTGGCCGCCCTGGTGGCCCTGCGGTATTTGGGAGAGCCGATGCCAGCAGCCGGGGTCTGCCTCTCTCCCTGGGTGGACCTCGAGGGTACTGGGGAGTCCATGATCACGAAAGCCGAGGTTGACCCCATCGTCCAACGGGACCTGCTCCAGTTCATGACAAATATGTATATGGGGAATAGAGACCCCCGAACGCCTTTAGCGTCCCCCCTCTATGCAGATTTGCATGGATTGCCCCCGCTGCTCATCCAGGTGGGAACCTCAGAGACGCTGCTGGACGACTCAACCCGCCTTGCCGAGCGCGCTAAGGCCGCCGGAGTTGACGTGACCCTAGAGGTCTGGGACGACATGATCCACGTCTGGCAGCTCTTTGCCCCCGTCCTTCCCGAGGGCCAGCAGGCCATTGAGCGCATAGGGGAGTTTATTAGAGAGCATACGGGCTGAGCCGAAGGGTGGACAAATATGCAGGAAACCGGTAATGAATACCGTGGCCGCAGCGACATCTTCTGGCAGGAGGCACAGGCGGCCTTGCAGGAAGATGACCGTATACAGGCCTCAGAAAAGCTATGGGGTTCAGCGGCCCAAGCAGTGAAAGCGGTGGCCGAGGCGAGAGGCTGGCCTCATGGTGGTCATCGGGAGTTATACAGCATCATCGGGCGACTCGACCAAGAAACGGGCCAGAGACGGCTCACTGAGTTGTTTGCCATAGCCAGTGCCCTTCACCAGAATTTCTATGAGTGGTGGATGCCTCTGGGAGAGGTACGAGAGCTGTCCAGCAGCATCCAGGAATTGCGAGAAGCCTTGTTTCGGCTGTTAGAGCCTTCCACTGGATAAGTTGACGGTTGGGTAATTTCATTCCGCCCCGAAAGCCTTGATTCAGGAAGGAGAATTGAAACCCATGAGTGGGTCTGCTCTGGATGGGGTCAAAGTCCTAGAGCTGTGCTCCTTTGGGGCAGGGCCTTTCTGCGCCAGGCTCCTGGCCGATATGGGGGCCGACGTCGTAAAAGTGGAGCCGCCCGAAGTGGGCGATGAGTCCCGCCGACGGGGGCCTTTTTACAAAAACCAGCCTGGGACGGACACCAGCCTGCTGTATATCTACCTCAACTCCAACAAGCGGGGGATTACCCTGGACATAAACACGCCCACCGGGATGGAGATTGTGGTGGAGCTGGTGAAGCGCGTAGACCTGCTGGTGGAAGACCTGCCAGCCAGGATGGTAGGGGCGAGGGATGCCTCGCCTCTACTTGACTACTCAACTTTACATAACATTAATCCGCGTCTTATAGTCACCTCTATAACTCCCTTCGGCCAGTCAGGGCCCTATAAGGACTACAAGGCGTACTACCTGAACGCCTACCATGCCGGAGGTGACGGCTACATGTTGCCAGGAGGCAGGCTGGCCGACCAGCTTTACCCTGAGCGGGAGCCCATCAAACCAGGGGGCTACCTGGGTGAATACCAGGTGGGCCTCAGCGCTGCCGTAGCCTCCATAGCAGCCTTGCTGGGCCGGATGCTCGACGGCCAGGGGCAGCACATAGACGTGTCCAAGCAGGAGACCCTCATCAACCTCAACGCCGCCGACTTCTGCCAGTACCCTGCCAGAGGGTACGTGGAGAACCGGCGTAACCGGTATCTGTCCCACTATAACGGAGGGCTGTACCGGTGCAAAGATGGGTTCTGGGAGCTTCTTATCCCAAGCCAGCGCCAGTGGGAGGCGATGGTTAAGGTCATGGGCGAGCCTGAGTGGACCAGGAACGAGAGGTACGCCACCCAAGAGTCCCGGGTGGCCCGTAGAGAAGAGGTGGATGAGAAGATAGAAGAGTGGGCCATGAACCACACCAGGGAAGATATTTACCACAGCCTCCAGGCGCAGGGAGTCGCCGCTGGGCCTGTGTACTCCACCGAAGAGGTGCTAAAGGACCAGCAGATGGAATTCCGCGGGTTCTTTGCCGAAACAGAACATCCACGTGTCGGAAAGTTCAAAGCACCCTCGGCAGCCTACAAGCTCTCCCACACTCCCTGGGCCTTTCGGTGGCCCGCCCCCTCCCTTGGGCAGCATAACGTCGAGATATACGGGGGCTGGTTGGGCTACGATAACCAGGAGCTAAGTCGGCTTCGCCGGGCAGAAATCATTTAGTCCTCACCCTCGACCCCTCTCCCATTGAGAGAGGGGTGACCGAAGGTCGAGGTGAGGGCCCTACTTAAGAGGCAAAAAATGAACGGTCTACCTCTGAGAAACGTTCGGGTGGCGGACTTCAGTTGGGCGGCAGCAGGCCCATACTCCACCCTTCTGCTGGCGTCCCTGGGCGCCGAGGTGATCAAGGTAACCTCCTCCAGTGCCCGCGGTGGATTCCCAAGAGCACGGGCCGCCGACGTAGACCGTTACCTGAACTATAACAAGCTGAGCATAACCCTGGACCTGAGCACCCCTGAGGGGGCTGGGCTAGCCAGGGAGCTTATAAAGGTCTGCGACCTGGTGGTGGAGAACTATCGGCCTGGGACTATGAAGCGGTTCGGCCTGGACTACCAGGAGCTGACCAGGGTCAAGCCGGACATCGTTATGGTCTCCTCCTCCTCTCTGGGCGCAGAGGGGCCCCAATCGCGGTACACGGGCTTTGCGCCCATCTTCGCCACTATGGGGGGCCTCTCCCACATAACCGGCTATCCCGACGGTATCCCCACAGAGCTAAGGCTAATGGTGGACTACACCGTGGGCCACGCCACAGCCTACGCCGCACTAGTAGCCCTGTACCACCAGCGCGCCACGGGCCAAGGCCAGTACATAGATCTGGCTTCCCGTGACGTCATCACCTGCCTGATGGGGGAGCACATCCTGGAGGCTCAGCTTAACGGCCCCAATCCCAACCCCAGGATGGGCAACCGCGACCACATTATGGCCCCTCACGGCGTCTACAGGTGCAAAGGGGAGGATGCCTGGATCACCATAGCCATCGCCACTCAGGAGGAGTGGGAAGGGCTATGCCAGGCTATGGAGCGCCTGGACTGGCTCGCCGACGAGAGGTTCGCCGACAGCTACAGGCGCTGGCTGCACCAGGACGAGCTTGAGCAACTCATCAACGCCTGGACGGTGAACTACACTCCCTTTGAACTGATGAGGCTTTTGCAGGAGAAGGGGGTGGCCGCCGTGCCCTCCTACAGCGCCAGAGACCTGTTCGAGGACCCACACCTCAAAGACCGGCGCTTCTCAGAGGAGGTGACTGATCCATCAGGGGAGAAGTACACTGTCATCACCGCCCCCTGGCTGCTGGACGGGCGCAGGCCGGAGGCCCGACGCCACGCCCCCTACCCTGGCGAGGACAACCGGATGGTATTTGAAGGGCTCTTGGGCCTGCCTTCGGCGGAAGTGGACAGGCTGATTGAGGCGGGGGTTATCAGGTAGGGCAAGAAGGGGGCAACTTTGCTCTGTTGTTTGTTATCTGATATTCTTAGCTAACACTCATGAATCGGTACGATTTATACGATTTTGTGGAAATGATTTCCTCATCTACACGCATATCATGCTTGAGCGATAGAGAAAATAATTAGGCAAAACCGTATTACAGAACCTTGCCAGACTGAGGACCAAGGAGGCAAGGGTTCTCCTAGAGAACCGGTGTTTTCCAGGAG
>CAYWGG010000027.1:0-12954 GCA_964457285.1 uncultured Dehalococcoidia bacterium
TTCTCTATGTTGCCCATAGTCCAAGTGTAGGGGTGGATTCCCCGCTGGATGGCGGCGTTCTCCGCCGGGAGCCCGAAGGCGTCGAAGCCCATAGGATGGAGGACGTTGTACCCCTGCATCCGGCGAAAGCGGGCATGGCAGTCGGAGGGGGCCATGGCATACCAGTGGCCGATGTGCAGGTCCCCTGACGGATAAGGGTACATGGTAAGCTCGTACCACTTGGGTCTTGGGTCGTTATCCCGAACTCGGTAGATGCCATCCCTCTCCCACCGGTCCTGCCATTTCCGGTCAATCTCTCGCGGGTTGTATCGTAGCTCGGTCTGTCGAGTAGTCATGTGTGGTCACCTCTTTGCCAGACTTAGCTGCCATAAATTAACCTATCAATCTGTTCGGAGAACCGTCCCAAGGAGACTAAATGAAGTCTTACATCCTCAGCTTCCAGAAATTCCCTATAGAAGTCAACGTGTAAGCTTTCGGCTAAACTGAAGAGATAGTAAAGCTCTTCCGGCCCCTCTTCCCGGGCTATATCTCTGATGAAGCGGCGAATTCCGCGATGGTTACCGAGAGCACTCCTGGTCCTGTGGACAGCCAGTGCTTCAGCCCTTGCCACCACGCTTCCCCAGGACATCTCGGCTGCTTTGGCTGGCTCTCCTTTCTCAAGAAACTCCTGGGCCTGACGCCAGTACCGATTGGAGCGCTCCAGGTAATCTAAGGCTTCCTGCTCTAGCAAAGCTACATCACCTCTACATAGCCGTTAGTTCTCAGTTGTAAATCAAGTGTACCGCCCATCCTGCTGGAAATCAAAGTCCCTATTCCCAGGATACTTTTCCATGTTTGACAGAGAACACCTCTTTGCCCTGGAGAGTCCTCCAGGCGAAGTACATCAAGTCCTGGGCGCATTCTTCGCAGTACCCATATTCTGATAGGAGCCGCTGGATGATTTGCTTTCGCTCTTGCTGTCGCTCAGGGTCCTTGCGCCTGGGGTCTATAGCCAGCTTCACCTCATCCCGGCCAGGGGAAAGGGTATTCTTGATGGCCAGCCTCAGTGTGGGTATGGAATCGTAGCCAGGTATAGGCGAGTCATGGCGTTGTTGCGAGTAATGATAGGCCTGGCAAACTTCCTGTCGGAAGCGGGGCCGGTCTCCATCCCTGAGGTTCAGGGCGCCCTCCACTCTGAGGAGTAGCCTTTCGTCAAGGGGCGTTTGACCTTCAGTAAAGCTCTCCGCATTCTGTACGTATGACTGGAAAAGATGGGTGGCCCTCAGGGTAAAATCCTCCGTCGCAGCTCTCTGCACCTCTCGAACGGCCAGCTCTTTGTACTCCCTCGCCGCCTCCCGCGCCAGCTTGAAGATTCTATCCTGCTCCTCCTTGCCGATACCGGCCCTCTCTACCAGCCCTTCCACCAGGCTCTTGAGAGCTTTCTGAGGAGTAAGGCACGCCCTCTCTCTGGTCATGGCGTCAGCCAGGCGATTTATAACGTACCGAGGGGAGAGGCCGAACATGCCCTCCCTGGTAGCCTCCTCCCGCAACCTTTCCACATCTGCCCTGGTATATGGAGGGAGTACCAGGCCATCATATAGCTTCATCTTGTCCAGGAGTGGTACGCTGAGCAGCCCGCTGCCGCGCCCGACGACGACCTCCAGGCGTGACAGGACGGCCAGCAGAGCGGCCACGCGGAGGGTAAGAGGGGCGAGCCTGACGCCTTGTTCTGGACTGTCGGGGCTGGCAGGGCGGAGCTCCGGCAGCATCTTGGCATATATTTTCGCCTCATCGCTCACCCGCAGGTTGTAGGGTATCTTCACCAGGATGAGTCGGTCCAGGAGGGCTGCCGTCTCTCTGTTGTTTATGAAAGCGTTGTACTCCTCTTCGTTGCTGTGGGCGATGATAGCCTCATCGGCGTAGACGGAGCCGAAGCTGCCCAGCTTGATGACCTGCTCCTGAGTTACTCCCAGCATGACCGTGAGGAACCGCTCGTCGGACTTGAATATCTCGATGAACTCCATAATGCCTCTGTTGGCCGCCTCCAGCTCTCCATCCAGGCGAAGTCCCTTGCCCGCTCCCTCCAGCCGGTCATCGGTAAGGCAGGACATATCTACGCTGCCCACCAGCCGGGATATGTCCTGGGACTGGGGTGAGGTGGCGACAAAGGAGCCTATACCCACTCCGGCCGACTGGCTGAAATTGACCCGCTTCACCTTCACCCTGGCTATGTCACCACTGTACTCGTGACGGAGGTTGTAATGGCACCGGGGGCAGAGGTCCCCCTCGATATATAGTCCGTATCCTTGCGCCATCTCCTGGCGGCGCTCTTCAGGGATGAGGTGCAAGGGCTCCTCCTGCATAGGGCAGCCCTTGATGGCGTATGTGGCGCCCTGGTCGGTGCGTCCGTATCGCTCCAGCCCGGCTTTGAGCAGGTCAACTATCGAGGACTTGCCGCTGGCTGGAGGGCCCATGAGAAGGAGTATGCGCTTCCGGACCTCGTTTTTTATCACAGGGTTACGGGCAGCGTGGAAGAACTGCACCAGCCGGTCAAGGGCCTTGTCCAGCCCAAAGATTTCACCGGAGAACAGGTTATACTGAGGCACCCCCTCAGGCCCTGGAGCTGTCCCGGCCCACTGGACCATATCGTATATCCGGGCGTGGGAGTGACGGGCTAGCTGAGGGTTGGCGATTGCCATGTTCAGGTATTCTTCAAAGGTGCCCTCCCACTCCAGGGCTTGCCATCCTTTTTTAGCTTCTTCCAGGAGCTTACGTATCTCCACCATTGCCCGGCCTCACAGAGCACGCGATTTTCTACTATATGTTAGGGTACATCAGGTGTCTGGGCAAGTCGTAGGCAGGGGTGTGCGTCATATCTCCACGCCACGCATCTGGGTTTCCTCCAGGGCCTGCCTCCCAAAGCTCTCACACTCCGCCAGCCTGGAAAAGGAGGAGAGCTCTTCTAGCGGCGCTTGCCATTCCCCTTCTACTTTCACCGGCTGGCCTACCTCTCCTATGACCAGGGTCTTCACCTCTGCCCACTCACCCCCTACCAGGGGTACGATAGCTCCATCCACTTCCATCACCACCTTGGCTGGTTTGGGGATATAAGTGTGATAAAATAGGGTAGGCATTCAATTCAGCAACAAGGCACGATATGGACAAGCAAGCTAACCTGAAACTCTCCGTACAGAACTTCGGGCCTGTGATAGAGGGGGAGTTTGAGCTGAAGCCCCTGACCATCTTTATCGGCCCCAACAACAGCGGCAAGTCTTACATGGCGCTACTGGTATACGCTCTGTGCCAGGCTATGTCTGGGAGGCCCCAGCGGCTATCTCCGCTTATCCAATTCTCTAGGACATTTAGTAGGCTGAAGGAAAGTGAGAAGATTCACAAGGAGTTCCTGGACTGGCAAGGCAGTTTGCGTTCTCAAGGAAGGTTAAACTGGAATAATCTGCTCTGGAGAGAACTGCCTCCAAATGTTCAGCAGGTGTTTAGAGAGTTGATTGGAAATCTCCTCACCGTTTTAGAGAGAGACTTGGATGAGGCAATCCAGGACTACTTCAGTTGTGAAGACCTCAAAGAATTAATCCGACAGACATCTATGGAGCAGCAATCTCTTGTGGTCCACTTGAACGAATGGGCTAACCGACCACCGTTGTTGACTCTGAGGCTAGGTCTGGGGAACGAGAAGTGGAATGTGGGTTGGGCTATGCCTGATTTGAGTTCCCTTAGAATCTCTATTCCTGACGAAGAAAACCTAGATTTCTCAGGAATCACTTACTATCCTCCAAGGATTTTCATAAGTGCTATCTGGAGACAGTTGATAGCAGCAAATGGCTTCCCCGAAGGGGAAGCACATTATCTGCCGTTGCCGCGAGCCACACTCTTTCAGAACTGGCAGCTTTTTGCATCGTTGGCGGTGCAAATGATGCGGCGGCGAGTGGGACTTGATCGAATTGAGATGCCACCATTCACAGGCGTAGCTGGTGACTTCCTCCAGGTTCTCCTGGAGAGGCTTCTACAGTATCCACGACAGCGACAGGACTTAAAGCCGATGGCCCCCGCGCTAGAGGTTCTAGAGGGCCAGGTTTTCGAGGGAGAGGTGGATATAGAGGAGATTACGGCCGAACGGCCCCTGATCCTGTACAAATCTGGCAATTTACAACTACCTCTACAGCGGGCCTCCTCTATGGTGGGAGAGCTTGCGCCCCTGGACCTCTGGATCAAGAGCCTCTTGAACCCCGGAGACCTCCTCATCATAGATGAACCCGAGGCCCACCTGCACCCTGAGAACCAGCTCAGGATAGCAAGGGTGCTGATTCGGTTGATGCGGGCAGGAGTGCGAGTCCTGGTCACTACCCACAGCTCCATGATTCTGCATCAGATAAGCAACCACCTGCTGGCCACCGAGGCAGACCCCAAGGTGCGAGAAGAAATGGACTTTAACGAACATGACCTTCTCAAGCCGGATGAGGTGGGTGTATACCTCTTCGACAAAGCGGGAGGCAGCCGCATCAGTGCTGTACCCATAGAGCCAGGCTTCGGCATATCCGAGGAGGAGTTTGTCCGTGTAGCGGAGGCCATAGGGGATGAGACCTTCCGCCTTTCGATGGCGCTGCCAAACAGAGATGGAGACTCCTAGCTTGGAGTCTCATGTGCAAATCCTCAAAGAGCTACAGGCTTTGCATGATCATAACCCTTGTGCCCAGAAATGGGCCACGACCATATGCAGGGGTGCCAATAGCAGAACGCTGAGGCTCCCCGATCAGGGTGCTCTGGGTATCAACTGCGACTTCTGTGATTGTTTCCCAAGAGACCAGAAGCCGACAGACCGGACTTTGTCGTGCTGTGCTGCGATGATGGCCATTCAAAGGGGCGCTGGTTTGTCGTCGAAATGAAGGGGCGGGTAGATGATGTCCGACACATTGTTCGACAACTGCAGGCCGGTGCCGACATAATTCAGACCAACTGTCGTTTCCGATTCCGTCGGTCACCGAAGGTCCTGTTCGGTATCGTTGTTCACGGTAGCGGGATTCGCACTGCTGATGTAGAGAGATTGAGGAACAGGAAAATCGACTTCTCGGGGGAAAAACAACCTATATTCGCCAGAAGGTCTGGCAACAACCTACTGCCATTTCGACAGGGAGAAAGGTCGTCTCTTCGATAGACAAAAATCTATCTGGCACTCTCAACGCCATCCTGAAAGCTGCTGGCTTGAGTAGAATATCGGGAGGCAGATGACATCACCCATTCCTGCTCCAGGGCCAACTGAGATTGAGTTCCCTCAGACAAGGAAACGTATTGCTCACTTCGGGTACTCTTGCCAGGCTTATCTTGCTTTAGAGGTTGTCAAAGAGGTCTTTCAAGTAGCTGTGCCCTGGGTCTGGTTCTCTACCCAGTTCAATTCTGTGGACAACGTGGACTCTTCCAACCCAGCTCAGATTTATCTGACATTGAGCCGTGCTGTCCAGGATGGAGATGCTGGGAGCAAAATTATCAGGGGCTATAAAGCCTCCATGCTAGATATGGTGATAAAGAACGTCTCCGACCCTTTCAGATCTAAAAGGCTACAGGACCAGATAAACCTTGCTTCTACTGACTACTTTCGCCCAATGGTTTGGCTTCTTGACCTGCAGGCTATCGCCCAACGGAAGAGCCTTGGCGTGGATGGGCTTCTGGACGAGTGCAGGAGGGATGCCGAGGTCGAGGTGAAGAAGAATCCTGGACAAACACTACAGCCCGATGAGCACCTCATAAAAGACCTGCAAGGTGATGAGTATGTAACGATCATAGACGGATAAGACAGGAGGATGCTATGTACGGTTCGGCATTTAGGCTACTAAGCGAGTTTTACATTGCCCTTTGGGGGCAACTGGACGCCCTCTCTGACGAGCATCGGTGGGTAAGAATCACAGGGGAGCAAAGAGCAACAAGAGCAGCAAAAGACATCCTCGAGGAACTGAGGAAACTCTCTCATCGTGGAGAGACATTGCCTATCTCCCTAGAAGAACTTCAGGCCGACTTGACGAAGTCTGCGAAATTCGTAGATGATTGGCAACGAGCGTTTCCTGGGGAGAGGAAAGGGCTTCGCAAGCGTATCGAGGAAATGCAGGCTTACTTGCAGGAGAGAGGGCTGGCTTTTGGAACACTGACTACTTAGAGTACGGCCCTATCGCTGTTGAGGGCCTTAAGTTCAAAGTTCTCAGTGCTACAGACGGGAGCTACCAGGCTAGGTTATGTACCAACCAGAGCGTTTACAAAAGCTACCTACTTGTGGTAAAAAATCATAAGCTTATATCGTACCAACCTCCCCTATATCCCCTCCTTGCCAAGGAGGGGACAGAGGGGAGGTCATCCTTAGACTCCACGAAAGAGACTTCACAGCTCAAATACCTGGAAAGGAGATATTAGAATGGCAACGCGAAGAGAGGAAATAAGGGAAGATGTCGAAAAAGAGCTTGAGGTTAGCGAGGCCCAAATTGCGGTTCACTGGAGGGAAGAAGATTATATTTATCCGCCCGCAAAGTTTATTGCCCAAGCAAATATGACCGATGCGAACGTTTTTGACCGCTTCAGCGAGAAGAATTTCCCTGAATGCTATAAGGAATATGCCGATCTCCTCGCCTGGGATAAGTATTGGCACACGACCCTTGATACCAGCAACCCACCTTTCTGGAAGTGGTTTGTCGGAGGGAATCTGAATGCGTGTTACAACTGTGTTGATAGGCATCTGGGTAAGTACAGGAACAAGGCAGCCTTCATTTGGGTGCCTGAGCTAGAGGAAGAGCCCACTCAGGCGATAACTTATCAGGAGCTTTATATCAGGGTAAATGAGTTCGCTGCCCTTCTTAGAGACTTCTGTGGAGTGAAAACCGGTGATCGAGTGACTTTCCACCTCCCCATGGTCCCGGAATTCCCTGTCTCCATGCTCGCTTCTGCCAGACTGGGTGTCGTCCACTCTGGAGTCTTTGGGGGATTTAGCGGCATGGCCTGCGGCGAGAGGATTGTAGACTCTGGGAGCCATATTCTGGTCACCATGGATGCTTACTACAGAAATGGCACGCTTCTGGACCACAAGGCCAAGGCTGACGAGGCTGTGGAGTACGCTGAAAGCAAGGGCGTCAAGGTGGATAAAGTCCTGGTCTGGCGGCGCCGTCCTGGGGAATACTCCTCAAAGACACCTATGGTGGAGGGTCGCGATTACTTCGTGGACGATTTACTCAAAGAATATGTTGGGAAGAGAGTAGACCCCGTTTCCATGCCGGCTGAAGCGCCTCTCTTTCTCATGTATACCAGTGGAACGACGGCAAGGCCTAAGGGGTGTCAGCACAGCACTGGAGGGTACTTGGCCTATGTGGCTGGCACCTCCAAGTATTACCAGGACATTCATCCCGAGGATGTCTACTGGTGCTTCGCTGATATAGGCTGGATTACAGGCCATTCCTACATCGTCTATGGTCCTCTGACCCTTGCCGCGACCAGCGTGATATATGAAGGTGTGCCCACCTATCCGGATGTAGGCCGAACCTGGAGAATAGCCGAGCGACTTAATGTAAACATATTCCACACAGCTCCTACCACCATTCGGATGTTGAGGAAGACTGGCCCTGACGAGCCCGAGAAGTATAACTATCACTTCAAGCATATGACCACCGTAGGCGAACCCATAGAGCCAGATGTGTGGCGTTGGTATTACAAGGCGGTTGGTAAAGGAGAGGCAGTTATCGTAGACACCTGGTGGCAAACGGAAACCGGGGGATTTATGGGCTCCACCTTGCCCACACTTCAACCTATGAAGCCGGGAAGCTGTGGCCCCGGTGTACTCGGCATCTATCCGGTGGTCTATGATGAGGAGGGGAATGAGATCGAAGCTGGGAGTGGCAGGGCGGGAAATATATGCATCAGAAATCCCTGGCCAGGGTTTATGCAGACAATATGGGGGGACCCAGACCGGTTCGTCAAGACCTATTTTGAAAAGTATTGCAAAAACAAGCACAGTAAGGACTGGCATGATTGGCCTTACCTGGCAGGGGATGGCTCCACCCAAGCAAAAGATGGATACTATCGAATTTTGGGCAGGGTTGACGATGTAATTAATGTTGCTGGCCACCGGTTGGGCACCAAGGAGCTAGAGTCTGCTACCCTTACCGTAGAGGAAGTGGCAGAGGCAGCGGCGGTGCCTGCTCTGGATGAGTTGAGGGGCCGGGTCCCTGAGGTCTATGTTTCTCTTAAGCCGGGTTTCGAGCCCAGCAAAGAAATAGAGGAAAAGGTGAAACGGGCCATTGAGACAATAATTGGAAGAATTGCGCGGCCTTCCCATGTTTGGGTCCAGGCCGACCTGCCCAAGACCCGCTCTGGAAAGATCATGCGCCGTGTATTAGCTTCCATTTCCAATTTCATGGATGTGGGTGATACAACCACATTGGCAAATCCGGAGATTACTGAGGAGATACGCCAGAGAGTGCAGACAGCTAAGGTCGTGTCGGGGAATGTTCCTAAAGAGGCTCCAAAGGAGATGGTAGAGGAAATCAGACGGTTCGGAGCAGAGAGTTGATAAGACCGCCGAGCTACCTAAGATTCGCAGCGGCAAGATAATTCGGCGGCTCCTGAGGGACGTGGCCGAGGGGCGGGCCCTGGGGGATACCACTACCCTGGCCGACCCCGCCGTGGTTGAGGCTCTGAAGTCGCGGTACGAAGAGGTGGAGAGGTGAAGACTTGCCATGCTTGCCCTCGTGACTGGCGCCACAGGTTTCTTGGGAAGGGAAGTAGTCAAAGCCCTTTGCTCCAGCGGCACAGAGGTCCGATGCCTGGCGCACACCCCCGGCAGGGAGAGAGTGCTGGCGGGGCAACGGGTGGATGTACGCTACGGTAGCGTAGGAGACCCAGACACTCTGAAGGCAGCTTTCTACAACGTGGACGTGGTAGTCCACCTGGTGGCTGTGATAAGGGAATCGGGCGCCATCACCTTCGATAGGGTGAACCGAAGGGGCACGGAGAACGTCGTGGCGGCGGCAAGGGACGATGGAGTCAAGCACTTCGTTCACATGAGCGCCCTGGGAGCGGCGAACAACCACGCCTACCCTTATCTGTATAGCAAGTGGCAGGCTGAGCAGGCCGTTATAGGTAGTGGTCTGCCCTATACCATCTTGAGGGCATCGCTGCTGTTCGGTGAAGGGGATGGGTTCGTAAACACCCTGGCTGGCCTGGTGCGAGCCTTCCCCGTGGTGCCCATTGCAGGTCCGGGCGCAAACAGGTTTCAGCCCATCGCCGTGGACGAAGTGGCCCGGTGTGTGGCGGCTGCCGCGGGTAGGGAAGAGTTTATGGGTAAAGTTATCGAAATCGGTGGGCCGGACCACCTCTCTTACAACGACATAGTAGACATCGTAGCCCGCACCTATCGGGTGCGAAGGCTGAAGCTACACGTACCCGTTCCGTTGATGGGGTTGGGAGTGCTGCTCATGGAGGCGCTGTTGCCAAGACCTCCTGTTACCATGGACCAGCTACGCATGATCTCTATCCCCAACGTCGCCGGACTCGATACCGTCGAAGAGGTCTTTGGATTCAAGCCAAGGGCATTGCAAGGTAATATAGATTACATCAAAGCTATAAGTTACTGGGATGGCTTGAGGATAGCTCTGGGGTTTATGCCTGGCCGGATACGGGACCATTAAGGAGACCCTATGGATTACAGGGATGCCCTGCATCGCCTATTACAGCTTGTGGACCACGAGCGGACAATATCTCCTACCAGGGAGCGGGTAAGGTATGACCTGCGCCGGATGGAGGCGCTGCTGCACAGGTTAGGGGACCCCCATGTGGGTATACCCACTGTCCACATAGCGGGCACCAAGGGCAAGGGAAGCACCGCCGCCATGTGCGCCAGCGTTTTATCCCACCAGGGCTATCGTACGGGCCTTTATACCTCCCCCCACCTGCACACCTTTCGGGAGAGGATCCAGTTCGATGGCGCGCCGGTGAGCGAGGAGGAGTTCGCCGCTCTGGTGGAGGAGGTGTGGCCGGACCTGGAGTGGGTGAGCCACCACGAGAGCTACGGCGAAGTGACCATGTTTGAGGCCCTGACGGCCATGGCCTTTTGCCACTTCACGAAGAGAGCCGACTTTCAGGTGCTGGAGGTGGGCCTGGGTGGCAGGCTGGACACCACTAACGTGGTGGCGAATCCCCAGGTATGCGCTATCACATCCCTCAGCCTTGACCATACCTCTATCCTTGGCGATACAATAGATAAGATCGCCGCCGAGAAGGCTGGCATAATCAAGCCTGGGGTGACTGTAGTCACCTCTCCTCAGGTGCCTGAAGCCATGTCTGTCATAGAGTCGGCGTGTCGGGACAGGGGTGCTAAGCTCATAAAGGCTGGAGAGGACCTCACATGGCATGGGGGGCGCAATGAGTCCGACGGGCAGAGCCTCGAGGTGCGAGGCAGGCTGGGGAGCTACGAGCTATGGATACCACTCCTTGGAGACTATCAGCTTGAGAATGTCACAACCGCCGTTGGAGCCCTGGAAGTCTTGAAGGAAAAAGGTTTTGAAATATCGGGCCGTGCCCTGGAGGATGGCTTCAGGCGGGTGAGCTGGCCCTGCCGGATGGAGGTGCTCAGAAGAAACCCCACGGTAGTGTCTGACGGCGCCCACAACCCCTACTCGGCAGCCAGGTTGCGGGACACCCTACCCGCTTACTTTCACTATCGGCGGGTGGTCCTGGTCGTAGGCATCTCCAGAGACAAGAACCTGGAAGGCATAGCCGGGGGGCTGGCTGGTCTGCGCCCCCGCGTCATTGCCACGCGTTCCCGACATCCCAGGTCTGCGCCTGCTCCGGCGGTGGCAGAGGCTTTCCTTGCCCACAGCCTCGAGGTGACGCAGGTGGAGGGGGTGGGTAGAGCTTTATCCAGGGCCCTGGAGGAGGCCGGAGAAGATGATTTAGTCCTGGCTACGGGCTCCCTTTTCGTGGCTGCCGAGGCGCGAGAGGCCATAAAGGGCATAGAGCCCGAGCTGTATCCCGAGCTACAGAGAAATAGCCTTCAGCAATCTGCCATCCGCACTCAGCCGTAAGAGTCTATAGCAAAACAATCCTTAACCCCCGGCTGAAGGGGGGCATATATGCTGCGGCCTTTAGACTGCAGTACACCCTCCCTCCGAAGGGTCCTGTTAGACTCGCTAAGCAATCGCTGGAGCTGAAGGCTGATAGCTGGCAGCTTACATGAAAGGTTGAGCTATGAATAGACGAAGGGTAGTGGTTACTGGTATGGGTGCGGTGACGGCCCTGGGGCTCACCGCTCAGGAGTTCTGGAATAACCTGGTAGCGGGGAGGTCCGGCATAGGGCCTATAACCCTCTGCGATCCCTCAGGCTTTTCCTGTCATATCGCTGGAGAGGTCAAGGGGTTCGATCCCGGCCAGTTCATCAGCTCCAAAGAGGCGCGGCGCATGGCGCGATTCTCCCAGCTTGCCATCGCAGCGGCCTTGATGGCTATGGAAGATGCCGGACTGGAAATCTCCGGCGAGGACCGATATCGGGTGGGGGTCATCCTGGGCAATGGCAACGGTGGCTTCTCCACCACTGAGGAGGGATGTCGCACTCTGATAGAGAAGGGCGGTATGAGGATATCGCCCTTTTTCTTTCCCATGATCCTGCCCAATATGGCCGCGGCCAACGTCAGCCGGGTAGTGGGGGCCAAGGGCTATAACTCTACCGCCATAACAGCTTGCGCTGCCTCTAACCAGGCCATCGGCGAGTCCCTGGAGGTGATACGCCGTGGTGTCGCCGACGTGATGTTTACCGGGGGCACTGAAGCAGGCATAAGCCAGCTTGGCCTGGGAGGGTTCTGTGTCATGAAGGCCCTGAGCGCCCGAAATGAAGAACCTCAGAAGGCCAGCAGGCCCTTTGACGCCAAGCGTGACGGTTTCGTCCCCGCGGAAGGATCGGCGGTACTGGTCCTCGAGAGCCTGGAGCACGCCCTCGATCGGAGTGCCAGCATCCTGTGCGAGGTAGCGGGCTTCGGCTGCTCCGCCGATGCCTACCATCCCGTTCACCCTGATGAATCGGGCCAGAGCACTATCATGGCGATGCGGTGGGCCCTGGAGGATGCGGGTGTAGGGCTGGAGGAGGTGGACTACATAAACGCCCACGGCACTTCCACTCCCCTTAACGATGTGGCAGAGACGATGGCTATAAAGCGCCTGTTTGGAGATTACGCCTACAAAATACCCGTGAGCTCCACCAAGTCCATGGTCGGCCATGCACTGGGGGCCGCCGGCGCTCTGGAGGCCATCCCTTGCGTCAAGACCATAACCGAAAGCATCATACATCCCACCATAAACTACCAGTTCCCCGACCCCCAGTGCGACCTGGACTACGTGCCCAATGAGGCCCGCAGGAAAGAGGTCAGGGTGGTGCTGTCTAACGCCTTCGGTTTCGGGGGCCAGAACGCCTGCCTGGTGTTCAAGAAGTACGAAGGCTAGCTTGACGGCTTCCGGTAGATGTGGATGGCCCCAAACAAACATAAGGTAGGGAGTATGGCTATGAAAGACCGCAAATGGAGTCGCTGTGTGGTGGGATTACTCTCCCTCCTCAGTGTTCTGCTTATCGCTTGCGGAGAAGCGGCCACCCCTACGCTTGCACCGCCTCAGCCCACCAGCACCCCCACGTCCATCCCAGTGCCGACGGCTGCGCCTTCCCCCACGGCTGTACTGCCTCAGCCGCCCAGCGCCCCCACGCCCACTCCAATGCCAGTGGCTGCGCCTTCTCCTACGGCTGTACTGCCTCAGCCGATCAGTACCCCCATGCCCACTCCGGTGCCAGTGGTTGCGCCTTCCCCCACGGCTGTACTGCCTCAGCCGCCCAGCACCCCTACGCCCACTCCGGTGCCAGTGGTTGCGCCTTCTCCTACGCTTGCACCGCCTCAGCCGCCCAGCGCCCCCACGCCCACTCCAATGCCAGTGGCTGCGCCTTCTCCTACG
>CAYWGG010000027.1:13054-18574 GCA_964457285.1 uncultured Dehalococcoidia bacterium
GCCGCCCAGCGCCCCCACGCCCACTCCAATGCCAGTGGCTGCGCCTTCTCCTACGCCTACCCAACAGCAGCCAACCATTACCCCGCTGAAATGGGAACGGATAGGCGTTACCGGGCCGGCCCCCGGAGTCCGAAAGGACGCTACTCTGGTCTATGACGATGCCACCAACAGCCTCCTCCTGTTTGGTGGTCGGCGAGGGGGGCAAGGGCTGAACGACCTGTGGTCTTTCAATCTAGGGACTAGCCAGTGGAAAGAGATTGCAGCCTCAAGCGCCCCCAGCCCTCGATGGGGGCATGTCGCAATGTTCGACACCAAGCGGCGCCAGATGGTCCTCTTTAGCGGACAGGGGCCAGGAGGGTTCTTCAACGATACGTGGGTGTTCGATACAGTAACCCAACAGTGGAAAGAGGTCACGCCCAGTGGAGATAAACCGTCCAAGCGCTATGGGTCCTGCGTGGGGTATGACTCAGACCGTGACCTCATCTACATCTCCCACGGGTTCACTAACTCAGGCCGGTTCAACGATACCTGGGCATTTGACCTGAACGCCCAGCGCTGGACTGACGTATCTTCTAGTGGCGTGCGTCCCATTGAGCGTTGTCTCCATCGGTGTGCCTTCGATCAGGGGAGCAGCTCATTTGTGCTCTTCGGCGGGCAGTCTAACCAGACTCCAATCCTGGGCGATCTCTGGCGCTACGATCCTGGCAGTAAGATGTGGACAGAGATAGCGCCAGCAGGCGAAAAGCCCTCACCCAGGTTCTTCTCATCTCTCGTTGAGGACTCAAACATGCGCCGCTTCCTTCTCTTCGGAGGTGTCACCTCAGATGGCCGTAAGAACGACCTCTGGTCCTATGTGCAAGGAGAGAGATGGACTAAACTTGAGGCTTCAGGCACTGCACCCGAGGCCAGGAATAGCCATGCTGGGGCCTTTGTCCCGTCTCCCAGCGCCTTCTATATTTTTGGTGGGATCAGTGAGTCAGAGCTTGGTGACCTCTGGCGGCTACAAGCCGGTTGAGGCCCTCTGCGACCTGCCACAGTATATATTGTACCCAACAGGCAGCTAAAATTGTTGACTTTGTAGGTCTACAATGTTATCATCGAGGCGATAGATTGATAGGGGGGAAGTCAGGAACCCAGATGATTTTTTTCAAGGCGTGCCCCAAGTGCCACGGAGACCTGCATCTTGACCGGGATATGCATGGGGTATTTGTCCGGTGCCTCCAGTGCGGTTTCATGAAAGACATAGCCGATGAAGGGAGGCTACTTAGACGTCTCTTGGTTCAGGCGGAAGAGAAGAGCGG
This sequence comes from uncultured Dehalococcoidia bacterium, assembly GCA_964457285.1. Taxonomy (GTDB): domain Bacteria; phylum Chloroflexota; class Dehalococcoidia; order Lucifugimonadales; family JAGWBF01; genus CAYWGG01. Next base: position 14,356 of record CAYWGG010000027.1, read on the forward strand.
AGTCGCCTAGCACTGCCCAAGGCACACCGCCTACGCCTGTAAAGTCGTGTTGCTAATCCCAAGGGTTTGCACGGTGCTAGCCTCAACGCCTCCGGAGGTCGCGGTTTCTACATATGCCGCTCCTTCAAACGGCTGGGCTGTGGTTTAGCGAAGTGCAAAGCCCCGGGTTCTTGTCATTGCGCCTGACACACAGCGAGCGAGAGTTGACAAGGTGGTTGCACTGCGGGATGATAGACTGCGACTTTCAGCCTGGCATCAACAGGGAAATTCACCCCTGGTCCTTCGACTTCGCTCAGAGCTTGCCCTGAGTTCATCGAAGGGGCGAGCCCTTTCCCTGTAAGGGCAAGCCCAGCTTTTCCCCATCCAGGGTGAAGGAGGCTGCCCTACATAGGAGCGCGGATGAAAGGTCTGGTGGTCAAGCTAGTCGAGACCGTTGAGGAGCGCCAGGCGGCCTTCGCCATCCGGATGCGAGTGTTCGTCCAGGAACAGGGCGTACCGGTTGAGGAGGAGCTAGACGAGCACGATGCCACGGCTACCCATGCCCTGGCTTTGCTAGACGGGAGACCTGTAGGGACCGGCCGGGTGGTGTGCCCTGGTAAGCCTCCTGACTCGTACTATGCTCAGAGTAGAAACGAAGCCAGGATCGGACGGATGGCAGTGGAAGGGGACTGGCGGCGCAGGGGCATCGGCAGCCGTATCCTGAAGGCCCTGGAGGAGGCGGCGAGGCAGCAGGGGATGGCGGAGGCGGTGCTGCACGCTCAGACCTATGTTAAAGCCTTCTATGCCGCCCACGGCTACGCTGAAGAGGGAGAAGTGTTCCTGGAGGTGGGGATCGAGCACATGCAGATGAGAAAACGCCTTTGATGAAAATCCCTCTTTGGCTGCTATGAAAATAGACCTCACCCCCGGCCCCTCTCCTATTAGGAGAGGGGTGACCGAAGGTCGGGGTGAGGTTTAGCGGCATCATTTTCATCCCTCGGTGGTCGCCCAGCGGGCGATGAAGACTGTTCACTCATGGACCAGTAACGGGCATGTCACAACTCAAGCAATAGCGCGGGAAGAGAGAGCGAATGAAAAAGATACTCCTGATCAATCCAGCCTTCGACGCCGGGCTGACAACGATAAACGACTTGATTGGTAGCGCCAATAAAAAATCGGCTAAGCCTCCGGCCTGGTTCCCGAAGGCGAATATGATGCCTGTGAGCTTGACTACTGTCAGCGCCCTGACCCCCGATGATGTCGAGGTAGATATATGGGATGAGGGGGTACACGGCACGGTCAGCGATAGCACCGAGTTCAAGCAAGACTACGACCTGGTCGGAGTTACCGGGTACTTGAACCACTTAGGGCGGGCAAAGGAGATCGGCCGGACCTTTCGCAAGCGCGGCATTCCGGTGGCCGTCGGCGGGCCTGGCGTGTCGTCTGCACCGGAGCAATACCGTGACCACTTTGACATCCTGTTCATCGGCGAAGCCGAGTATACCTGGCCGCGGTTTATCGCCGATTGGAAAGCTGGCAGCTATCGCCCCGAGTACCGCCAGGTTGCTAAGGTAGATATGGCCCACTCGCCCCAGCCCCGCTGGGACAAAGTGGCCGCCGACATAAAGGACTACGTCCTGGGAGCTGTGCAGACGACCCGTGGCTGCCCCTTCGATTGCGAGTTCTGTGACGTGATCTATATCTATGGGCGGCAGGCCCGCCACAAGGCGGTAGACCAGGTCCTGGAGGAGGTCAGCACACTGGAGAGATTGGGGGCAAAGCTCATCTTTTTCTGCGACGACAACTTCATCGGCAACCCTCGCTACGCTAAGGCTCTGCTCAAAGAGTTGGTCACCCTGAATCGGTCCTTCCGCCGCCCGGTGGGGTTCATCACCCAGCTAACCCTCAACGTCGCCAAAGATGATGAGCTGCTGGAGCTGCTGGCCGACGCCAACTTCGTCGAGGTGTTCATCGGCATAGAAACGACAAACATCGAGAGTCTGATCGAGACCAACAAGCCCCAGAACTACAAGACCGACATCCTTGCGGATGTGAAGAAGGTACAGAGCTATGGTTTACCAGTTCAGGCCGGCATGATCGTCGGTTTCGACCACGACGACGCCACTATCTTTGACCGCCAGTTCGAGTTCTTGCAGGAGGCCGGTATTGGAGTCCCTCTCCTTAACATATTGAAGGCGCCGTATGGGACTAAGCTTTGGGTCCGACTCCATAGAGAAAACAGGATCCTGGAAACTCCTGCTTCCAGATATACTCCCGACATTTTTCCCATGACCAACATCGCCCCTAAACAGATGACCCGTGTGGAGCTGATGTCTGGCTACCTCGGTCTGGTGCAGCGGGTCAGGGATTGGCGTAACTTCGAGACCCGGGTCAAGACGATGCTTTCACAGGTACGGCGCCGGCCCAAGGTCAAGCGGGTCTGGTCCTTGAAAGAGACGCTGAGAGGCATAGGGTTCGTCCTCTTCTCGATGGATAGAGAGGCACGATGGCCCACCATCCGGGCGCTTCTTTACACCTGCCGGCGGGCTCCTTTCATGATGGACAATGTGTCCTGGCTGATTACGCATCAGTACGCTCAAGCGGCCCAAGCGCCTTACGTGCAAGAGTATATCGCTGAAGAGATTCGCCTGGAGACCGCAGATGGGGTGAAGCCGCACCATGAGCAGACCGTATTCTTCATCCCTGATGCATTCAAGAAGCCCTACAAGGCGCTCTTCCCTGAGCTGTACGAGCGGGTTTACCAGGGCCTGGCGGATAAGTCACGCGTCCATGATGCCCTGGTGGAGGTGGTCTACGACTTTCTCACCCGATGGGGCCTCAGCTTCCAGCAGTTCGAGGAGCATCACCGCACCTTCCTCCATGAGATCTGCGATCGCACCATCGCCAAGGAGAACGGTAACCTTCAGGCTGGTGCCGGCGATGGAGTGGGAGCAGGAGAGAGGCCCCATGAGATGGCCGGTCTCACCCAGGGGCAGGTTGCCATAAAGCTCAGTTGGCTGGCCGATGAGGTTTTGCGTAGCGTGGAGCAGGACCTGTGGAGCTTTAGGACGCAGACGCTCGAACCCGAGTTAGACCCGGCGGTCACTGGTTAGTTGCTTGCCATCGAATTACCCGTGTGGCATCATCGTCCTGGCCTTCTCCACGATGTCCCCAACATGCTCTACCGCGGTCAACTTAAAGTCCTGGCGTATAGGTATTTGGGAGACAAAGAAGGCAACGCTAGAGGGATTGTCAGCCTCCAGCAAGGCATATGCTACATGTTCTGGCAGCCCATCCACAAAGAAGTGAATCTTTACATTCAGCTCCCTGGCAGCGGCATCCAGTCTGTCGAAGCCTGCAAGTAGTTCGGGGAACCTCTCTTGGTTGTAGCCTGGGCAGTTATCCATAGTGTGGGTCATGGTCACATGGAAAAGCACGACAGGCCTCCTTTTTAGCGTCAAGGGGTAGTTGTCCACTCAGAAGAAGCTCGGAGTCGCTTTCTGAATGGCCTGTTGAGCCGAGGGTAAACCGTCAGGCGAGGCAGTAGTGTCCCTATAGGGGCGTACGGCCGTACGCCCCTACTTCTATTGCCACATGCCCTGTTATGCTATTTGGTCAGGAGTATCTCCAGCACTCTGGGAAGGGCCTGCCTTGCCCTGGCCGTGACTCCATCGGGCTCAAGGCTGCCCACGGGGTGGGTCACAATGGCGAAGGGATAGTCCTCGATGCCCCGGATTTTGGCGATGGACCTGGCGGTGGGGATGAAAGGTTCGGTGCAGATAAGCGCTGCGGGCTTGCCAGCCTTCTCGACGGTTATGGCATCGTGCATACTGCACGAGCTGCAAGACCCTCAGTCACCTGTGGCGGTTATCACCAAGTCGCACTTTGCCAGAAGCTCGTCCATGATTTGCTTAGGAGCAGGGCGGGACGCATCCCCCTTGTCCAGGCGTACCACTCCCTTGAACTCGTAGGTATCCTGAAGCAGGGAGTAGATCGCATCCAGCAGCTTGTCCGAGTTGCGCTTGTGGTTGGAGAGGAGCCCCACCACCTTCCCGTTGAGGTCATCGGGCCTCTGGGCAAGGAGAGTGGTGTCGGGCAGGGGCTCTACTGTGGGGTCCAGGAGCTTGAATCTGGTAGCTGCGACGACCATATTACTACCTCCCTTTGATATTGGCTGCATCACAATATAACACCTGAGCGGGTGTGTGGCAAGCTCCCACCTTCCGGAGGCAGGGTCTTT
>CAYWGG010000028.1:0-14025 GCA_964457285.1 uncultured Dehalococcoidia bacterium
CCCTGGCACCAAGGGATTGAGGCATCCCTTACAGGGGGAGAAAATGCCAAAACGTTTGGAATTGACTGTTGAAGGAGAGCGTGGACAGCTTTCCTTTGAAACTCTTGCAACTGTTATACGCAACTCTTTTGACATTCTTACCAACTTAGATAGTGCTGTTTCGTCTCAGCCTCGTGGTAGCTTAGATTGGTTCGTGACTGATATATCGTTTGGTAGTTTGATAATTACCATAGAGGCACGTCCTAAGCTCCCAGATGTAGATAACGGTCCTAAAGTCGTTGGAGCAATGGTCAACGGCTTAGCCCATATTCAACGTGAACATACAACTCCCCCTTACTTTTCCGATTATGAGTTACGTAAAGCAGATGCTATAGCTCGTGCACTTCAGAAAGAAGGTGCAAGGGCTGTCCGAATACGGGATATAGATGAGAAAACGACTGCTATTATAGAGCCCGAAATCTCCTCTGAAATTAGTCAACTTATTAAGGTGAGGTATCAGGAAATAGGCTCCGTAGAAGGTAGGCTAGAGATGATTTCTATACACCGACAGCCAAGATTCTCTGTCTACCACTCCATAACTCAACGCTCTGTCCGATGCAAATTTGAATCTAAAATACTTGACATGGTTAAAGAGGCTTTAGGAAGGCGTGTTATTGTCTCTGGAGTGGTCTATTACAACTATAGACATGAACCAATACGTGTAGACCTCCAGAAATTAACTATTCTTCCCAGAGAAGAAGAGTTGCCCTCTCCAAAAGACTTACGTGGTATGGTGCCCGATTTTACAGGTGATAAAACGACTGAAGAGTATGTACGGAGCCTTCGTGAATGACTGACGTTACAATATACTCGCATCCTTATTTGGAAAGCAGCGTCTTCATCGCCCTTATTAAAGGGGAAGTTGTAAGAGAAGTGGATAGAGGCGATATAGCTCAGCATATCTTAGATGACGCTTCCACTAGGAGGTGGCCGATTTTCACATCCACATTCACACTGGCCGAAGTGATTAAAGACCGTAGTAGACCTATGTTAACACCACTTGAGGAACAAAAAATTGACGACTTTTTCAAACACGAATACATCAAACTAGTGACTTTGGATAGGGAAGTCGCAGAACTCGCCAGAAAACTTGCCAGAATCCATAACCTACGTCCTGCTGATGCTGTTCACTTGGCGAGTGCCGTTAAAGTACACGCAGATGAGTTATTGACTTGGGATGAACGTAACTTCCCCATCAATCACACGATTGAAGGGGTTAAAATTAAACTGCCGTACTGGTTTGGGCAAGCCAAAATGCTTTAACATCATAAAATTTAAGGCTGAGGGTCAGCAAATATGGGTATAGTCCAGCTAGAAAGGTTCAAGCTAGAAGGATTCCTGGGGTCGGGCTCGGACTACGAGGTTCATGCGGCGACGGATACCGAGACGGGAAAGCCGGTGGTCATTAAAAGGCCAAACCCGGACTACATAGCCAGGAGGTTGCACCAGGGCGTTGACCGCCTCTCCGAGCAGTTGATACAGGTACACGAGGCCATAGGGGACTCCCTGCCCTACGTGGCTCACCTGGTGGGCTATACGGAAGTGGCCCAGCACAATGCTTACTTCGGTGATTTCCTGAAGGAGAGCTACCGTGTCCTGGTGGAGGAGAGGGCAAAGGGACTACCCCTGGTGAGCGACATCAGGGACAAGTTCAAGGGGGTCCCAGTAGGTCTGGGCCAGAACCTCTTCGCCCTTCACCCTCTGGTGCCCCACCCCACTAACGGCCACTTCACCATCCACCAGCAACTCATGGACGTGGAGGAGGCCTTTCACAAGGCGGGCCACCTCCTGCTGGACATGCGGCCCCAGAACGTCTACTTCGACCCGGCAGAGGGCAGGATAACGGTGATAGACATCGGGACTATGCCCACCCAAGGCCCGGCTGCCCAGGGAAAGGTCAGCATGGGGAATCAGCCGAAGGACATCCACGATTTCTTTGTGGAAGTGTTCAAGTTCTACGTCACTCCCGATAGCCCCCCTTCCGACGTGGCTGGATACAGAGAACCCGCAGGCATGAGGAGCATACCGCAGTTCAGCCAGCAGCTTGACATCATGATCCGGAGCTTCTCTGGGTCACGGGATGCACAGCTTAAAGAGGCTGCCGTCGCGGCCCTGCAAAAGATACAGAAACGCGTTTATTCCTCCTTCGAGGACTTCCGCAGAGACTTCAACCAGTACCTGGCCCTGCTGGAGGAAAGGAACAAGAACCTTCCAGACCTGCAAAGCAAGGTCCGTGCGTGGGGCCAGGCTATGGGAATGCTCTCAGACGGCTACTGGAGGAAGTTCCTTTTTGACCCTGAATCGGACCTGGCGCAATACCGAACGTCTTACACCAGCTAGCTTCTCCCCCGGTCTTCAGGCTAAGGAAATCGGCTCTTCAGAGTTTTATGTGGAATTGACCCTCACCCCAGCCTTCGGCCACCCCTCTCCCATTGGGAGAGGGGCCGGGGGTGAGGGCTATATCACACGAAAGTCCGAAGAGCCAGGAAATCGCACATCTCGTGTACTATGCGCTATAATGTCCTCATTCCTACAGTCAGGAATCAGAGGAAGGAGGGTACTATGGCAACCAAAGCAAAGGTGGGGCTTCTTATTCCCAGCAGCTACGGTGGCGAGCCGCCAAAAATGGCGGAGTTCACCGAGTTCTGTCGCCAGGCCGACGAGCTAGGGTTCGATTCCTTGTGGGTCATTGACCGCATCTTTCACACCGCCAACATCCTGGACCCCATGACCCTCTTGACCAGCGCTGCTACCGTCACCTCGCGCATCCGCCTGGGGACGTCGGTCCTCCTCTTCGTGTTTAGAAACCCAATACTGTTCGCCAAGACCACAGCCACCCTGGACTACCTCTCCGGGGGCCGCCTCATCCTGGGACTGTCCCTGGGCGGGCGTGACAACGAGTTCGGGCCCCTAGGCGTGCCTGTAAAGCAGCGGGTGGGCAGGCTAAGGGAGGGACTGGCCGTTATGCGCAAGCTGTGGACGGAGCAGAACGTCACCTTTCATGGCCGATACTACAACATGGACAACGTGAATATGGAACCCAAACCCGTCCAGAAGCCCACCATACCCATCATAATGGGCGGCACCGCCGAGGCCGTGCTGAAGCGAAGCGCCGAGGAGGCCGACGGCTGGGTCGCCGGTGGCCGGGGCAGCCCGGAGGTCTTTGGCGCCACATGGCAGAAGGTGTGCACCTACGCCGAGGCCGCTGGCAAAGACCCCAGCACCCTGGAGTCGGGCAAGCTGATGTACGTCACCGTGGGCGAGGACCGAAACTGGTGTAGGGAGAGGCTTAGGGAGTACACCTACGCCTACTACGGCCAGTACGACGTGGACAACGACTGCGTCTTTGGCCCGCCCCGGGAGTGCGCGGCAAAGATTCAGCGCTACATAGACGCCGGGGCAAAGACTATCATCCTCGGCCCAACCTGGCCCGACGTGAACCAGGCTAATCGTATTGCCAGAGAGGTGGTGCCCCTTTTGAGGTGATGGGGTTACAGATTACCAGGCCTCTCTCAAGACTTCAATAATCGGCCTGGCGTCGGATATGGGCTTGGGGTTAGTGGCGAGGCCACGGTCGTGCAGCGTGGCCGAGGCTATCAGTTCCAGACCTTCCTCAGGCACCCCCGCCTCCCTCAGAGTGGCAGGTAAGCCCAGCGTTCTGCGTAGCTGAGCCACGGCGTCTGCCGCCGCCAGGCCCGCCTCCTCAACACTCATGCCGGTGGTATCTATGCCCATAGCCTCTGCAATCAAGGCCTGCCGTTCGGCGCTGGCGTCCAGGTTAAAGCGCATGGTGTGGGGCAGGAGGATGGCGTTGGCCTCGCCGTGGGGGACATCGTAAAGGGCCCCAACGTGATGGGCGATGGCGGTGTTCAGGCCCAGGCCCCCAACACTCGCCAGGGAAGCCATGCACGCAGCCGTCTTGGTTTGCAGCAGGCAGTCTATGTCCTTCTCGTGGCAGCGAGGAAGGTACTCCACCAGCATCCTGATGGCGTGGAGGGCCAGGGCGTCGCCGATGGGATTGTGCCGCGTGGAGTACACGCTCTCTACGGCTATCCTGAACTGTCCCATGGCTGTTGAGGTGAGGATTCGGGTGGGCGTGGTGGCCAGGGCCTTGCCATCAATGACCACGACCCTGTGCATCGTCCCCTGGCCGGAGGCGAGGAGCTTGCGGCCCAGGGCCTTGTCGGTGAAGCCGCCCCCGCCACGGCTGAACTCCGCGCCTCCCATCGTGGTCGGCACGCTGATTATAGGTATCTTCTCGTGGGGGGCTTCGGGGATGAACACCTTGTCGGGCGGCTGGAAGCGCACCTCGTAGTCGTGTATATCCCCGCCCTCGGCCAGCAGCAGGGCGATGCCCTTGGAGGTGTCGTGGGTGCTTCCTCCCCCCACGCTCACCAGAGCGTCCGGCTCCAGCTCTCTGGCCACTTCTACAGCTTCCTGGAGGACTTCGACTGGCGAGTGGGGGGCCACTCCCGAAAACAGACCAACACATCGCTCCCCCAGGGCCTCCTGCACCCTCTGGACCACATCCGAGCCCCTCAGAATGCTGGGGCCGCAGATGATCATGGCCTTCTCAGCGCCAACCTTGTCCAGAGAGGCGCAGATGCTGGATATGGTGTCAGGGCCGCAGATTAATTCCTGCTCCACGCTGCTGTAGCTGAACTTGAGGGCGTCGGGTGAAGGGTTCATATCTCGTACCTCCCATTACCCTCACCCCTGCCCCTCTCCCAGTGGGAGAGGGGTTAGGGGTGAGGGCTACAACATAGCATCTAAAAAGGCTATCGGGCCCCTGCCAGCTCCTGGGCGTCCCGAATGTAGTCGGCAGTCTCACGGATGCGCCGTTCTATGTCATCTTGAGGCTCACAGATACCATCATAGAAGCACTCGCCATGCAAAGAGCCGATTCTTGTATAGTATCGGGCAACTAGCGAATCTAGCCGTCGCTCCTGGGAAGCCAACCGCCGCAAGCCTACCGAGGTACGGGCTGTTGTTGCTGGCTCTTCACCTGTCCTGGCCAGGATGAGGGCGTCGGTGGCTCGCTTGGTGGCCCCCCATGCCTTCTCGGCGGCGTTGCGGAGCTTGCCACGCCCCAGCTCCTCTAGCGCGTCCTCATGGAGCGACCAGGCGTCCTGGAAGATGTACGTTACTTGGTCAGCGTTTCTCACATCTTTGTCACTACTCTCACCCCTAACCCCTCTCCCACTGGGAGAGGGGCAGGGGGTGCGGGCTACAAAGCGACTATTTCTTCGCCTTCTCCCAGAGGGACTCCAGGATGTTGCCCGGAGACATGGGGAGCTTGCGCATCCTGACGCCGACGGCCCTGTGGATGGCGTTGGCTATGGCGGCCATAGGCGGCACGATGGAGACCTCACCCACGCCTCGGACGCCGTAGGGGTGGCCAGGGTTCGCCACCTCTACTATCACCGTGTCTATCATGGGCAGGTCGAGGCTGGTGGGCATCCGGTAGTCCAGGAAGCTGGAGTTGAGCATCTGGCCTTTGTCACTAAACACGTACTCCTCGTTCAGAGCCCAGCCAATACCCTGGACCGTACCTCCCTGCATCTGCCCCTCAACGTAGCTAGGATGGATTGCCTTCCCGGCGTCCAGGAGCGTGGTGCAGCGCAGAATATCTACTTTCCCCGTATCGGGGTCTACTTCCACGTCCACCATACACATTGCGAAGGTCCCTCCCACACCACGCGGGTCCACGTTGGCGCGGCCAGCGATGGGGCCTCCGGTGGCGTTCAGCCTGCCTGCAAGCTGCTTGAAGGTAAGCTTTAGCTCTGGGTCCGACTTATGGGAAATGACTCCATCAGAGTAATTTACGTCGTCGGGAGAGACGTCCCAGATTCTGGCCGCCCTCGCTATCATCTGCCTCTTTATGTCCTGGGCAGCCTCGTAGCAAGCCCATCCGGTCTTGAAGGCCACGCCGCTCCCGCCGGTCATAGAGGTAAAGCCTATGGAGTCGGTGTCCCCCACCGAGGGCTTGACATCTTCCACGGGGATGCCCAGCACCTCCGCAACATGCATCGCCGCAACCGCCCTGGTGCCTCCGATGTCGGGTGAACCTTCCACAAGGGTAATGGTGCCGTCGGCGGTGACGCTGGCTAAGGCGCTGGATGGGCCAGTGCCGTTGAACCAGAAACCGGTGGCGATGCCCCTACCTCGGTTCGGCCCCTGGACGGGCGTCTTGTAGTGGTCGTGCTCTTTGGCCGCCTGCACCATCTCCAGATAGCCTATCCTGGGGAACCTGGGGCCGCTGACTCGCCGGGAGCCTTCCTTGGATCCGTTGAGCAGGCGAAACTCCAGAGGGTCCATGCCGATCTTCTCGCATATCTCGTCTACGACCGTCTCTGCGGCGTAGGCAGCGGCCGGGGCCCCCGGCGCTCGATAGGCAGCCACTTTGGGCTTGTTCACCACTACATCGTACCCCTCGGTGCGGGCGTTGGGGATGTCGTAGGGGGAGAACATGCACTGGCAGCCCGGGTTCACTGGAGAGCCAGGGAAAGCGCCCGCTTCAAAGACCAGGGTGGCATCCGCCGCAGTGATGCGTCCCTGCTTGTTGACGCCCATCTTCACCCTTATGTAGCTCCCTGAAGTCGGGCCTGTCCCCTCGAACACCTCAGTGCGGCTCATGGTGAGCTTCACCGGCTGCCCGGTCTTCTTTGATAGTATGGCGGCAACGGGCTCCAGGTATATGGTGGTCTTCCCACCGAAGCCACCGCCGATCTCCATAGGGATAACCTTGATCTTCGATACGGGCATGCCAAGGACGCTGGCGGTATAGTCCCTTATGGCAAAATGGCCCTGGCTGCTGCACCAGATGGTCAGGTTGCTGTCGGGGTTCCAGAGGGCTGTGGCACTGTGGGGCTCGATGTAGCCTTGATGGACCGGGGCCGTGCGGTACTCCCGCTCAACGATGAGGTCGGCCTCCTCGAACCCCTTCTTCGGATCGCCTATCTCAAACACGAAGTGGTTGGCTATGTTGCTGGGCTTGGCGGTGTCACCCTCGGGGCGCAGGCCACCCGGCCGTATATTCGGGTTCGACGCGGTTGCCAGCCTCTCGTGCACTATGGGTGCGTCATCCTTCATGGCCTCCAGCACATCCAGGACCGGAGGCAGGACCTCGTACTCCACGTCTATCAGCGACAACGCCTCCTCGGCTACGTGGGCGCTGGTCGCTGCCACCGCAGCCACGGCGTGCCCTTTGTAGAGCACCTTATCGGCCGCCAGACAGTTGTTGCTCTGGAACTTTGGGTTTACCATCGCTCCCTCGCTCTGGTCGGCCGCCAGGCCCAGGGGTTGGGGGAAGTCCGCCGAGGTCACCACAGCCTTCACCCCGGGCAGGGCCAGGGCGCGGCTGGTGTCGATGGACTTGATACGTGCGTGAGCGTGGGGGCTTCTGAGGACCTTGCCGTAAAGAAGCCCTGGCAGAGTGATGTCAGCCCCATACCTGGCTCGCCCCGTCACCTTGTCCGTTCCATCGTGGCGAATGGGCCTTGTGCCCACCACGTTGTACTCTTTGGTGGATAGCACTACGTTAGAAGTCATTCTTACCCTCCATTTGGCTAGATTTCCTCCCCCCTTTGTGGGGAGGATTAAGGTGGGGGGTGATACCCCCCATCCCTTCGACTGCGCTCAGGGCAGGCTCTAGCCTTCCCCCGCAAGGGGGGAAGGGACTATGAAGAGACTCCCTACATCTTCTGGGACGCTTCCAGGACTGCCCTCACGATTTTGTCATAGCCTGTGCATCGGCAAAGGTTGCCAGCCAGCCAGTGGCGGATGCGGTGTTCCGAGGGGTTTGGTTCCTGGTCCAGCAGCGCTTTTGAAGCCACAATGAAGCCAGGAGTGCATATCCCACACTGTAGAGCTGCCTGCTCCAGAAAAGCCTGCTGGATGGGATGGAGTCCGTTGACGCTTGCGATACCTTCAACGGTGGTTATCTGCCTGCCCTGGGCCTCGACGCCCAGGACGCAGCAAGAGTCCACTATCCGGCCGTCGAAGATAACGGTGCAAGCGCCACAGTTGCCGTCGTTGCAACCCTCTTTGGTGCCCGTCAAGCCAAGCACATCCCTGAGAACCTCAAGGAGGCTTTGGCGGGGCTCACATAGGAACTCAACCTCTTCTCCGTTAATTCGAGCTTGTACGTGTACTTTCCTTGGTGGCATTTTCCTAGCTAATCCTCCTTCAATGTATAGGCGGGGCGTGTTCTCTGTAGGGGCGCACGGTCGTGTGCCCCTACTTCACTTCACGCCGCTGTAGCTCCAGCTCTTTGTATAGCCTCTCGCAGTGTCCTGCGAGTCAAGACGCCCACCAGATGGCGGCGTTGCACGATGGTGCCCCGCATATCGTTGATGGGCCGGGCTGCGGCCATAGCTGCCTCTGCCGCATCCTCGATGGCCTTGGCCGAGACCTCCTTACCTGCCAGCACGTCACCGGCCTCCTTCACGTAGAGGGGTCTGGGTGCCACTGACGCCAGAGCGACGCGTGCAGATACGAAGGACCTTTTGGCCCTATCAAGCACCACCGACGAACCCACGCCCGCAACGGCGATGTCCATCTCGTTACGAGGGATGAACCGGAGATAGTGGGCGCCTGAGTTCGGCCTTGGGGGTGGGATGCGTAAGGATACCAGGAACTCGCCATCCCCCAGGACAGTTTGACCTGGGGCTGTGCAGAAGTCCTCTACCGGCATCTCCCTCGTGCCATTGGGGCCAGCTATCACACAGATAGCTCCCAGGGCGATCATCGAGGGTACAGCATCGGCGCTGGGGGCGGCGTTACACAAGTTACCCCCTAGAGTGGCCCTTCCTTGAATCTGGATCCCGCCAATCAGAGCGGCGGCGTCTATGAGGCCCGGATACATCTTTGATACTGTCTCATTCTGATATATCCGGTAGCAGGGTACGGCAGCCCCTAGTTGCAGACCAACTCGGGGGCCGTAGGAAAGCTGGTTGGTGTCGGGAATCCCCTTTATGTCTACCAGTCGCTCCACTTGGCGGCGGCCACTCCTCATCTGGACGAGGACATCGGTCCCTCCTGCCAGGGGACGCGCCAATCTGCCCTTCTCCGCAAGCAAAGAGACCGCCTCTCTCACGGTTCGGGCCGCGCAGTACTCGAACTCTTGCAAGGACTCACCTCCTGACTTGGTATGGTATGTAGGGAATAGAGAATGTGAGAGCACTCCCTGCTCTACTCCGCGTTCTCCCCAGAGCTGGTGGAGAACTTTTACACATGGCATCATATACGCTTACCACTTCTGTGTCAATTTGTAGCTCACCAGTTGGTACAATTAGAAGTGGCAGCCTCATCCCTCCTCTCCCGATAGCAGATGAATAGACGGAGGCCATGGTAAGGGCAGGGTGCTCCTGGTAAGTATACCAGGAAAGCTGAGGCGGAGAAAGTCGTGCTAGAATTAGGCTCATCACGGTAATCTTTAATAACGAGGTTATGACCATGGTCCCTCTCAGGCTGACGCTGAAAAACTTCCTGTGCTACGGGGATGGCGTACCTACCCTGGACCTGGAGGATATCCATGTGGCCTGCCTCTGCGGGCAGAACGGCCACGGGAAGTCGGCCCTGCTGGACGCCATAACCTGGGCCCTCTGGGGCGAGGCCCGTCCTGTCAAGACTCAGGACGAGCTTATCCATTACGGTTGTGCTGATATGCTGGCGGAGTTGGAGTTCCTGGCCCGCGATACCCGCTACAGGGTCGCACGCAGGCACTCCATTGGGTCGGGCCGCAGACGCCAGGGAGCTTCCGACTTGCAGCTTCAGGTCTACACGGGAGCGGACTTCCACCCTATCACAGGCAACTCAATACGAGAGACCCAAGCCAGGATAGACCAGATCACCGGCATGGACTACAAGACCTTCATCAACAGCGCCTTCCTCCTGCAGGGCCGCGCCGATGAGTTCACCAACAAGACGCCTGGTGAGCGTAAAGAGGTCCTGGCGAAAGTCCTGAGCCTGGACTACTACGACCGACTCCAGGAGCAGGCGAAGGAACGTGCCAGCCAGAAGGACAAAGCAGCCGACAGCCTTGAAAAGGACCTGGAACGTATGCGCCAGGAGGTAGCTCGCAGAGATAGATACAGTAGCGATCTTGATGCCGTCAATGGGGAGCTTGTGGAAGTAAGCGGGCGGCTGGAGGCCAGCAAACAAACGCTGGACTCGCTGAGGATGCAGGTGGACGGCCTGAGGCGCAAGCGTAGTGAGCTTGAGGAGCTGGAGAGGCGCATCCCCGCCATCGAGGAGGATATTTCCCACCTCCAGAAAGACATACACGCTCGCCAGGGCCGAATCACGGGATACCAGACCTTGATTCAGGAGAAAAAAACCATTCAAACAGGTCTGGCCCAGTACCAGCAGCTTCGCCACCGCTACGAGGAGCTTAATCATTCGCGTGAGCAGTTCGACCGTCTCACAAGGCGCAAGGCTGAGCTGCAAAGGGCAGTTGATAGCGCAAAGGCCAGGCTGGAGGAGCAGATCAGGCAACTGGAGAAGCGTATCGAGGGCGAGCTTCGCCCCAAAGCCGATGCCGCTCCTGCCGTCAGCGCAAGGCTAGAGGAGGCCAGGGCGCGCCTCGATGGGCTGGTGAAGGAGGAGCAGGGCATATCAGACAGTCGCCAGCGCCTCAACGGACTGGCAGAGAAGATAGGGCAGTTTGATGCCAAGGCCCAGCAGCTCAAGGCCGAGGGACAGGAGCTTCGCTCCAAGCTGGACATAGTGCGTAGCTCCCCCCAGGGCGCACGCTGCCCCCTGTGCGGCACGGAGCTGGGCCTCGATGGGTGTCAGCGTCTGCTGGATAGCTATAAGGCCCAGAGGGAGGAGAAGCTCCAGTTGTACCTGGAGAACGAGGCCGCCCTTAAATCATCCGATGAGGAGAAGCGTAGCCTGGAAAAGGAGCTTCCCCGGCGTGAGGCCGCCCTGCACCGTAGCCAGCAGAAGGCTCAATCGGATGTGGCTGTCCTTGACCGTCAGCTAGAGGAATCTCACAAAGCTTCTGGGGAGCTTGAGCAGGCCAGCCACGAGCTGGCGCAGGAGAGGGACCGGCTGGAACAGGGGTTGTACGCAGTTGAGGAGCATGGGCAGCTTGTGGAGCTGGAGACACAGATCGAGGCTCTGGGCTACGATCAGGAGACCCACCGGCATCTGTACGACGAGATGCAGAAGCTACAGCCCTTTGAGGAACGCCACAGACGTCTTGAGGATGCTTTGGTTGCTCTGCCCCAGGAGCAAGAGTCCCTGGCGCGAGCGCAGGATATGTACCGACGCCGCCAGGAGGAGCTTTCCGATTTAAGAGGCAGGCACCAGGATATGGAAGCTCAGGTCTCGGAGCTTCCCCGGTGGGAGGAGAGGCTAAAGGGAGCCGAGTCAGATTATCAGAAAGCTGAAAATAAACACAGGGAGTTGCTCCAGCGACAGGCTGTGCTAGAGAGCGAGCTGAAGAGGGTGGAGGCCCTTGAGGTGGAGATGGATAACAAGGAGCGCGATCTCAAGGCCCTTCGAGAGGAGCAGGGTATCTACCAGGAGTTAGTAGAGGCTTTTGGCAGGCGTGGAGTCCAGGCCATGCTCATCGAGACGGTCCTGCCTCGCATCGAGGAGGAGGCCAACGCCCTCCTGGGCCGTATGACCGACAACCGTATGCACCTCAAGCTGGAGACCCAGCGGGCGCGCAGGAGCGGAAAAGGCGAGCCCATAGAGACGCTGGAGATAAAGATCAGCGACGAGATGGGCCCCAGGAGCTACGAGCTGTTCAGTGGCGGCGAGGCCTTCCGTATAAACCTGGCCCTGAGAATCGCCCTGTCCAAGGTGCTAGCCCATCGCAGGGGCGCCCCACTTCCTACCCTGTTCATAGACGAGGGCTTCGGCACCCAGGACGCCGCCGGGCGGGAGAGGATTCTGGATGTAATCAGGGCCATCGAGGAGGACTTTCAGAAGATTATCGTCATAACCCACCTGGACGAGCTAAAGGACGCCTTCCCGGTGCGCATCGAAGTGCAGAAGGAGGAGGCCGGCTCCACCTTCTGGATAAGCTAGGAGACCATTGAGGCGTGTCTCCACAGGGATATGCACGCTTTCACCTGGGGCAGCGGTGGCCTTGGCACGATGAACTCCTTATGGTCTGTGGCCTTCACCTGGTGGGCCGCTTCGGCCCCAGATACCGCCTGAGTCCAAGCCTCATCGGTCATGGAGCAGGGATAGGCTATGGTCACCAGAGCGGCCCGCTCCTTCAGGTTGTTAATCCACTGGAAGAGAGAAGGCAGCTCCCTGGAGAAGTAGTGCGTCAGGTCAAGCTCTCCTTTCAGGGGCATGGACTTAATGGCAAGCTGGTGGGACTGGTTGCCTATCCTTAGCTGGAGGTCGGGGTTAAACTCCGCCTCGCCCTGAGACCTGCCCCTCACCTCCTCTACCTGCACCACCCTGGAGGCGGTGCGATTGGTGAGGCTGTGAAGGGCCTCAATAGCGAACCACCCTTCGGCCCTCAGACCCCTCTCTATGAACTTGGCCAAGAGTTCGGGCTTCTGGGCGTAGTAAGTGGCAATTCTGGACAGCACGTACTCCAGGGCGCGCTCTACCTGGGCAGCCTGGGATTCTCGCGTGGTTGTCATACTTTCCTCGTAACAGTATGTTTGCTGTATACTCAACGATAAAGAGTGTTAAAAGGGTCTCCACGTAACACCCTGTACAGGGTGATTATATGGGAAAACTCCGTATAATCAATAGTCTATATCCTTGCAGTTTTTCTCAGCCAGATACGATTTGAGGGTTTGCTGAGCCGACTTCCCGGATACGGGATTTCAAAAAGTGCAAACATAGAGATAGTTAGGCGCTAGTTCGGGAGAACAATACGATGCCAAGAGAAAACTATTCATCGGGCGCCCCATGGGAATCGGTTGTTGGCTACTCTCGCGCCGTAAAGGTCGGCCCCTACATCCATGTCTCCGGCACAACGGCAACGGACGGAAAAGGTGGCATTGTCGGTCCAAACGATCCGTATGCGCAGACCATTCAATGTTTACGAAACATCGAGGCAGCATTAGACAAGGCGGGCGTTTCCTTGGCTGATGTAGTAAGAACACGAATGTATGTTGTCAATATCGATGATTGGGAGAAGATCGGAAAGGCTCATGGCGAGTTTTTTGGAAGCGTCCGGCCGGCCACAACCATGGTGGAAGTGAGCCGCCTGATTTCTCCCGAAACCCTTGTTGAAGTAGAGGCGGATGCGTATGTTGGAACGTAAGGGTCGAACTCTTCGCTGCAGCCGATGCGCTACCACGCACGGCTGATGCGCCAGCCGTCAGGCGGGTGAGGTCAAACTGCACTTGATGATGTCCACCAATATGTGTACAGTGAATAGGTGAAGAGACGTGAGCTGGAGAATGCCCTCCGCCAGCTCGGCTGGGAGCTTCTGCGCCACGGCAGAAGGCACGATGTCTGGACTGATGGTGAGCGTGAAGAAGCAATCCCGCGTCATGCTGAGATCAATGAAAAACTCGCCCGGGCGATTCTCCGACGAGCCAGAGTGAGAAGGGATAACTAACCATGCGATTCTACGGCAGGGTGTATAAAGACGGCGAGTTTTGGCTTGCTGAAGTGCCAATTCTTGACGCGATGACACAGGGCCGCACACGCAAGGACGCTTTTACCATGGTGGAGGACCTGCTGGAGACCTTGGCTAACCGCCCAGGTTTTTCAGTGGAGGTGCACCCTGGTAAACAAGGAGAGTTTGAGGTCAGTTCGTCGGATACCCGTGGCATGGTCAGCCTATTGCTGAGGCGCCAGCGTCAACGAAGTGGTCTGTCGTTAGCTGAGGCTGCTGAGCGCTTGGGAGCGAAGTCTCGAAACGCCTATGCTCGCTATGAGCAGGGGACATCAGTGCCGACTTTAGAGAAGCTCACTGAGCTACTACAGGCAGTGTCACCTGGTCAAGACTTTGTACTACACCAGAGTGTTGTGGGATAACCGGCGTCTAGTCGAATG
>CAYWGG010000028.1:14125-17857 GCA_964457285.1 uncultured Dehalococcoidia bacterium
TAACAATTAGAGGAAACTATGGATAAACCGAGAGTTTTTGCAGACTTCCACAATGCAGATACCCAAGGTCGTCTGAGGTTGAACTGTATCGGAACTGTGGAAGACTTGGCCCGCCAGGGGGCATCGCTGCGAGACAGTCAGTGGCTTACGCTCTACAGCGAGGACTTGGAGGTGGATGGATAGGTGCATTATTCTGCTGAAGAGAATGTGTGGGTCGCCGTCATTGATTGGAAGGCCATTGGAGAACGTCCATAGAACAGAAAACCGTCGTCGCTAGAGGACATATGATGGAAACACCAGTGAATGAAACCAGGCTCAAGGAAGAAAAGAGCGTGTGTTATCATCGAGTTGCTGATTGAATGAGGTGGAGCATGTACGCCATAGAATTCCAAGCCACAGTAAAGGATGGTATCATTGAGATTCCTCGCAAGTATCTGAGGAATATCACGAATCGGGTACGGGTGATCCTGCTGTTCGAGGAAGCGTCTAAGACTACTGAGAACCTCATTGACCAACTGCTGGTCCACCCCGTGCGAGTGAAAGGCTTTCGTCCCTTAACTCGAGAAGAAATCTATGCCAGATAATCAAGTCACAACTTGCTTTATTGACACGAACATCTGGCTGTATGCCTTCATCGAGGCGGATGACACAGCCAGGTCTGCAACTGCACGCACGCTGATTCAAGAGAGTGAACCTGTAATCAGCACACAGGTGATTAACGAAGTGTGCGTCAATTTGCTGAGGCGGGCCGACTTTATGGAAGAGCAGATTAGCCAACTCATCGAATCATTCTACGAGAAATACCTGGTCATCGAGTTGAACAGGTCGGTCTTACTGACTGCCTCGCAACTGCGCCAGCAGTATTCGTTGTCCTTTTGGGACAGCATCATTGTGGCGAGTGCCCTGAGTGCTGGCGTTTCCATTCTGTATTCCGAGGACCTGCAACACGGCTTGGTTATCGAAGGACAACTTCAAGTTCGTAATCCGTTTGTCCAGAGACAGTATCGAGAATGAAGACACAGAAACGCTCTACTGGTCGGTTCGCCATTTGTGTAGACAACTCTGAGTATCCTGCCTCGTTGGAGTTGCACAAGGTCTATCGCGTGTTACCTGACCAGGAAGCCGAGCAGGATGGAGACCTCCGCGTGATAGACGAAAGTGGGGAAGATTATCTCTATCCGGCGGACTGGTTCGTGGTGGTTGACCTGCCACCTGATACGGCGCGCGTCTTGGAGAAGTCGTTTGCGAGTCGTGTGGGGTGACCTGCCGAACCACCTGTTGCAGCCGACACCGCTGGTGCAGCGCTGCTGAACTTTGGTCGCTCGAGGACATATGATGGAATCACTTGTCAATGAAACCAGGCTCAAAGAACTCCTCAAGGAAGCTATCATCGAAGTGATCGAAGAGCGAAAGGATGTGCTCTGCGAGCTGCTTGCCGAGGTCATAGAGGATGTCGCCCTGGGTCGGGCAATCCGAGAGGGGGAACAGACAGAGGCAGTGAGCAGGGAAGAAATACTCAAGTTGCTAGAAGACCAGGCGTGAAGTTAAAGCTCGATCTCCTTCAGGTCCGGCGACAGGATTAGCCTGGGCTCTGTTAGCTCCTGCACCTCCTCCGCCGTCCAGCCCGGCGCTACCTCTTTGAGCACCAGCCCATCCCCGGTGACCTCGATTACCGCGATGTCGGTGACGACGAGGCTCACACAACCCCTCCCAGTGGGTGGGTAAGAGCACGCTTTGACTATCTTGGGCCTGCCACGGGGATCGGTGTGCTCCATAGCTACGATGATGCGCTTCGCCCCAGCGGCCAGGTCCATAGCTCCACCGATGTTGCCCACACCCCGCTCAGGCAGCATCCAGTTAGCCAGGTCTCCCTTCTCCGACACCTGGAGAGCCCCCAGCACCGTCACGTCTACGTGCCCGCCTCGGATCATGGCAAAGGCGTCGGCGGAGCTGAAGAAGGACATGCCAGGCACCCCTTTTAGGAACTGGCCTCCGGCGTTGATGAGGTCTATATCCTCTTTCCCCTCTTCGGCCAGAGGGCCACAGTTGAGGACGCCGCTCTCACTCTGGTAGAACACTATGCGCCCTTCGGGCACGTAGTTAGAGACCAGGGTTGGTATCCCGATGCCCAGGTTGACGTAGGCCCCATCTGGCAACTCCTTGGCTACCCGCATGGCGATGACATCCCTATCAAGGCGCGCTTTGTCCATGACACCCCACATTCGCAGACAGGCTGAAGCAGGTGGCTATATGTTAGAATAGGCTTGAGAAATATTACGTCAAATGGATGATAGGCATGGCTAATGAGAGAAGTCAAGATACCGTCGCAGCCAGCGCCTTCAAGACCAGCGTCCCGTAGCTTCCGGGAGATAAGAAGAAGGCCAGGCGTACCGACCGCCTATCCCCCGGCTTCATCGCCTCTATCTGGGTCTCTACCCCTTCAGGAAAGACCAGCAAAGGCCTGGCTCCCCTCGGCAGGTAGGCACGCTTCAGGAGGCGAGCCTTGAGGTCCTTTAGCTCCAGCCCTTCCTCTGCCAATGCCGCCTCTGCGACTTCCTCGGAGTAACCATCAGGGAAAGCTGCCCGGTGGTGCGGTAAGGGAAGGGAGGAGCGCCTGAGTTCCTCACGGAGCGGTGCTGGGAGCGACTGATAGAGAATAAGCTGCTCTCCGGCTATCTCTACAAATGCAGCCCGCGCATCTACCGGCTCCAGCCGCCGTCGCAGGATGCGGCAGGCCATCCGGTTCCACAAGAAGCTCTGATATGCTGCCAGGAGGAGGGGAAGCAGGCGCGGAGTGATGAGGTTCAGCGCCTTGCGAAAATCCTCCGGATGGTCCTTGAGGAAGGTCAGGATACTCCTGTGGTTGGAGCGTGGCGCACGCTGGAACATGGCCGACCAGTCGCGCCAGTGGTCTCTGGCAAAGGCCTTGAATGAGCGGAGGGCGGGTGGGTCGCCAGGCACGGGTTGGGCCATGTAGGCACGCAGGGCTCCCTCAGCGTCACCTCGCAGAATAGCTTTGCCGATGAACGCTCCACCTGGAGCGTAGGACCCGAACCGCTGTTCATCGAAGTAGTTGGGCAGCCCTTCCTGCGCCAGCTCTCCTGCTCGTGCCGCCAGGGCCTCCGTCTGCATGGACTTCAGGGAATGGAGGGTGACTATGAAGCGGTTGCCCAAGAGGTCCCCAGGGCCCAGATGCCGTGGCGACCACCCGATGATTTGGGCCGTGAACCCATCCCCCGAGATCTGAGAAGGGCCGTGTCCAAGAATACTGAAGTGCTGCGTTGCTATGGCAACCCTGTCTTTGAGTGCAGGAAAGACCAGCGCTCCTGGAGGCAAGCTCAACTGGCGCGCAAGAATCTGTTGAAGCTCCAGCGTCGTCAACAGGCGTTTTGTCGCCCGATAGACGGCGTAGTCACCACTGTCTTCGGGCCGCAGGCGCAGCACCTCCTCAACTACGAAGTCCTCTGGCCTGGCCTTGATAGGCAGTTTCATATGCTGCTGCCGCTCCTGACTGGCCTTGAAGGTCTGCTAGAGTTTGACCGTGTACCCTGCCCAGGTTAATATACACCTTAAATCCTGAAAAGGAGAGAGCCAAGCGTTGACGCCGGAAGAGTTCGCCCAGAAGCGCCACGCGGATGGTGTCCGCGATTGCCTGATACGCTCCTTTGAGGGCCGCCCCCTTGAGCGAGACTATCTCATCGTCGAGGGCGGCAGGGTCGTCAGCCCCAGCTA
>CAYWGG010000029.1:0-17815 GCA_964457285.1 uncultured Dehalococcoidia bacterium
GGTGTTTTAAATGGTCCAACGTTGTGGAGATGCTGGTGTTGGCTAGTAACCTGTTCGTTGCTGTTGCCAAAACGAACAGATGATGGAGGAGTATGGCTAGCGCCCCATTGGCTGAAGCTCAAGTAATTGAGATCATAGCTTCAGAAAAGCGATTTGTTGGTGATATTCGGTGGGAGTACGACCCGGTGCATAATCAGACGTGGGCAAAATTCGAGAAGGATGTTGAGAATGTACTGGGTTTGAACCTGGTTGTTTATGGTAATACAAGCCTGGTCATCGAGGGTAAGTCATCCTTTTCTCTGGTCTTGAATGGTAACTTTCGAGTGTTCAGCCTCGACGTAAATGGCAGTCATCGTAACAAGCATACTGATCATAATGAATGGAGAGGCCAAACCCACAAGCAGCGATGGACTGACATATGCCGGAGCGGATTCGCCTATACCCCGAACGAGCCAATCCCAACAGATGCCAACTCCGCCTTCCGTGACTTCTGTCGAGAGTGCAACATAGATTTCTCCGGCCATATCAGAGAGGTCCCAAGTTTCCAACCTGCCCTTGGGGAAAGTCTCTAAGCTGGGAGAGCGAGATGACACTCAGTTGTGGGGAGATAGCGAAGCAATACCTCGAAACACTCTCTGATCGGTTTGTCTGTGAACCGATGGGTGACGTCCTGCGCATTATCACTCCCTACCTCTATCCCAATAACGATTTGATTGAGGTGTTTGTGCAAGAGCTTTCCTCAGCTACTGTCAAAGTAACAGACTCAGGGGAAACGTTGCGGCACCTCCATTCCCAAGGCTTCGATATGGTAACCAGGTCAAAAAGGCGAGGTATGGTTGAGATAATCGCCAGCAGGACTGGTGTTGATGTAGTCCTTGGGCAACTGACGAAGATTGGGCAAATTACCGATCTTGGTGATGTTCTGTTTGACGTAATCGTGGCAGCCAGAGGAGTATCAGACCTGATATACACATCCCGTGCGTATGAACCGGCAACTTTCGCCGAGGAGGTTGGCAGGTTCCTGTCAGAAAACGGGCTGGAGTACGATTCGCCCGTTAAGCTCACTGGTCAAACTGGACGAGTGTATACGGTCCAGTTCAGGCTCCACCTGGGACCTACCTATCTAGAACCACTAAGCCCCAGGCAAACATCAGGCAGCAGGGCGCAGGTTAACACAGTGTTACGCATGTGGTTCGATTGCAACGGTAATCTCGGCGCAGACCGCAAGATAAGCCTGCTAAACGACATAGACATTCGTTGGCGGCCAGATGATGTAGTCATTCTGGAAAGAGTGTCCACCGTATTGAACTGGAGCCGCAGGCAAGAGTTAGTCTCCAGACTAGCTACCCTTTCATGAAAACGATCAATTCGGTCTTATCAGCACCACATCTTGCTGCACGGGCGTGGTGGCAAATGGCCCGTCCTCCGACATGTAAACGTCTATCTCGGAGCGGACTCCAAACTCTGGCAGGTATATCCCCGGCTCGATGCTGAAGCATATCCCCGGGATGATGCTCCGTGTGTCCTCGGTCTCGAAGCTGTCCAGGTTCACCGCGTCGCCGTGCACCTCGTGGCTGATGCTATGTCCCAGCCGGTGGGTGAAGTAGTCGCCGTAGCCCCGGCGGGCGATGTACCCCCTGGCGACCCTGTCCGCCTGGCAACCCTGGAGGGTTATGCCCTGGCGGGCTGAGCCTTCCAGATACTTCAGAGCCGAGTCCCTGGCAGCAGTTACTATCTGGAATATTTCCTGGTGCCTCTTCGGCACCTGCTCGCCCACGTAGGCCACCCAGGTTATATCGGCGTAGACGCTGCCCTCTGCGCGCTCCTTTGCCCAAAGGTCTATGAGCACCCAGTCGCCCTCTTTTATGACGCTGCTACCTCCTGAGGATGGTTCGTAGTGGGGGTCACTGGCGTGCCCGTTGACGGCCACTATGGGCCCGTCAGGAGAGTGCAACCCCTCCTCCTGGAACCTCTGGCGTATGAGCTGGGCTACCTGGTATTCCGTCGGCTGTCCCGATAAGCTCTGGCCTATGTAGTCGAAAGCCTCCAGGACTATGCGGCCCAGCTTATCCGCCGAGCGCATGTGGGAAGATAGCTGGGCCTGGCTCCAGCGCTGGGTGACGTACTGGAGCAGGTCCGCCGAGGAGACTACCTCCACGCCTAAGCTGCGTACCATCTCTACCGTACCGGCGTCCACTCTGGAGGCGCGGGGTATGACACCCAGAGGTGAGTACTCCATAGCCACCGGGCCGCTGCCGGACAGGAGAACTTTCACTGCCTCAAGCATTGTCTGGCGGCTGCGGTAGACTATGAGGCTGATGCCAGCCTCCCGAAATTTGCCCGCGTCCACGTGATGGGCCAGAAGCCTGGGCTCTCCGGTCGCAGGTATGAACAGAAAGCAGGGGCGAGTTACCATGCCGATTTTTTCGCTCACGACCTGCCAGAAGATGGGGTTGGAGCGGCGGTAGTCATAGATGAGCCAGCCACTCCATACCTCCTGTGTAATCCCCCCCTTGCCAGTGGGGAGAGAGGGGGGGTGCTGGAGCATATATTCCTGGGCTTCCCTTACGATGCGCGTTAGCGACATGGTCCGACCTCCAGGGTGTGTAGCGCTAATCTTCGGCTAAAGCCACGATGAAGTCCTATATGATAGTCCATTTTACCTCTTCACACCATACCCGCACTGTGGGCTTTGTCCAATGATAATCTCTAGCAGGGCCGGAGGCAAGAGAGTCAGCTCAGGCTCACAGTTGACATCCTGTGACCTGGCTGGTAGCATCGTGGACGCACCCATAAAACGACGGGAAAGGCAAGTGACCGATGGCAGAGGTAAAGAGACCAACGGAGGCAGTGGAGGAGAAACCAGCCCCCCGAACCAGCGACGCTTTCACGGCCAGCGGCGTCATAGGAGTGCATGGCATTGAGCACATGTACGGCCGGGCCTTCAATGTCACTATCCCGTACATTCGGGATGACCTGGGGCTGTCCTACTTGCAATCGTATTTGATGGATGGTATACGCTCCATCGCCAGTGGCCTGACCAGTATGGGCAGTGGCTTCTTTAGCGATCTTTTCCAGGACCGCCGGGTGCAGATGATGACCATCAGTATGGCTCTGGTAGGGTCAGGCTACCTGCTTGTGGCTGTGTCGCCTATCTATGCCCTTATAGTGATATTTCTCATCCTCCCCTCTGTCGGGGCTGCTCTCTGGCATCCCCCTGCACTGGCCATGCTGTCTCAGCGCTTCCCGCGGAGTAGAGGCTTCCTGACATCCCTTCACCGCTCCACTGGTAACCTGGGGGATACCATTGCTCCCTTGATAGCAGGGTCCCTTCTGATCGAGGCGTTGGACATAGACTGGCGGTGGGTATTGGGGGCGGGGGCTCCGATGGTGTTTGTGCTAGCGCTACTGATACCGATGCTCTTGCGTAGCTGGGGGCGGGGGCCAAGGCTCCAGGAAGCGAGCTTCGGCAGGAACACGAAAGCTCAGTTTCATAGCTTGATGCAAGCCTTCAAGGGTGGCGGATTGTGGGCTATTGCCCCGATATTCGCCGTTTCCGCAGTCCACGGCATGGGGGACCGGGCCCTATTAACCATGATACCGATTTACATCCACGAGGTACTGGAGGAGGAAAGCGCCTTTTTTGGTGGCTTCTTTGGAGTGGGCTTCCACCTGGCGCTACTGAGTGCTGGGGTGATTGCCGTGGGGCCCGTGTTAGGGGCTTATTCCGACCGTATAGGCCGTAAGCCCCTGATCATTTTAGCTATGTTTGTAGCTGCTGTCTCATCCCTGGGGATGGCCCTGAGCGGTGTTAGTATTGGATTCACCATCGCGGTAGCCGTTTTCGGTTGCTTCGCTTTCTCGGTGAACTCTCTGACCCAGGCTGCTGCTATGGACATAGCCCACGGGAGGCAGCTAGAGGGGACCTTCGTCGGGCTGATGTGGGGGTTCAACGCCTTCTTCGGATTTGCTACAGCTTTGTCTGCCGGAGCACTGGCTGATGCTGCTGGCCCAGAGGCCGTCTTCTACCTCGCTTCGGCCATTTTCACGGTGGGCTTTCTGATGTCTTTGTTCATGTCATCTACTGGGTCCCGGCGTCCTCTAAAGGCGAGAGATTAGCTCCTCACCCCGGCCTTCGGCAATCCCCTCTTGCCCCCCCTTTACTAAAGGGGGGTTGGGGGGATTTGGGAGAGGGGCCGGGGGTGAGGGCTATACCACACGAAAGCCCGAAGAGCCAGAACCGTCTGGACTGGGAGACAGTCTGCGGGTAAAATAAATCAAACTCAGCAGATCATGCGAAAGGAGTAGCACGATGAGCGACGGAGTAATCCGAGTAGGCATTGTTGGCGCTGGCAACAACACCAGGGTCAGGCACATCCCCGGCCTCCGGGCGGTAGAAGGCGTGGAGATCGTAAGCGTGTGCAACCGCAGCCGGGAGTCCAGTGAGCGAGTGGCGAGCCAGTTCGAGATTCCCAGGGTCTACGACAGCTGGGTGGAGCTGATGGAGGCGGATGATAACGACGCCATCTGCATCGGCACCTGGCCCTATATGCACTGCACGATGGTCCTGGCCGCTCTGGAGAACAACAAGCACGTACTCTGCGAGGCGCGTATGTCCATGAACGCCCAGGAGGCCCATACGATGCTCGCCGCGGCCCGCAGGAAGCCCCATCTGGTCACCCAGATCGTCCCATCCCCTATCACCTTCAAGGTTGATCCCACTATCCAGGAGTACGTCGCCAGCGGCTATCTTGGAGACGTGCTGGCCATTGAGATACAGGTGAACCAGAGCAACTTCGCTGATACTGAAGGCCCCCTTCACTGGCGTCAAAACCGGGACTTGAGCGGCTACAACATCCTTAGTATGGGCATCTGGTACGAAGCGCTGATGCGCTGGGTTGGCCCGGCCTCTAAAGTCATGGCTATGACCAAGGTGTCCGTACAGAAGCGACGCGACGAAAACGGCGACCTGCAAGCGGTGACCATACCCGACCACGTGGACATCCTCTGCCAGATGGCCTGTGGAGCCCAGACGCACATGCGCTTTAGCTCGGTCACCGGACTGGCACCCGCCAGCCAAGTGTGGCTGTACGGCAGTGAGGGCACTCTGCGCCTGGAGGGTCCGCCGTCCCTGACCCTTCACGGCGGACGCCGGGGCGACAAGCAGCTCAAAGAGATACCTATCCCACCCGAAAAGCAGGGCCGGTGGCGCGTGGAGGAGGAGTTCATCAACGCCATCCGAGGCAAAGAGAAGGTAACGCGCACTCCCTTCGAGGTAGGCGTCCACTACATGGAATTCACCGAGGCGGTCACTCGCAGCGCCCAGACGGATCAGGCAATACCCTTGCCCCTGTGAGCCAATATGTTTTCCTTATCCAGGCCAATATCGTCGCGGTTCCCAGCCCTGAGATGGGATGTCCTGGTCATCATCCTGGCCCTGCTGGCCTTGACGGGCGTGGCCTGGGCCAATATGCACTCCCGGTATCAGAGCATGGGGACCATGTCTCTGACCAGCATGGACTCCATGTCCATGTCTATGGAGCAGCGCTCCTTCTGGGGAGATGCAGCCCTGTTCCTGCCTATGTGGTCGGTGATGATAGTGGCGGTGATGTTGCCAACCATGATGCCAATGGTGCTCATCTTCTCCACCATTTACCGCAACCGCCGGGCCAAGGGCCAGGTCTATGTCCCCACTTGGGTGTTCCTCCTGGGGTATATGATAGTGTGGGCTCTGTCTGGAGCGCCGGGATACCTGGCCAAAGTAGGGCTGGAGTCGCTGGTGGACCAGTTCCCCTCCTTTCAGTCGGCGGGCGCGGTGATAGGTGGGCTGGTGCTCATCGGGGCGGGCCTCTACCAGCTAAGCCCGTTAAAGGATAAGTGCCTTTCCCACTGCCGGACGCCCCTGGGCTTCATCATGCACGACTGGCGAGAGGGCTATGGCGGCGCGTTGCGTATGGGGGTGCGCCACGGCTGGTACTGCCTTGGCTGCTGCTGGGCGCTGATGGCAGTGATGTTCCCTGTGGGTGTGATGAACCTGGTGTGGATGGGGGCGCTGGCGGTGCTCATCTTCGTGGAGAAACTGGTGCCGCATGGCCGGTGGGTATCCCGCCTCTCGGGGTTGGCCCTGATGGTGGCCGGGGTGTCCCTGGCAGCAGGAATACTGTAAGATAATGGGTGAGAAGCCCTCACTTGCCTGGAGCCTTCTCCTTCGGCCCCTGGCCCTTCTCTGGATACCAGTCATCGTGCTGGCAGTCCTGGCTGCCTGCCAGGACGGGCGGGCGGCCAGGCGCTACCAAGAGAGTGCCAGTCCCTCATCAGCCACTATAACGCCTGTGCCCTCCCACGGGAAAGGAGAGATGGCAGTGAACCGAATAGCCTATGTAGGCTCCGACGGTAACATATTCACCATCAAGCCCGATGGCACCGATTCCCGCAGGCTTACCCGGACCGACTTCAGGGTTGGCCCTGCGGGGCATATTCTGGCCCAGGGGCCTGTCCCGATCGGAGCCGAAGGGTCCGAAACCCTGGTATTTTATGCCTGGCCTACCTGGTCTCCGGATAGTACCAGGCTGGCGGCATCTCGCGTCACGGTAGAAGGGGCCAGCGCCACTTTCTCCCTGCATGTGTTGGACGCATCCACAGGCAAAGCGACCCGGATATACGATAACGAGCCCAACACCATCCCCATCGCCCAGGGCGCTCCCCACTTTATGTACTGGTCCCCGGACAGCAAGCACCTCACCTTTCTCGCCTCTACCCCAAGGGAGCTTGCCCTTTTGATCAGCACGCCCGAGCAGGGAAGCGGCCCTACACGGTTGGTAGGGGAAGCCCCCCTCTACTTCAGCTGGGCCGGCGACAGCAGCGCCCTCGCCGTCCACAGGGGGCCGGAATTGCTCCTGGTCCCCTTCACCGGAGGAGTCCCCCAGCCACCCCAGTCGTTGGGAGATGTGGGGATGGGGTTCAGAGCGCCCGCCCTATCCCGCGACGCCAGCAAGATGGTGTACGCCACCGAAGACGGCGGTGGGGCCTCCCTCTATCTCGCCGACGTCCGGCTCACGGAGTCGGGACGTGCGCAGCCTGGCAGGGCCATTCTGGATGTTGGGCCTTCATCGGTTTTCATGTGGTCTCCCACTAGAGATGAGGTAGCCGTCGCCGACACCGTGGATGCTGTTGGCCCCATCTATCAGCAGGTGACCATCGTTGGTGACGACGGCGCTTCCAAAAGAGTGGTGGTCAACGAGCCCTTGTTGGCCTTTTTCTGGTCTCCCGACGGGGAGAAGATCGCCTACGTAGCCTTCGACACCGAGCGGCGCTCCTTTACCTGGAAGTATGTCAACAGGGCGGAAGGACGGCTCGTAGAGCTGGCGGAGTTTGTGCCTTCCGCAGAGTTCCTGACCATGATCAGCTTCTTCGACCAGTACGCCTACCCCAACTCGGTGTGGTCGCCTGACAGCTCTCAGATAGTGTTCAGCGGCACTATCGGCCGGAACGCCTTCAGAAGAAATGGAGGTTCCCCGGAAGGAGACAAAGTGTATGTGCTGGATGTAAGGGAGGGCTCTGCCCCACGGGAAATTGCTACCAGCCGGTTTGCTGTCTGGTCCTGGAAGTAGGGGCGTGGTATGGGGCTGAAGAGGATGTTTGACCCCAAGGCTCTCGGCCTCATTTTTCTGGCCCTTTTCTGGACGCTGTCATGTGGCTCCGCTCCCGCTGCCACTCCCATACCAGAGCCGACTCCCACGCCGTCACCGCATCAGATAATAGAAAAATCCGGCGGGAGAATGCTAGCCCTGGACACGGCCCGCTTTACTCTGGAGCACGAGGGTGATAGCTCCACCCAGCTTTTCCCTGGAGTGACGTTGCAACGGGTAGAGGGCCAGGTAGACATGCCCAACAGATTTAGAATCAGGGCAGAGGCGATGTCCGCCTTTCCCCGGTCTTTTATCGAAGTCAACATCGTTATGGTGGAAGACCAGGCCTTTATGACCGATTTCATCAATAGGGAAAAATGGAATCAGGTTCCGGTGGAGAACCTCCCCTTTAACTTCGCTGACCTGGGCCGCACTTTAAGCGATATTATCCGTGCTATACAGAATCCTGCGTTCACCGGCACAGAGACCGTGGATGGGGTATCGTCGTGGCGTGTTAGGGGAACGGTCCCTTCGGAAAGTCTGGCCGCCCTGGTGCCGGAGGCGGGCTCAGGACACGAGGTAGCGCTGGACCTCTGGGTAGGCCAGGCCCAGGGCCTGCTCATAAAGGTTAGAATCGAAGGCCAGATATTATCTACGGATGTTCCCAAGGTGGTACGTGTGCTCACCCTGTATAGCTTCGACGAACCTGTAGAAATATCGTTGCCAAAGATGCAGTAGGGGCACAGCATGTGTGCCCCTACGTGCTTGCCCAGAGCAGCCATCCACCCCTGGCGACCCTACATCTCTCATGAAGGCGCAGACGATGTCGGCCCCCCTGATCCTGGTAGTGATCGGCCTGGGTGCCTTTGTGACCGCCCTGGACCAGACGGTAGTGGTCACCGTCCTGCCCAGCGTGATGCTGGACTTGAAAATCCCCACCACCGAGATAGACCGGGCCTCCTGGATAGTCACTGCCTATCTGCTGGGCTACACCTCGGCTATGCCCTTGATGGGGCGTCTGGCCGACGTCTACGGTTATCCCAGGGTATATCAGGCTTGCCTGGTGGTATTTAGCATCGGGTCCTCCCTGGTGGCAGCCTCTCCCAGCCTGGAATGGATGGTGGGAGCCCGGGTGGTCCAGGCTATAGGCGGCGGCGCGACGGTGCCCATCGGCATGGCCATCGCCAGTATCGTCCTTCCCCAGCATCGCCGGGGCCTGGCTATTGGGATCGTTGTCGCGGCGGCGGAGGCGGGGTCCATGCTGGGGCCGGCTTACGGCGGGGCCATCGTGGAGCTGGCCGACTGGCGGTGGATTTTCTGGCTCAACATACCCCTGAGCGCCGCCCTGTTCCTGGCGTTGATGTGGCTCCCCAACAGACGTCAGCGGGACGTGAGAGTAGACTACCTGGGCGGAGCGCTGCTGACTGCTACTCTGGTCGTCCTCTCCCTGGCGCTGTCCCGCCAGGGCCTGTTCACCCTCTCTTCGCCCACTCCTTTCATCATCATCGCGCCTGGGCTGGTGCTGGCAGTGGCCCTGGTGCTGCTGGAGCGGCGGACTGCTGCCGGCTGGAAGCCCCCTGGCGTCAGGAGCATCCTTCGACGAGTAGGGGCGAACGGCCGGTCGCCCCCACATTCTCAGGATGTGGCCTTGCTGCCCTTGCTGGCGCCTTTCCTTTTCCGCTCCCGCGCTTTCCTGACGGCCAACCTGACTCAGCTGCTGGAAGGCGTATCTCTGGTTATCGCCACGGTTACGGTCCCGCTGATGGCAGATACAGTGATGGGCAAAGAGCCGCTGACCGGTGCGTGGTGGCTGCTGCGGATGACCGGGGTGATCCCCCTTGGCGCGGTGGTAGGCGGCTACCTCCTGGGGATAATCGGCGTCCGGCCAGTGGCCATTGCTGGCCTGGCACTGAGTGCCCTTGGGCTTTTCCTGGTCAGCACCTGGGGGCTGGACATAGCCGAGCCGTGGCTGACCATACACCTGATGCTGGCGGGGTTCGGGTTCGGCTTGAACAACGCTCCCATCATGACCCGTGCCCTCAGCTCTGTGGGCGAGGACTACCGGGGCACCGTCGCCTCCCTGGTAACCGTGTCCCGAATGATTGGGATGGCGCTGGGGCTGTCGGCGCTGTCGGCCTGGGGTGTGGAGCATTTTCAGATACTCACCGCTGGGCTGGAGTTTCCCATTCAGCAGCCTGGGGAGGCTGCTGAGGCGATACAGGCCAGGCTGGCGGAGTATAACGCCCGCCTGAATGCGGCGGGCTTGTCGCTGTTCCACGACTTTTTCCGCATCGCCGGGGCTGTAGTATTGGTAGCCATCCTGCCGGCCCTGGCCATGCGGGCCGACCCAAAGGAGCGGGAGGAGAGGGTGCGAAGTACCCCACCATGAAGGGTGGGGCGAGGGCAGAAGGGAGGCTAGGGTGCAGTACAGTTTTCACCCACGCTCCGAGCCTCCGCCAGGGCCGCCCCTTCGGCTTCGCTCAGGGCAAGCTCTATCTCCTCCACCACCTGCGGGTCCTCCTCCTGGGCCAGCGCCCTTTCAAGGGCCAGGACAGCATCAGCGACTCCTATCCTTCCCAGGGCCCATGCGGCGTGGCTGCGGACCAGGGGCTCGCCATCTCGCAGGACACGGGCCAGGGCAGGTACGGCAGCTTTTTCGCCCTGAGCATCGGCACTGGTCTTCTTGAAGCCCAGGTTGTCCAGAAGCCCGGCCTGGTCTCCAGAGTAAAAAAGATTGCCCAGGGCCACGCAGGCGTTGCGCTGTAGCCCCACCCGCTTTGCCCGCTTTATGGGGCTGTCGCGGAACCGCTCCCGAAACTCTTCCTCGGTCATCTCCAGAAGGGCCACCAGGTCAAGGGTAGCGAAGCGCCACTTTTTGAAGGCCTGTTCCTGAGAATAGGCGGCCTTGATGTTCACCGGGCACACATCCTGGCAGATGTCACAGCCGAACACCCAGTCGTACATGAGGGGCCGGAGGTGCCGTGGTATGGGCCCACGGTTCTCGATGGTGAGGTGGGAGATGCATCGTGCATTGTCTATGACGTAGGGAGCTACTATGGCCTCAGTAGGGCAGGCATCAATGCACCTGACGCAGTTGCCGCAAGTCTTCTTCAGTGGCGGATCGGGCTCAAGCTCCAGGTCGGTGATGACCTGGCCCAGGAAAATCCAGGAGCCACCGCCTGTGAGGATATTGGTGTTCTTGCCGAACCATCCGATGCCCGCCCGCTGGGCCACGGCCCTATCAAGCATGGGCCCGTCATCCACGTACCACCTGGCGCGGATGGGGCGGCCCAGGCGCTGGGAAAGGCCCTCCACCAGGGCCTTTAGCCGCTCCTTCATAACCTTGTGGTAGTCATCACCCCAGGCGTAGCGCGCCACCTTGCCCTCCCTCACCTTGGCCTTCGGCCACCCCTCTCCCTCACCTCGGCCTTCGGCCACCCCTCTCCCACCGGTGGGAGAGGGGTCAGGGGGTGAGGGCACGTAGTAGCTCATGCCCACGGCTATGATAGACTTCGCGCCAGGAAGAAGCTCCTGAGGGTTGCATCCCCGGCGCACCCTGGCCTCGGTGTACCAGGGCAGGCCGTCCATGAGACCCTGGCGCAGGCGCTCCAGGGTTATGGCCTCATGGTCGGCGAAGCTCTCTGGCGAGGCTATTCCCACCAGGTCAAACCCCAGCTCGCGGGCGTACTCTTTTACCTGTCGCTTCAAGGTGTCCATAGATACTATATCTATCTATACCATGCGGTGTGACATTAAGACAAGGCCCTGCTATACTTGCATCCACACCCAAAGCTGAGTCATGAGGAGCATGGGACGCATTCTGAACTTTTGGCAAGGCTTCGGCCTGAGGGTCTCAAGCCCGAAGGCTAAGGGCAGGCTGCTTAAAGGGGTCATAACCCTGGCGGTTATGGCGGCCCTCGTGGCCGGCGGCGTCATCTACGCTACCCAACGTGTGTTCGACGTGAACATCACAGGCAACGTAGACCTGATAGTGGTCGGAGATCCCATCCAGATACTCTCAGGTGACGGCGTCACACCTATCAATACTGGCGAACCTCTCGAGTTCGGGAGGGCTGCGATAGACTTCTTCGGACGCGGCCCCGTGCCCGTTAGAGGGCCCTTCTATACAAAAAACCTCTCCAATGGGCCGGTGCTGGTGATAGTGACCGGCGACTTCGGGAACGGTATAGTCCCCCTCTTTGGCCCCACGACCGGAGACCTGAAGCCCGCCCCTGCCAACGCCTTCAGGCTGGAGAGGTCAGGCGACACTATGATGGGCTACCTGGGGCTGAAGTTCCTGGCCCCCAGCACGGGCAGCAAACAGACTACCATTATCTTCAGGGCCACAGAGGCATCTCCAGCTCTGGCCCGCATTGCCTTTACCTCTGAGAGAGACGGCAACAAGGAGATATACGTGATGGACGCCGACGGCTCCAACCCGACCCGCATCACCAACAACACTGGCGACGATAGCTGGCCCGACTGGTCCCCCGATGGCAGCAAAATCGCCTTCGTCTCCTATAGAAGAGGCGGTCCTGAGATATACGTGATGTACGCCGATTCCTCCGATCAGACTCGCCTTACCGACAACACTATAGATTTGCGCCCAGCCTGGTCCCCCGACGGCAACAAGATCGCCTTCGTCTCTGATAGAGATGGCAACCCTGAGATATACGTGATGGACGCCGATGGCTCCAACCCGACTCGCCTCACCAACAACGTACCTGCCAACGATACCTGGCCCGCGTGGTCTCCCGATGGCAATAAGATCGCCTTTTTATCTGGCCCCCTGGTAACAGGTCCATTCGATATATACGTGATGGATGCCAATGGCTCCAACCAGATCAACCTCACCAAAACCACCGCCAAAGGTGGGTGGCCCGATTTTGGGGACGTCTACCCTGCCTGGTCTCCCGACGGCAAAAAGATCGCTTTCATCTCCTGGCGGGACGCCTCCACAAGTGACGGGACTGATGTATATGTCATGGATAGCGACGGCTCCAACCAGGTCAAGCTCACCAACAACCCCGCCTTCGACTGGCACCCCGACTGGTCCCCGGATGGCACCAAGATCGTCTTCCACTCCAACAGGATCGGCAACGAGGAGATCTATGTGATGGACGCCGACGGCTCCAATCTGGTCAACCTCACTAACAACCCCGCCTTCGATGTAGACCCCGACTGGTCTCTTGGTATAGTCCCCACTATCATATCAGGTGTGGTCATACCTTCCGAGGAGCAAGCTGTCAGTCCCCATGCACCTGCTCAAGAAATATGTAAGCATCTGGGCATAGTACCCTGCGGACCAGAAGGGACGCCAGCCCGGTAGCTGATCGGTTGGCCCTTGAGGGACCGAAAAAGGGATTATGTTAAGCACGTCTCCTGGCAAAGCGCCGCATACTATCGCGGTCTATAGTGCCAAGAAGGGCGCCGTCCTCGATCACCAACACTCGCTTGACGCGCCTGCCTTCCATGAGCTCTATCACGTCGTAAGCGGCCTCCTGGGGGCCGACAGCAACTACCCCTTCGGCCTCAAGCACGTCAGGGCGAAACCTATCCAGCGGGACCATCACGGAGCTGGCCA
Source organism: uncultured Dehalococcoidia bacterium (assembly GCA_964457285.1). Lineage (GTDB taxonomy): Bacteria > Chloroflexota > Dehalococcoidia > Lucifugimonadales > JAGWBF01 > CAYWGG01. The sequence continues at coordinate 13,213 of CAYWGG010000029.1, forward strand.
GGCAATGCTGCCATTGGTCCCGAGGGACCTGCTCAATCAGCCGACGCGTGATCACCCCCTGAGCCCTTCCTTCTCTGGTGATCACAAGGAAATCTGGCCGCGCAGGCGCGACAAAGTCTTCCATAAGCCGACTCAGGGTGATGTCCCCTGGGACCGCCGGACAGCTACTCTCTCCCGTCATCACATCCCTGGCAGTATAGTTATGGAGGTTCTCTTGAAGGCGGGACTGGCGGCGGCTTGAGGAGGCTACCACCTGAAGGAAAACCCCAAGAACTACCAGCCACAGCCCTTGCGCCATATGAGCGTCGTCAAGGATGGCCGAAACGATCCCTAAAGCTATCATCACAAAAGCTATGGCCTGTCCCCCCAGGGTAGCCAGCCTGGTAGCTTGCGAGTAGCTCCTGGTAATCTGCCAAATCACCGACCTCAGGACCCGTCCTCCATCCAGGGGAAAACCTGGGAGCATGTTAAAGACTCCCAGCCCTATGTTTGCCCAGCCCAGTATCCAGGCGATAGCTGAAAGGTGCTGGCTGATACCCTCAAGCCATATGCCCAGCCCCAGGAAGGCTGAACCCAGGATAAAGCTGCAAAGGGGTCCCACTACCGCTACGATAAACTCTGTGGAGGGCCTCGGGGCCTCTCGCATTATCTGAGACACGCCACCGAAGATAAACAGGGTGATGCCTTTGACGGGTATACCGCGCCTTATGGCCACCAGGCTGTGGGATAGCTCGTGGGCCAGTACCGACAGGAACAACAGAAGGCTGGTAGCCAGGGATGCAAGCCACCTCTCTTCAGCAGACCAGGAGTATTCGCGCTGCCCAAAGTGATTCTCAAAGACAACGATGAAAAGGCCAAATATGATGAACCAGCTGAAGTGAAGGCTGATGGGTACGCCCAGTATTTTAACTAGTCTTATAGATGCTCCCATGACTCCCTACCTGTTGCTGCCCAAAAGGGTAGCGTATGCCACGAGTTTATATACCAGCTTGGCCGCAGTGTAAGCGCAGGCAGTGGGGCCCTCTCCGGGACTCAGCTCCGTCACATCGAAGCCCACGATATGTCGTTCCTCCGCTACCGCCCTCAGCAGAGACGTGACCTGATACCAGTCCATCCCCCCCGGCTCAGGGGTGCCGACGGCGGACATGATAGCGGGGTCGAACACATCCAGGTCTACGCTTATATAAACGTCCCGCGATAGGAGACCGATGATCTCCTGCACAAATCCCTCCCTTTTGGCGGGAAAGTCCTCTTCCCCCTTGATGGGGGAAGGTCGGGATGGGGGTGATTCTCTCCCCCCCACCTCAGTCCTCCCCCACAGAGGAGGGAGGAGGCTTTCTACCTCCTTCCTCTGGTGGGAGCGGGGCTGAAGAGGCGGCCAGAAGAAGGTGTTCACACGCTCGTCCCTGATGAACTCCTTCTCTTCCAGGCTAAAGCTGCGCACCCCGACCTGCACCATCGGGCAGATTTCAGAGATTCTCCGTGCTACCGAGGCGTGCCCCCAGCCCGTGCCCATATACTCGTCCCTCAAGTCGGCATGGGCATCCAGGTAAAGCACAGAAAGCCCCTCAGGCCCCCAGGGGTCGGTGTAACGGTCCACCAGGGCCTTCACCAGCCCTATGCTTACAGAGTGCTCCCCGCCGAGGGTCGCCACCAGCTTGCCCTGCTGGAAGAAGGGATAGGCAGCCTTGCGCAAACGCTCTATCATGTGTTGCGGGCCTCCCATGTGGGGCTCCAGCCAGGGAGCGGTGTAGATGCCCACCTGGGCTACGTCCGCATCCAGCTCCGGGTCATAGTCCTCCAGGCTATATGATGCTTCTATTATAGCCCTCGGCCCATCCCTTGCGCCTCCCTTGAAAGAGGTAGTGCTGTCGTAGGGCACGGGCAGGACCACAACCCTGGCCCTCTCCAACTGGCTCTGCTCCTCCGGGAGGGCTAGAAAATTAAAGGGCACCCAGAAGGGGCCGCTCTCTCCCATAGCTACCTCTTTATCTTATTAATAATTAGTTTATGATAGATGCCCGGCGGCACAACGAACTGGTCAAATTCTCACACACCAAGCCTCGTCTCTCCAAGTCCATTAAATTGTTGTTGTAGTACTAAGGGCTGAAGCTGAAGGGTGGATACCGGTCTGTAGCAAGGATGAAAGCATAGGCGATAACTCGGTTGTACCAGCGCATGACTCCTACTACAAAGTCGAACAAAGACCTTGGGTACCGTCGGCTGAACAGTATTACAAACCAGACCACTATTACCACCACTATCAGGACGAGGCTTAATACTGCCAGCACAATGTAGTGGGGTATGGCCAGGAACCACTTCACCAGGGGGAGCCATTGGTTCAAGTCGCCCTCCACATCTGGGTAAGGGACCTCCAAGTGGACAGTCTGCTCTTCGTCAGTAGATGGATATTCGTCTCTGAGGAGGAAGAGGTAGGCAGTCACACGGTTCTCGAATTTCATAAGGCCAATGTTCCAGTCGAACCACCACCTCGGATATTTGCGACGAAAGAGGATCATTAGCAGAGGAGCGAAGAAGACTAATCCACCCATTAATCCTCCTACTATTTGCGCATCTTCTTCACCAAAGTTGCCCCCTGTTACCAGACCCAGCACTATGGAGATGGGGATGATAGCTATTATCCGAAAAAACGAGGAAAAGCGATCTAGAGGCCTGTCTGGATACTCAACTGAGAACTGAATTGGGTACAAGGATGGTTGCTGGACCATTTCATCACCTCTAGCATCAACTACCCTCCGACTCCTCACTGGCCGTGGATTCCATTACTTTTTCACCCTGAGTATCAGGAAGCATAGTATTATGGAAGCTCTGGTTTTCCAGAAGGCCGGCCTTCTGCTCGGGGTAGAGAATCCGCCGCCGGTCCAGGTGCTCCAGCCCCCGGTCCAGAAGCCACGTCCTCACCTCTCCTAGCGAGAAAAGCTCCTTTACATCTTCAAGGGCGCGCTCACTGTCAAAAGACTTACAGGAAAAAACGTCTACGTTCACATATTCCCTGTTGGGAAAAGTGTGGATACTGATGTGGCTCTCGGCTATAATCACAAAGCCTGACACCCCCCAGTCCTCGACCTTGGGGCCAGTATAGGTCAAGACCTGGGGCTCGCAGAGCTTGGTCATCCCCAGGGTGGAGGGGTAATCCGCAAGGAAGCGTCTGACCAGGTCCGCATCCCACATCTTCGCGCGGTCCCCTCTGTATCCGTCTATAACCAGGTGCATCTTCATTTCACTCCGAGCATCAAGATTGGTCTTCTTCAAGACCCAGGTGTGCAGAGACCCAGCCCGAAATCCAGGGTCATCACGGTTTCTTGGGAAAGCTCTCACTCCAGCCCCTCTCCCAGTGGGAGAGGGGTGGCTGAAGGCCGGGGTGAGGGAGCAGTTTCACACTCCGCCGTGAAGACCTCGAAATCAGGGCTAAAGAACTTCCCTGGCAAAATGGAGTATTATAGAATATCATCCACATGGGTAATACAATATAAAGGTACGCATGGGCCTTACAGTATAAGGAGCGCAAGCCCAAGTATCAAGTATAAGGGTTACGAGGGCATAAGGCTACGTCCCTGGGGTCTAATTCATCAGTAGGGTAAAGGGGGCCACATGGCCGGCATGATTGAAGTGAAGGGGCTGACTAAGTACTATGGCAGCTTCCTTGCCATCGAAAACGTTAGCTTCGAGGTGAGGAAGGGCGAGATATTGGGCTTTCTCGGCCCCAACGCCGCCGGAAAGACTACCACAATGCGCATCATCACCGGCTTCATGCCACCTACCAGCGGCACGGCCTCGGTGGCTGGCTATGACGCGGTAGATAAGTCGCTGGAGGCCAGAAGGCTTATAGGGTACCTGCCAGAAACGGTCCCCCTCTACACCGACATGACTATAGAGAGTTACCTGAACTTCATGGGCACCCTGAGGGGCATGAATCCGAAACGCATCAAGGTGCGTACAGGAGAGGTGATAGGGATATGCCGTCTGGGAGACTACCGCAAGACCATCATCGGCAAGCTGTCTAAGGGCTTCCGGCAACGGGTAGGCATAGCCCAGGCCATTCTCCACGAGCCGCAGGTGCTTGTCCTGGATGAGCCAACCATAGGCATTGACCCCATCCAGGTGGTGGAAACCCGGAACCTGATAAAAGACCTGGGTCGTGAGCACACCATCATACTGAGCACCCATATATTGCCCGAAGTTAGCATGGTGTGCCAGAGGGTGCTCATCATCCACGAAGGCCAGATAATCGCTGAGGACAGCCCTCGGAACCTGGCGGAGAAGCTACAGGGCGTAGAGAGGGTGCAGGTGGAGATACGGGGGCCTGTGCCTCAGGTCACCCAGGCCCTCAAGGGTATAAGGGGTGTGATAAGCGTCTCCCAAGCTCCCGTTCAGGAGCGAGGCGATGGCTCAGATAGCAACCGAAACCTTTATACCGTAGAGGCCAGACGCGGCCTTGACCTGAGAAGCACCATATCCAGGGTGGTAATCGGCAGCGGATGGGGCCTCCTCACTATTCAACTGGTAGATATGAGTCTGGAGGAGATATTCCTCAAGCTCACTACCAGTGAAGAGCTTGTCTCACCCTGAGCATCTGGCCGGA
>CAYWGG010000030.1:0-17076 GCA_964457285.1 uncultured Dehalococcoidia bacterium
TGCTTCGCTTCGCTCGCAATGACAATTGCTTGGACACCTTGGAGAATCGAAAGGCCCTAGCCCCGTCCGCCATGTGCTTGACACCGTAGTGATTTTGCCGTCCAATACTGATGTCCTATACCCAAAAGGGAGTAAGAGCATGAGCCTGGAAGAGCTTGAAAAACGCATCAGGGCTTTGGAGGACGCCGAAGCCATAAGAAACCTGAAGGCAAGATACGCCGCATACTGCGACGACAACTACAATGCAGACAAAATCGCACAGCTTTTCACCGAAGATGCAGTTTGGGAGAGCGAGGGCCTCGGAAGATTCGAGGGGCGAGAGGCTATTCGCAAGTTTTTTGAAGGAGCCTCCAGAATCTTTACCTTCGCAATACACTACGGCCTCAATCCCCGCATCGAAGTCAACGGCGATACCGCCCGCGCTACATGGTACCTCTTTATGCCCTGCACAGTGGGTGAAGGGAACAAGGCTATGTGGAGGGCAGGCATAGACGATGAGGAGTACGTGCGTGTGGACGGCCAATGGAAGTTCCAGAGGAAGACCTCCACTCGTCTCTTCAACACCCCTTTTGAGGAGGGCTGGGCCAAAACCCGGTTCTACTATTAACCCACATTTCCGAGGCTGAGTCTGGGGAGAGCTAATTTTCTACTGAATAGGAGTGACCAACTATGCTAAGCTTCCTCTCAAGCACAGCAATTGGGAGGAAGCAAGGGATGGAGGAAACACAACTGCTCATAGGAGAAACCAGCAGGGTAGAAACCCAGGACACCCCCGCCTTCAGGCAGGGGTAGAAGATGATTTTTGAGATGGGTTCTAGAAGCCCTTAAATTGTGTAGCGGACCTGACAGCCGCACCGGCTGTGGCCAACAAAGCCCTGCCCGTTCTTCGTTCCAGCGCCAGTACCGATATCCCTACGATTAGTGGTGGCAAGAAAACCACTCCATGAGACACCAAGGCAAAGGTTAAAGCTGCCGATGGGTTTACTGCAAAGAGTCCAAGGGTAGAAACAGTCACAAGTTCATATGCGCCCACCCTTCCAATGGGTGCTGGGATCGCTCCTGTAAACAGGTTCACAGCAACTATCAGTATTAACACGAGCCAGAAAGGCATTTCTACTCCAGCCGCTCGAGCCACCAGCCATGCCGCAACTCCAATAGACACCCAGGCCACTGAAGTTAATGCTAGACACGCCGCTAGTGCTCTTCGGTGAGTTAGCATCGCGCTTAGGGAGCCCAGGGTCTCTTCTAGGGGACGCAGTTTATGGACCCCAGGAAGCTTGTGCAACCGCCTACTAAATAGAAACAGAGCCACTAGACCCACGGCTGTCATGCCCCAAAGTGGTACAACTATAGGCTTGAACCCAGAGAACTGGGGTAGCACAATAAGTCCGGCACCTACCAGGTTCACCGTCACCAGCAGGTCAAACAGCTTGGACATTACAATGCTGGACATCACCTTGGGTGCCTTGACTCCTTCAGCCTGGGCCAGAATAGCCACCTGACTGACTTCTCCCAATACCCTTACTGGACTGATGCTATTGATACCCTGTCCAACATTCTTCACAAGGAAGAGGCGAAAGACAGAGACCTTTTCCTTAGGCAACAACAACTTCCACCGACATGTCTCCAGAAGCCCAGCAAAAATTACGGCTCCCAAGGCCAGCATCAATATGCGCCAGTCCATAGCCTTCACAATAGCAGCGACCTCTCCCCAGAGGATTCCTCGTAAAGCTACCCATCCGAGTGCTCCTACCCCTGCCCCTGCTGCTACCCATAAAACCCTTTTCATAGTATCACCTCTATAGTTGTGATTCAGGTTTCTGGCCGAAAATGCCGAGAATAGGGATACGTTTCGTTCTTTAAGACTCGTAGAGGTTGTTGCTCGAAAGCTCTTGCAAGGTCATGGATGTCCTCTGAAATTTGGGGCGATGAGGCCATCACCCCACGTTCAAGGGAGTGTGCAAAAATCTGTGAATTTTCCTGGCCGCAGGTTCCTACCAGCTTGCACTGCCTCCCGAAAAAGGACGATAGCCCTGGGCACCATCATAGCTGGAACAGGGAAAGTTCGCTCCGAATTGTCGTACCCCCTTGAAGATGGGATCACTCCTGAAATCCGACAGCTAGTGGGTGCTCTTGCTCCCATCAGGATTACAAAGGCTGAGGGGTCAAACCACCTTGGGTTGACCCACGTTCTGTCTGGTGACCTGGTAGAGAGACAGGGTTCCTTGCTCCAGCTCACCAGCCTGGCAGGCCCGTAGGGTGTCCAGCATTGGGAAATCCCACTCGGTGACAAAAGTGATGGCTGTACCCTCGCTCCCCATGCGCGCTGTTCTACCGATCCGGTGTACGTACTCCTCCAGGCTTTGTGGCATGTCGTAGTTAACCACATGGGAGACCTGGGGGATGTCTAGGCCTCTGGCCGCCACATTGGTAGCCACCAGCACTTTGAGCCCCCCGGTCCGAAAAGCACGCATCACGGCGTTGCGGTTACTCTGGGTCATGCCACCGTGAATCCCCGCTACCGTAATGCCCTGACGCTGCAGCACCCGGACCAGCTTGTCTACCCCGGCCTGGGTCCGCCGGAATAGGAGTGCCTTTCCTCCGTTCACCTGGGTCCTTAGCAACTCAACGAGCGCGTACACCCGGTCCTCTTCCAGCACCTCGTAGTACAACTGGCGCACATTGGGAGCCGTCTCAATCTCCCCTCCGATGCGCACCCACATCGGCGAACGCATGTGGCGATACACAATACGATGGATAATGGAGGGCATGGTGGCAGAGAAGAGGGCTGTCTGTCGTTCCCTGGGCGTCTGGGCCAGAATCCGCTGGATATCTGGTAGGAAGCCGATGTCCAGCATCTCGTCGGCCTCATCCAGCACAATTGTGCGGAGGTATCCTAGTTGCAGGGTCCCTCGACCCAAGTGGTCCAGTACCCGACCGGGTGTTCCCACAACGATCTGGGGCTTGCGCTCAAGAGCTGCGATCTGCTTGGAGATGGGCTGGCCACCGTAGCAGGCCACAACGCTTAGACGACGGAACTGTGCCAGACGGACCAGCTCATCGCAGACCTGCATCGCCAGCTCCCGGGTCGGGACCAGTACCAGCCCCTGGATGGCTGTCTGGGATGAGTTCGCCTGTTCGACCAGCGGAATACCGAAGGCGGCCGTCTTACCGGTTCCAGTCAGGGCCTGCCCCACCACATCCTTCCCCGCCAGGAGTGGGGAAATACACTGCTGCTGGATGGGCGTGGGTTCCTGGTAGCCAATTTGCTTGAGGGCCCGGGCAACATCGTAGCTGACCTCAAGAGTGCCGAACCAATGCGTGTCGGTGGCAGGGTAGGACTCTATCTGGGGAGGCTGTGAGACTTGGAGATGGGCAACGGGACCAGGGTCTTGCTGCTTGTGCCTGGGACGGCGGTGCCACCAGTGGGGCCGGGTTCCGGGGGGCGAAGCCGTCTGCTGGGCTTGAGGGTTGGAAGCACGTATGTCAGGTAGAATGATATTTTCCTTCCTTACACTTGAATCTGGTTACTGAAACTTTAGAGACCGTTAACTGCCGAACGCCCGTGGCTTCCTTTGCTGAGCTTCAGGAAGACGACCTTCTGGCTTTTCGTGGCCCAAATTCCTCGATGGAGTTCTTGAACTCCCGGACCTCCTGGCAAATCCGGCATACGCCCTGACTTATTGGACCGTTAGGCTGCTCGATAACCCAGTGATGCCGACATGCCGGAGTACTCTGTCCTTGTTGTACAACGTGGTTTGGACCACTCACATCTCACCTCTTGGTGCTATAATTGCTACCTTCTGACTGAGGTACTTGGAAGGCCCTATGCTTGGCAGACGCTTTGCTCCAACGGGAGCAAGGTCCTTGTCTTCCCCACAACAATGTCCCATACCACAGATAAGGCAACGGTCGCACTTATGACCTCTGCAAGCACTAAATGGCCTCGTCATGAAACTTCTCCCGATTAACTATTTTTTGGGCAAAACCCAGCGCCATCCTTAATCTCCTTAACTCCCCATTAAATGGGTCTGATATGCTGATCGCTTTCAAGCACTACTCGTAAGAGTAGTACCTGACTCCGGCAAAAGGCACTCGATAGAACCAGTAGGCGGCCTTTGACCCACTGTTGGTTTCTTCTTGGTTCTCGATTGTTTGGACGAGGTCTATCAACTCCTCTATCACTTTGTCGCTCAGTTCTTCGGGATCGTGCTCCACAACTTGCCCTTTTTCTATCAGGCTAATTACTTTCTGATCCATTGCTTTACCTCCTCTAGTCCCGTCTTTTTGTCATACTCTACCTTGGTTTCCCCGCACCCACACTAAAACCTGCTGCGTCAATCCCCAACAGGCCGCAACCTAGACCCCATTTCTAGGATATTCGCTAAATATGATTCGTACCTGTGCGCGGTCACTTCACCCTCTTGCCCAAAAAAGTGACGGGTACCCGCCACCCGGTGACCGGGTGTCCGCAGGAGGTCATCATAGTTCGGGTTAGCCGATTCACTTGATATAGAAAACTCGGGTGACCTGAAGACCGTGTTGGCTATGTTCATGGCGGACCTGGCAGGAAGAATCCCAACGTAGAAAGCCAGGTGCATGAAAAGCTCCATTATCTCCGTCCTGGTTATGCCGTTACGGAGGGCCCCTTCGATCATCCTGCGGATGAACTGGTCATAACGCCCCATCACCACCTGGGCTGTCAGAGCGCAGATGATACGGCTATTCATATCCAGGCCCGGCCGCGTCCAGATGGCCCCCCAGAGGTACTCTTGCATCAATATGTCCAGCTCGTGCTCCTCCTGAGTAGGCTCCACCGAGTAGTAGGCGAATACATCGGGCATCAGCTCCCTGTGTTTGGCTATCCCCCTTTCGTACAGGGTCCCGGGCTCCACCGACGGGTCGAAAATCGTCGATGCGGTAAAACTGATTCCGCTCTCCTCAAAGACCTCCTTGGCGATAGCCAGGGCGTTGTAGGAAGCGGGTATACCACCGTAAAAGGCACTCATCATGAGTATCTCTACGATCTCCTCGGGAGTTACTCCCAGATTAAGGGCGTTGCGTATGTAAGCCCGAACTTGAGGCCCTGCTAGCTGCACTACTGACGCTGTCAGCGTAGCCATCCCACGGTATCTGACGTCAAGGCCAGGCCGGCTCCAGATGGAACCGTAAAGGCACTCGGTGGTTAGACGGTACATATCTGGGGCAAGCTTATAAGCCGCCGGGACGGACCCTCTGAACACCCTTCCCTGGCCCCCGCCGAGGCGTTGCCGCATTTCCAGTCCCTTCTCAAAGCGGTCGTCTAAAGTAGCCATGGACTCCTCCTTTACCACGGCCTTTGACCCACTGTTGGTTTCTTCTTGGTTCTCGATTGTTTGGACGAGGTCTATCAACTCCTCTATCACTTTGTCGCTCAGTTCTTCGGGATCGTGCTCCACAACTTGCCCTTTTTCTATCAGGCTAATTACTTTCTGATCCATTGCTTTACCTCCTCTAGTCCCGTCTTTTTGTCATACTCTACCTTGGTTTCCCCGCACCCACACTAAAACCTGCTGCGTCAATCCCCAACAGGCCGCAACCTAGACCCCATTTCTAGGATATTCGTCGATGACTCCTCTACGTTCCAGTCCGGTGCCCAGTAGATTCAAGAGGCGGAGAAGCTCTCTTTGATCAGCCGTGGACAGGTCGGAGAACAGCTCTGACACAGCCTCGGCATGCTGGTAGTACATGGTGGCACAGGTTTCAACGCCCTGTGGGGTTAGTTCGATGAGAATGGCCCGCCGATCGGTAGGGTGGGCGTGGCGTCGCACCAAGCCGCTGGCTTCTAAGGCGTCCACCAGCACTGTGACATTGCGAGGGCTCACAACAAGCTCATCGCTGAGCGCGCTCATGATTCGCGGCCCCCTGCGGTCAAGAACACCCAGCAACCGTATGCGGGCGTAAGTGAGACCAGTGTTTTGGAGCGGCGCTTCTACCCATCTGGCGTAGACACGCTCAAAGCTGGCAAGGGCTTCCACCAACCGCAGACTTAGATCTTCACCCCTGGGCACGGAAGATAATATACTCATATAATATCCAGCCTTTATATTTTATAAGTATTCAATATGAACTATAGTATCATATATATTGATATAATGCAAGTCTTCTATCCTTGCAGTTTTTCTCAGCCAGATAAGATTTTGGGGCATCCTGCTGTCCTGGAGGCTTTCGGCAATCGCTATCCTGTGCCTCGTAAGTGCACTATAGGTCGGCGTCCCAAGCCGAGGCTGAGGTGTCCCCAAGGTCTGGTGTGTGCCCAGGAGAAGAAGCATTACCAGGGCAGACGAGTGGAGTGGGTGCAGATAAGGCCCATCTTCGGCAAGGGTAAGTTGGCAGAGCGGCTGGCTCAGTTGGGATATATGAAACGATAGCTGGTTTTCTTACCATAGAGCACACTATAATTAGCCCAATGACCTCTCGAATAGAAATAGCAATTGCTCCAGAGGTGTCTTGTATTATGGAGGTTTAGCCCAATGATTGAGCGAATTGAAATAGCAAATGGTCTAGAGATGTCCCGCATTTTGAACGGGATGTGGCAGGTATCGGGAGCCCACGGGCCTATTGATCCCAGGGCAGCCATTCTGAGCATGTTCACCCTGGTAGACTCGGGTTTCACTACCTGGGACCTTGCGGACCACTACGGCCCGGCGGAAGACTTCATCGGGGAATTCAAGCGTCAGTTGGTAGCCTCCCGTGGCGCTGAGGCGCTTTCTGGCCTCCAGGCTTTCACCAAGTGGGTGCCGCGCCCAGGACTGATGACTCGACGGCTGGTCGAGAGCAATATTGCGCTGTCGCTACGGCGCATGGATGCCTCAACCCTCGATCTGTTGCAGTTCCACTGGTGGGACTACCAGAATACCAGCTACCTGGACGCGCTGACCTACCTGTCCCAGCTCCGGGACGAGGGTAAAATCAGACACCTTGGACTGACCAACTTCGATACAGAGCACTTAAAGCGTATCGTTGATTCCGGCATTCGTGTGGTATCCAACCAGGTCCAGTTTTCACTGATTGACCTCCGGCCAGAGGTGCAGATGGTCCGATTCTGCCAGGAGCATGACATCCAGCTATTGGCCTACGGGACCCTCTGTGGCGGCCTGCTGTCCGAGAGATACCTGGACCGACCTGAGCCCGGGCGCAGAGAGCTGACCACAGCCAGCTTGTCGAAATACAAGCAGATGGTGGATGCATGGGGTGGCTGGAGCTTGTTTCAAGAGCTGCTAGCAGCGCTCAAGAGTGTCGCCGATAAGCATGACGTCAGCATCGCCAATGTAGCCACGCGGTACATCCTGGACCGGCCGGTGGTGGCAGGGGTGATCATAGGCGTGCGATTGGGTGTGACCGACCATCAAGCTGACAATGCTCGTTCGTTCACCTTTACCCTTGACGCGGATGACCATGACCGGATACAGGCAGTGCTCCCCAGGTCGCTTGATCTGTACCGCCTCATCGGCGACTGCGGCGACGAATACAGGCGCTAGCCGTGAGATCAAGGCTTGGAACAATGCCAGCAGTGGAATATAATGGCGTCGCCGGGAAGTGGCGCATATCCTTTAGCATGCTGAAGGGAGGAGGCTTGATGCCACAGGATCATGAGCTTTTCATGCGGATGGCGCTAGACGAGGCGGCGAGGTCAGGCGCCGAAGGCAACGTAGCTGTGGGTTCGGTGATCGTGCGGGGCAACACGGTGATAGCACGTGGCAGAAACCTGGTCACCTCGACCGTTGACCCAACAGCCCACGCCGAGACCGTAGCGTTGCGTGAGGCGGGGGCCGCGCTGGGCCAGGTAGACCTATCAGGGTGTACCCTCTACACCACATATCAGCCGTGTCCCATGTGCTGTGGTGCCATCATAGTAAGCGGAGTTACCATGCTGGTGATGGGTGCCCGTCCCGCCCCTGGGGAGAGCCGGTATGGAGCCTATAGAGTGGAAAGCTTGATAGAGCTGGCGAGGTGGGGAGACAAGCTCCAAGTTGTGACAGGTGTTCTGCCCAAGGAGTGCGCCGACATCAGGCGAGAGTGGGACGTCAGGAACGCGGCCAGGGGATGAACGAGCAACCCCAGTACAGCTTTCAACACTGAGCTTACGTTTATACCGGGTTGCACTTTTGATATACTGTATCCAGGTTGATGTACGAATGGCTAGAGAGGCTTGATTGAAGATCCGAGACATCTTCAAAGCCGGTGGGCGGACTGTATCCTTTGAGTTCTTTCCGCCCAAAACAGACCAGGCGATTGAGTCCCTTTTTGAGACCATTGACCAGTTGAAGGCCTACAAGCCTGGCTACGTCTCAGTCACCTACGGAGCAGGAGGGAGCACCAGGGATAAAACGGTGGACATCGTTGCACGTATTAAGAGGGAGACGGGCCTGGAGGCCATGTCCCATCTGACGTGTGTGGCCCAGAGGCAAGAGGATGTCCACAATGTGCTGGTGCGGCTGAGCGAGGCGGGCATTGAGAACGTTCTGGCGCTGCGAGGGGACCCACCCCGTGGCGAGGCGAAATTCGTGCCTGTGGAGGGCGGGTTTCGCTACGCTTCCGAGCTGATAGCCTATATCCGCCGGAATTTTGACTTTGGGATCGCGGGGTCTAGCTTCCCCGAGGGGCATCCCGACTCCCTTGATTTAGCTACGGACATAGCCTATCACAAACAGAAGGTTGATACGGGAGCCGATTTTCTTATCACACAGCTTTTCTTCGACAACAGGGACTTCTTCGCCTTTATGGAGCGAGCGGAACAGGTCGGCATTAAGGCGCCTATCGTTGCAGGTGTTTTACCTATCCTGAGCACGCCCCAGGTCCGGCGGTTTACCGCTCTGTGTGGGGCGAAGATTCCCCCCGCGCTAGATGCCCAACTGGAGAGATTCGCTGACGATGATGATGCCGTTCGAGAGCTTGGGATAGAACATGCCACCAGGCAGGTGGAAGAGCTGTGGCGAAGTGGCGTGGCCGGGATTCATCTGTACACCCTCAACAAGAGCTACTCTGCTTCCAGGATTCTGGACAGTCTGGGCCTTTCTGGAGCTTGATGCTTACCACTGGCGTAGACATAATCGAGATCTGGCGCATTCAGGGAGCGCTGGAGCGGTGGGGGCAACGTTTCCTCAACAGGATATACACTGAAGGGGAAATCTCCTACTGCCGTGGCCGTCCAGCGAACCTGGCGGCCCGCTTTGCAGCCAAAGAGGCCGCCATGAAGGCCCTGGGCACCGGCCTGAGGGGAGTGGGCTGGAAGGACATCGAGGTGGTGCGGGGGCCAGGCGGTGCGCCTTCCATCTGCCTGCACGGGCGGGCTCTCCTTCGGGCCGAAAAGTTGGGCGTGAGGGAGCTGGCCTTGAGCCTTTCCCATTCCAGGGACTACGCCGTGGCTTTCGTGGTGGGCTTTATCCCGGACTCAGCTCCATAGCCCTCACCCCAATCCCCTCTCCCACCAGTGGGAGAGGGGTGTAGGGGCGGGTTTCAAACCCGCCCCTGCTGAAAGCTGGCTGCCGTGAAGATAGTTAGCGTTGAGCAGATGCAGCGTCTAGAGGAGGCCAGCGCCTCCGAGGGGGTGAGCACCGACACCCTCATGGAGAACGCTGGCCTTGCCGTTGCGATGGAGACTCGTGTAGTCCTTGGCGCTATAGTAGGCTCCCGGGTGCTGGTGCTGGTGGGGCCTGGAAACAACGGAGGCGACGGCCTGGTAGCTGCCCGCCACCTCCAGCGCTGGGGCGCTACGGTAACGGTATACCTGGTCCTCCGGCGGCCCCAGGGAGACCCCAAGCTCCGCCTGGCCCTGGAAAGGGGCGTTGTAGCTCTCCGCGCCTCCGATGACCCCGACTTCAAAGCCCTCGACGGCGAGCTTGGCCGCTCCCGCTTGGTGATAGACGCAGTGCTGGGGACGGGCCGGGCCAGACCTCTGGAAGGGGCGATCAGGGAGGCGATGCTCCACCTGAGCGCCGCCAGGGCTCGCCGTTCAGCCATGTGTCGCTCCGCCCTTACCTCCCGACCCTGCCCACACACACCTTCGATGCCCATCCTGGCTCTGGACCTGCCCACAGGCATGAACGCCGATACCGGCGAAGTAGACCCCGCTTGCCCTCAAGCGGATATTACGGTCACCTTCGGCTATCCCAAAGTGGGCCACTACCAGTTTCCTGGAGCGGCAAAGCTGGGCAGGCTGGAGGTTGTGGACATCGGCATCCCTGGGCACCTGGATAAGGACATAAAGCTGGAGCTTCTTACCGAAGAGTGGGTCAGGCTCAGGCTGCCCTCAAGGCCCCCCGACGCCCACAAGGGCACCTTTGGCCATGCCCTGGTCATAGCGGGCTCTCGCAACTACGTCGGCGCTGCGTACCTGGCATCCCAGGGGGCCGCCAGGGTAGGGTCTGGGCTGGTCACCCTGGCATCTCCCCAGAGCATCTACCCCATCCTGGCGTCGAAGCTCACCGAGGTGGTCCACCTGCCCCTTCCCGAAGACCAGGAGGGTAGGCTCCACCCGGACGCCGCGGGATCGGTGCGGGAAGGACTACACCAGTACAGCTCCCTCTTGGTGGGTTGCGGTTTTGGCCGCTCTGAGGGGCTGGTGGACTTCCTTCGGGGCCTGCTCCTTACCGAGCCGCAACCCTCCCTGCCGGTGGTCATTGACGCCGACGGGCTGAACAACCTGTCGAGGATAGAGGGCTGGTGGCGGGATCTCAAGGCCCCGACGGTGCTCACACCCCATCCAGGCGAGATGTCCACCCTCACGGGCGTAGCCACCTCGGACATACAGGCCAGGAGGACCGGAACGGCGCTGGAGTGGTCAGCCCGATGGGGGAAGGTGGTAGTCCTCAAAGGAGCCTACACCATCATCGCCACACCAGAGGGCATGGGCCACGTCAGCCCCTTCGCCAACCCCGGACTGGCATCGGGTGGAACGGGAGACGTGCTGACGGGGATCATCGCAGGGCTGATGGCCCAGGGCCTCTCTCCCGAGGATGCCGCCTGCTGTGGGGTCTACCTCCACGGCGCTGCGGGCGAGATGGTGGCGCGACGGCTGGGCGATACGGGCGCACTGGCGGGAGACTTGCTGCCTGTGCTGCCCAGGGTTATAAAGAGGATAAGGAGAGGGTATAGCAAGAGCGTGCAGGGGTGAGAGGATAAAAAATATGGGAATTAGCACAGTGGTTATAGATGTAGAAACCCAGAATGGCCCCGATGATGTTCCTGGCGGGTGGAGCAATGTTGCTGCATTCAAGTGCTCATGTGCTGTGACCGCCACTGAGGGCGTCGGTGACCCAACCTTTCAGACCTGGTGGGAGGACCAGGTCTCCAGCCTCATTGACCATCTCAGCCAACATGACCGCATAGTTGGCTTCAACATCAAGAGGTTCGACTACGCTGTGTTGTCGGCCTATGGTAATGTGAGCCATCTGTTTGGTAAAACGATAGACATCCTGGGGATGATGTACGACAGGCTAGGCTTCAGGGTCAGCCTTCAGAGCCTCGCCGAAATCAACTTTGGGCAAAGCAAGCTGGGCACTGGAGTCCAGGCAATCGAGTGGTGGCGTACTGGGGACCTGGACAGACTTGAGAAATATTGCCAGGAAGATGTGAAGATTACGCGCCTGCTTTATCAAAAGATACTGGCCGATGGTTACTTGCTATATGAAGACAGGAGGCTCGGTGAGACATGCAGGGTAAGGCTCCAGATACCCGCGAGGTTGACATAGCTAAATTATGCGAAGGCAAGGCGCAAGGGTGATGCCAGAGTCATAAAGAGGGTCGGGGGAGGGTAGCGAAAAGCTCACGGCATCCCCTTGTCTTGGATGCTATAATGTAACCTGACTTTGCTTGAGACCCCTGGAAGAGGAGGGCAGGAAATGGACCTGGGACTTAAAGACAAGGTGGCTATAGTTACCGGAGGCAGCTATGGAATAGGTAAGGCGGCGGCATGGCGTCTGGCCGACGAGAGGGCTAGGGTCGCCATCTGCGCCAGGCGCAAGGACGTTCTGGAGCAGGCCGCCGAGGAGATCAGGGCCAGGACCGAGGGCGATGTCCTGTCCATTCCAGCAGATGTCACCATACTCCAGGATATAGAGCGGGTGGTCAACACCACGGTAGAGCGTTTCGGCAGGCTGGACATACTGGTGAACAACGCGGGCCAGGCGGACGCCCGTCCCTTCGAGAGCGTCACCGACGAGGCCTGGCAGGAGGACTTCGACCTGAAGCTCTGGGCGGCCATCCGCTTCGCCCGCCTGGCTATACCCCATATGCGCAAGGTGGGTGGTGGGAGGATCATAAACGTCACCAACCTGGGGGCAAAGGCCCCAGGCCCAAGCTCCGTGCCCACCTCCGTCAGCAGGGCAGCGGGGGTGGCCCTCACCAAGGCCCTCTCCAAAGACCTGGCAAAGGACGGCATCCTGGTGAACACCGTCTGTATAGGGCTGATAAAGAGCGGCCAACACGAGCGCCGCTACCAGCAGCTCAAGGCCCAGAACCCCAATCTGGCCCTGGAGCAGTTCTACACGCAACTCGCACAGAGAAGAGATGTGCCCCTGGGGCGAGTGGGAGAGGAGGAGGAAGCGGGCGACGTTATCGCCTTCCTAGCCTCGGAGCGGGCAAGCTATCTCACCGGCATCGCCGTCAATATAGATGGTGGCGCTTCACCGGTGGTCTAAAATGAGCGACTATCTGAAGGAGTTCAGACCGCCTTACAGAATACTTATGGGGCCGGGGCCCAGCAGCGTGCACCCCAGAGTGCTCCAGGCTATGACCTCCCCCATCCTGGGGCACCTGGACCCGGACTTTCTTCGGGTTATGGACGATGTGATAGAGATGCTGCGCCTGGTGCTACAGACCTCTAATAAGCTGACTCTGCCCCTCTCTGGCACAGGTACAGCGGGCATGGAGGCCGCTTTCTGCAACATGGTCGAGCCCGGCGACACGGTGGTGATAGCCATCAATGGCTTCTTTGGCAATCGAATGGCAGATATAGCATCCCGGTGTGGGGCCGAAGCCCACACGGTGGAGTCCCCCTGGGGCAAGCCCATCGGCCCTGACCTATCGGCGCTGGAAGAGGAGCTGAAAAAGCACCGAAGGGTCAAGGTCCTTGGCGTCGTTCACGGCGAGACCTCAACGGGAGTCCTCAATCCCCTTCCGGAGATAGCCAACCTCGCCCACCGCTACGACGCCCTTCTCATCGCCGATGCGGTGACATCCCTGGGAGGCGAGGAGGTGGCCGTTGACCGGTGGGACGTAGATGTATGCTTCAGCGCCACTCAGAAATGCCTGGGAGCGCCACCCGGACTGGCGCCCATCAGCCTTGGCCCTAGGGCCGCCAGAGCCCTGAGAGAGCGACAGAGTGTGGTGCAGAGCTTTTACCTGAACCTGGTCGACCTGGAGAGCTATTGGTCTGCCGAGAAGCGAGTTTACCATCATACTGCACCCATCTCCATGATCTACGCCCTCCGGGAGGCCTTGCGCATGACCATAGAGGAGGGGCTGGAGGCCCGCATACAGCGCCACGCCCGCAACGCCTCCGCCCTGAGGGCCGGGCTGGAGGCGATAGGGCTGGAGCTTTTCGCCGACCCAGGCCACAGGCTGAACCCCCTGACGACGGTGGTAGTGCCCCAGGGAGTGAGCGATGCGAGGGTGCGTCGCAGGCTGCTGCTGGACTACGGCATCGAGATAGGCGGCGGCCTGGGCGAGATAGCGGGCCGCGTGTGGCGCATCGGCCTCATGGGCGACTCCTCCAGGGAGAGCAACGTCCTGGCCTTCCTCTCCGCCCTGGAGCGCATCCTGCCTGAGGAGGGCTTCGAGGTGGCCCAGGGGTCCGGGTCCGGTGTGGCTGGCGCTCAGCGGGTGTTGGCATCCAGTTGAACCAGTAGGAGCACGGTATGCCGTGCTCCTACTTTCATCTACCATCTATATCAGGCGGCCAGCGTCCCCCGAAGCGGCCCCGGAGCCTGTCCCTGAGCTGGTTAAACCTGATCCTTAGCCTGAATACACTGAAAAGGCTCGTGACGCCCAGGATTATAAGGGCCACCGGCCAGTACCTGCCCACCAGGTTTTCGGAAATGCCCAAATTCTCAAGGAGCAACAGCACTCCAAAGAGGATTAAAATCAGGCTTAAGAACACCGAGCATCCTACCATATCATCTTATTGGTCGCCTTCGCTCAAGTCCTTCATATCAAGCTACTCTTCCCTCTGGTAGGACTCGTCAAGAATGTCCACCACATGGCACACTTTGCCGGGAATACCAGCCAGGCGAAGGCCCGTCTCAAGCTGTATGAGACAGCCGGGGTTGGCCGTTGCCACCGTTTCCGCTCCGGTAGCCGCTACGCTCCCCATTTTGCTCTCCAGGAGCCTGCGGGAAAGCCGCCTCTGGGTTACGGAGTAAATACCGGCAGCGCCACAGCACCGGCTGGAGTTCTCCATCTCCACGAAGTCAAGCCCAGGGATGGATTTCAGAATGGCCCTTGGGGCCTGGGTGATGCGCTGAGCGTGGGCCAGGTGACACGGGTCCTGGTAGGTTATGCGCCCTCTGATCTCTCCTTTGGGGGGATCGAAGGGCAGGTCCACCAGGAACTCAGTTATGTCAGCGGTCATGCCACTAAAACGTTCCGCCGCCTCCTTGTACTGGGGGTCATCTCTCAATAAGTCGTGGTACTCCTTCATAGCGGAGCCGCAACCCGCCGACGCCACCACTATCTTTTCCACGCCAGCGTTTAGAAAGGTGTCTATGTTGCACCGCGCCATCTTGCGGGCCATCTCGACGTCGCCACTGTGGAGGTTCAAAGCGCCACAGCAGCCCTGGCCCAGGGGCACAGCCACGTCACAGCCGTTTCTGGTGAGCACCCGCACCGCCGCCTCCATAGTCGGCCCCTGCACCAGGGGCATGACGCAGCCAGAGAGGAGGCCCACCTTCATCCCTCGACTACGCTCAGGACAGGCCCTTGCCTCACATATAGCAGAGCCCGCCCTGAGCGTAGTCGAGGGGAATATATGTGGAGCCGGCCCAAAGAAGCGCCGAGAGAAGGAGGGAAGACCGGCCTCCAGGTCTGCCATGTTGCCGGGGAGCAGCTTCAGCAGGCCGGACTTGTGCACCAATGCCCGGATGCCCCATCGCTGGTAAATCCTGAGTATAGCAGCGCCAGACCTCAGCCGGTACGGATAGGGTAGAGCGCCCCTCAGAAATAGAGCCTTGACCATCCTGAGACGCCGCGATTCCTTGCGGTGCTGGAGCACCTGGGCGCGAGTGTGCTCCATAAGGCGGCCGAAAGGCACCCCCGAAGGGCACACGGCTTCGCAAGCCCGGCATTGCAGGCACAGCTCCCAGTGGGACACGACTCGTTGGCTGATGCCCAGGCGGCCCTCTTTCACCGCCTTCATAAGGGCGATGCGCCCCCGGGGAGACTCGGTCTCCAGGTTCAGCTCAACATAGGTAGGGCAGGCGCTCAGGCATAGGCCGCAGTGGACACAGCGGTAAAGGTCCTCGTCCCTGGGGAGGTCGCTCCCTTCGAAACCTGGCCCCAGGTTCAAGGGAGCCTTGGGCTCAATACTCATAGCTATATCCTTCCGGCGAAGCGCCCTGGGTTCAGAATCCCCGCAGGATCAAGCTCCTGCTTGATGCGCCGCATGATATCCATGCCCTCCAGGGAGTCGCCCCACACGTCTATATTACCTTTCACTTCCAGGGGACACCTCTCCACTACCACATGGCCCATATAGCGCCGGGCCTCCTCTCGCAACCTGCCTATCATACCTCCCAGGAGCGCTCCAGTGCCAGATGCAACCCCATCTGCCCACCACAGAAGACGTACCATCCCCCAACCCACATCGGCCACCACGCCCTGCTTGAAGGGATGGCTGGCCAGCGAATCAGCCATTACCAGGAAGTCCCTTACTTGAGAGGGCATGATGCTGACTCTGAGCACAAGATCAGGCAGACCTTCCTCCGCCCAGCCCAGGTCTGTTACTGCCTGCCACAGACCATCGCCATCCTCCTGGGACAGGCTCTTCACCGCCCTGGCGCTGCTCCTCTTGAGCACACTGGCCGAGTCATCCACCTTTCTCTTGACCGCTGACCTTCTGCCAGCAAAAAGGGCCAGTATGGCAGCCTCCTCATACCAGGTGGCATTCGACTCTGGCAACCTTTCCATGATCTCACGGTTGATGATCAGTAGTGCCTGGGGGGAGAAACTCTGGCTGAGGAGCTCATGGGCCGAGTCTACGGCGGCGGATGGAGAAGGATAGGTAACGATCAGAGTCCTTTTCTCTTGTGGCAGAGGGGCGACTTTGAAGTTAGCTTCCACGATTATGCCCAAAGTCCCCAGAGAGCCCGTATAGAGCTTATTCAGGTCATAGCCGCTCACGTTCTTGACCACCCTGCCGCCGTTCTTTGTGACCGTCCCATCGGAGTGCACCACCTTGATGCCGATGAGCCAGTCCCTGGCTGTCCCGTAGGCGAGTCTGGATGGGCCGTTGGCGTTGGCCGCCAGAACGCCGCCTACGGTAGCCCTGGAAGGCAAGGGTGCCTCCAGGGGCAGAAACTGCCCCTGACGGGCAAGCTGCTCCTGTAGCGCCTTCAGGGTTATCCCCGCCTCCACACTGGCTACCATGTCCGCTGGCTCGTGGGAGAGGACGCGGTTGAGGCGGCCGAGGCCCACGACCAGGTCAACCCTGCGGGGCACGTTTCCCAGGGCCATCTTGGTGCCCCCGCCCCAGGGCGTAACCGCCCGTCCTTCCCGGGTTGCTAATGACAGCACCTCCGAGACAGCCTCTATATTCGCCGGGAAAACGGCAGCCTCGGGAGTGACCCCGTCTACGGCGTAATCTCCCAGTCGCTCCGGGGGTACTACCGTCTCATTGCCCATTAAACTCGCCAGTGTATCCGACAGCGATGTCATGTGAAAAGCTAGACCGCCTCCAGTTTCTCGACAAGCTCCTGGATACTCTCCAGTCCCTGTTCTACATGGTATCTGGACATCCAGTGTTCATAGAAGTTCCAATGCAGGCTATTGGCTTCGCGGAAGAAGGCGCTGAACCTACGATCGCCGGTCTCCTGAGCGACT
>CAYWGG010000031.1:0-17037 GCA_964457285.1 uncultured Dehalococcoidia bacterium
TTTCAAGCATACCGCCCAGCGGTATGGGGTTCTCGCAATGACAACCCAAAGACCCGGGCTGGAGGGATGAGTCACAAAAGGGGGGGGTAATATTCATAGGTGCGGGCTTTTTCCAGGATTGTAGCTGTGCGTTATCCTGATGAGATTGGCTGCGGCCCTGCTGCTGGCCTACCTTTGCGGATGTCCGCCAGGAGTCTTCTTAGCTCACTACTACGAGCCTTCATATTCTCGCTCACCCCACTGGCCAGGGCTTCCTTAAGCTTCGATAAGGCTTGGACGATCTGCTGCCTCTGGGGGTCTGCCTGCGACCTTTCGACTTCCCTCAAAGCCTGCCCTGAGAGCACCGACGGGACGGGACGGGACAGTTCTTCCAGGGCCATCTCCGCTGCGGCGATGGTGTTATCAGCCTCGATGCCTGCAAGAATCCGTGCTCGTTTCTCTTTGTCCTGCTCCTCATTCCACTGAGCTTCTCCCTTGAGGCGTTCTATCTCCTTAGGGTCAAGCAGCTTTGTAGAGGCCACCTTTACTTTCACTTCCGTCTCTGTGAGGAGGTCTTTGGCGGAGACATGGATGATGCCATCAACATCGGCCTCAAAGGCCACCTCAACCTTGACCACTCCCTTGTGAGCGGTGGGAAGGCCATGGAGCTGGAACTGGCCCAGGGAGATGTTATCCAGCGCGATCTCCCGCTCTCCCTGGAAGACATGGATATTCACGGAGGTCTGGTAATCCGCCGCTGTGGTGAAGACCTGACTCTGGTAGGTTGGCAGGGGTGTGTTCCTGGGGATCATCCTGGCCATGAGGCCTCCTTGCGTCTCCAGGCCCACGGAGAGAGGGAGTACGTCAAGGAGGACCACCTTATTGACCAGGCCCAGGAGCATTCCGGCATATATAGCAGCCCCTTGAGCTACCACGGTGAAAGGATCAATGTAGCGGTAGGGTTCTTTCTGAAACATTCGCCTGGCCAACTCTAGCACGCTGGGCATCAAACAGCCCCCACCTGCCAATATCACCCTGTGGATGTCATGGGATGTGAGGTGAGCGTCCTTGAGAGCCTGGCGGGTGGGGGAGACCAGGCGCGCCACCAGGTCAGTGGTGAGGTCTTTGAACTGCTCCCTTGTCAGTTCCGTCTCAAGATGCCTTGGACCTTCCGGGCTACTGGCAAGGAAGGGAAGGTTAACCTGAACCACGGGCGAATAGCAAAGGCGGACCTTCGCCTTTTCTGCCTCCTCCCTTAGCCTTTGACGTGTGTCCGGTTCATCAGGGAAAGGAGAGCCGTAGGTTTGCTGGTAGTGATGAGCCAGGTAGTCGGCAACTCGCCGGGTGAAATCATCCCCTCCGAGTTGGGTGTCGCCGCTGACCGACCTCACCTCGAAGATGCCTTCTCCCAGGTCCAGGATGGAGACATCGAAGGTACCTGCCCCCAGGTCCCAGACCAGGACGGTATGGATGTCCTCCTTGTCGAGGCCATAGGCCAGGGCAGTGGCTGTAGGCTCGCTAAGGAGGCCGATGACCTCTAAGCCAGCAAGAGCGCCCGCTTCCTTGGTAGCTTGCCGTTGGCGGTCGCTAAAGTAGGCAGGCACAGTAATGACCGCCTTATCTATCTTCTCCCCCAGGTAGTCCTCAGCATCGGTCTTAAGCTTGCGCAGGATAAAGCTGGAAATCTCCTGAGGTGTGTACTCCCTCCCGTCAATGTTCACTTTGTCCCCAAAGCCCATACACCGCTTGATGGAGAAGATGGTCCTCCGTGGGTTGGCTGCGGCCTGCAGTTTAGCTATCTGGCCCACAAGCAGGCCACCTGACTGGGTGAAAGCTGCCACTGAGGGGGTGCAAGTCTGGCCCTCGGCGTTGGGGATGACCTTCGGCCGCCCCTTCTCAAGGTAGGCAACCTCCGAAAAGTAGGTCCCCAGGTCAATGCCTATTGCTCTTGCCATCCTTGATCCTTATACTCCTGAAACCTTTTGGGCTTGAGTCCCTTCGGCAGGCTCCGGGTAAGCTCGCAATGGCAAAGCCAGGGATGCTCTTTCGAGTAGGACCTCCTCCCTGACCACCGGTTGGAGAGTCTCCCTGATTCGCAGTTCCCGGGCACGGATGCTCTGGTCCCACTCTTTTAGGAGGCCGTACTTCACCATCGTCTCCATATCTGCCAGAGCGGCCCTCAGGCTGATACCAACCAGAGGAACCCCTGCAAGGGAGATGATGATGTCTGCGTTGATCACCAGTCCACGGTCAAGAACTCGGTCCAGCAGGTCCACCAGGGTAGCCCGTCCCAGGCCTGGAGCTTGAGGTTGTGTCATGAGCTCCATCGTTGTGCCTCCCTTAACAGAAGCTGTAAGTCGGCAGGGGCCCTACGAGGCGAAGGAAAAACCCCTCCCTGTCGCTGATCTTTTCCAGCGCCGCCTCCAGGTGTGAATACCTCTCGGTGGAGACCAGGCAGGAAAGGTTCATCAACATCTGGCGCCCATCGCCACCCACCTTTGTCTTTTCAACGTGGATATGATCCACACAGCAGCTTAGCCCGCTATACAGGTCTTTGAATTCCTCTGCTGCCCTGGCTTCCATTTCCTTCCTCAACAGCCTTTCCAGCTTCTGGCGATACATATACGCAAGTCCCCGGGGACTGGACTCTATTTCCTCCTCCAGCTTCCTGAACTCTGGAACGGTCTCAACGATCTTTCTGGCGACTGCGAGAGGTTCCCAAAACACCTGGACTCCATACTCGGCCTTCCCAACAAGGGCCTCCAGCTTCCTTTTGAGGGATGGATATTCTCTTTCCAGCCACGCCACCAGATTCTCCTGGGCACTGCTGAGTTTTGCTTTCTTACCCTGAGTGGCAGGATAGGCTTCATTAAGACCTGTCTTGTCTCCAGGACGAAAAATGGTATTGAAGGCCAGTGGGAGCACAGTGCCCCACCGCTCCCAGGCAGCCTCCACTACCCGGTGGTGGGCCAGAACCCAGGCCGAAGTTACCTCACCGTCTCCCGACTGATAGGGCTGAGCAGGGCAATCATGGATAAGAGCACACAGATCGTTTTGCACAACAGTGTAGACTACACTATCGTCTATGCCCACCTCTCCGAGGCACACCTCTTCGGCGGCCAGGGCAACACAATAAACATAGCATCCAGCCCTTTGGCTTCGCTCAGAGCTTGCCCCGAGGGTACCGGAGGGAGGGGCCTGCTCACTGGCGTTCAAGGGAGTCGCACACGACCATCTTTGGCCTTCGTTACTCTGTTCCATGGCTAACGTACGGCTGAGCCTTTTCCCACTGACTTGGGTTTAACATACTATTGATAACATCGTCCACGGCCTTGTCCAGGCCATCCCTGACGGCCTTTACCGATTCCGCGATGCCCATCTCTACCTTTATCTTCCCTATGGCGGCGTCCAGGGCTATCAAGGCCTCTCCCAGCCTCTCCACTTCCTCCTCAGTCAAGCTGCCTCCTTCCATACGCTTCACTGCCTGGAGTTGCAGCGCTTCCTTGATAATTTCCACGAGGGCCATGACGAGGCCCAGGACACCGTTCTTGACGTCCTTCTCATTAATATCAAGGATCATAACTTGTCCGTTGCCTCCATGTGCCCAGCCGTCATTTCGGCGAGTCTCTCCCGGACTACACGTATCTGTCTCTGACCTCGTGCGGTCAGCATAGAAATCTCTCGCACCGTTAGCCCCTCATCCAGGTAAGCGATGATCTGACGGTTACGGGCCCACCACATCTCATCGCTGATATTCTTTGCTCGGACCACTGAGTTGATATTCCGTTCGGCCAATCCTCCATATCGCTTCTTTCCCTTTCTGGCATGACCATGAGAGGAGCCGGGCTCCGAAGATGGCTCAAAAGGCTGCTCTGGATGCAGGGGGCTGAGGTAATAGTAGTGCCCACACTGCCAGCATCTCCACTCACCTTCATCCAGAACCAGGTCGCCATCGCACCTGGCGCAGCTTTTTAGACGTAAGAACATTGTATCCCTTTGGCTTACATGGTGTGCCACATGCCAAGCTCCTTAGCCGATGCCCTCACATAGCTACTGCTGTGGTATGGGAACCTTTTCAGCACCATTTTGGGAAAAGGAAGGAGATCCAATCTTGCCAGCCCACTCCGGCACCCTGGTCCCTGAGGGAAACTCCAGGCCGTACATAGCCGCGGTCTCAAAGGATGCAATGGCCGCCCTGATCTTGATACCAAGAAGCTCCACCCCGACCACTGAGACTGTGATATCGGCATTGATAACCAGGCCCTTGTCCAGAATCCGATCTATAACATCTGCCAGAGTCCCTGCTGTAACCTCCCGACGACTTTGCAATGTCATACTCTGTTACTCTCACTTTCGGTCTCCATCGGCTCGCCCCGAAGCCTGGTCCGCTTACGTTCAAACCTCAGCATACTTCCATCTTCAGCGAGGAGCACCTCGTAATCCCCCAGTACGTCAGTGGCGGTGGGAATCCTGGACATCTCTAGCATTTCTACCCCAACATGCCAGCCCTGGTCATCTTTGAAAGCCCGTGTGATACCTGCAGGCTTCAGCCCTGTGAGCCCCGATAATTGTACCTTGGCCCCCTCTAAGAGGTCTGTCATCTGCATGTGCGGCCTCCCTTCAAATCTTTGATTTTTGGACTCGGTTGACGATCATCCCCCCTGGCTCTGCTGTGCTTTGGCCGCTCGCGCGGCCTTTAGCCATTCCAGCAGAGCCCTTTCCTGTCGGTCGTACTCTTCCTCCCCAACCGCACCTGCCTCATAGAGCTCCTGGAGCTCCAAGAGCTCACCCCGGATACGGTTTTCATCTAATAACTCCCGCTGGGCCTCATCCCCTAGGGTCCTGGTCAGCCAGTGGACCATCTTTGGGGCTCCCAGCACCGGCAGCGTTATCAGGTCCAGAATAAACCCCATCCGCTACTCCTTCAGAATCTCCTCCCAGTTCACCGCGATGTTAACAAAGTTCCAGGGAGGGTTAGGCCCCGTGTACTTGAGGGTAAGGCGTTGTCCCAGTCCTTCGTCCAACTTTCTTACGGCTATGTCGAACTCTTCCTCTCGACCTTTGTCAACCAGGAAGGCTCCATTGAGTATCATTCGGTCCACTATGATGTCGTTCTCCTGGACGCGATGAGCGATGCGACGCAGGGGGGACAGAATGATTGTCGCCTCTCTCCTCCTTTTCTGTTCCAGGGTC
Source organism: uncultured Dehalococcoidia bacterium (assembly GCA_964457285.1). Lineage (GTDB taxonomy): Bacteria > Chloroflexota > Dehalococcoidia > Lucifugimonadales > JAGWBF01 > CAYWGG01. The sequence continues at coordinate 5,173 of CAYWGG010000031.1, forward strand.
TCCTTGGCCATCTTGCCAAGTTGTATCCCCTCGAAACGGACTACCCCGGGAGGTTTCTGAGAAAGGGAGTCGCGAAGTTTTCGGATAGCCGGTTTTTCCATCAGGATCTCTTCAAACACTGCCTTCTCGTCTCTCCAAAAAGCCTTCAGGCCCATTTCCACCTTCCCATCCATCTCCTTCAAGAGTTCATCGAACTCCCGAAACCTGCGATCAAGGAGCTTGCGGGTGTTGGGTATGGCCGAGATGAAATCGTTGGTCACAGTCCCGAACCGGACTGGTAGCACGGTGAACTCCTGCATCACCCTCTCGGTGAGCCTCTGGTGTGCCATCATATTGGCCCGGGTAGTATCGTAGTTCCTCACTGGAGAGGCACTTACCACCGCGGCCAGGCCATGTTGGGGAACCGTGTGGACAACATCGTTGGGGTCCCATATAGCCCGAACGCCGTCAAAGATGATCTCCTGGGGGCACCGGATGATGCAGTAAATATAAAGCCCTTCCGAACCCCCTGAGTGGTATGCCTCTCTTCCTGCGCTTCAGGCATCTATCAGCCTCTAACTGTTGCCGAGGGAGCATGAGGAAGGTCCTCGGCCTCTGAGCGCTTGATGGTGATCAGGAAATCCCTCCACTCCCCCTTCTGCAAGTACCCCAACAACAACTGTGAGGCCTCCCGGCTTCTGGCGAACTCAGCTTTGGCCACTTTGTCTCCTGAGCCGAGGCTGCGCTGCTGTTGGGCGGCCAGGCGGCGGTACGCACGCCTGACCTCCGCTTCCGATATCCCATCTGGCAGGCCAAGGGTTCGCCGTGCTGCATCCAGTTGGTCCCGATTTACCAGACTTATCTCCACAGTGCTGAAGCTGTAGGGCGGTAGGGGTCCTATCACCCGGAAGTCAATCTCGTTCTGGAAGAGCTGGTTCAGTTGCTGCACAGCCGCATCGAACTCCTGTTGCCGGGCCCGGTTCACCAGGAACGCCACGTTCACCACCAGCTCGTCAGAGACCAGCGTGTTGGGACTCACATCAACCGATAAGGGCGTCAGCAACCCCAGCATCCGTTCCCGGTAACCCTCCCTGCGTTTATCCATACGCGCCTTCACCAACTGCCCTAGCTTAATCAGGTCCTCCAGGGTGGGCTGGCCCTTACTGGTGATGGCCTCTCTGGCGCGAACCACATCCTGCTCCCCGCTGATCTCCTGAAGCACCTGACTGGTATCCCAGGTGGCTGCGATCTCTATCTCGACCCTGTCCCGAATAGCTGCTAATGCGCTGGCGAAGTCCCGCTGCCCCTGGGAGAGCAGTCCACACACCTCCTGTGAGCCGGAAAGGAAAGTGCCGAACTTAACCGGGAGCACGGTGTGATCCTGCATAACTTGCTCTACCACCTGCTGGTGGGTGAGGAGGCTTCGGATGAGCTTTTCCTTGGACATGGTCACAAAACCTTCGCCACTGTAGTCACTTACCACGCACCCTAGCCTCTGGTGCCCTACCGTGTACACGGGGCCAGAGCCATCAATCCCTGTGGAAGAGAAGACGGCTCCGTTCTCGCCCTCTATGATCCCATACAGATAAATTCGACTCATTTGCTTAATACTCGATAGTCATTGTCTTCCACTGGTTTGGGGCCTGCTCCTGGGGTGGCTCAGATGGAATGGCCCTGGCCTCAATGCCGACTCCATCGGCCATCCCGACTTCCTCCTCCCATTGTGCAACCGCCTTTAGCTTAATGAGCGCTTCTCTGATTTCCCCTATGCGCCCCAGGATGATTTCTCGGCGCTCGCTAAGGTAGGCCAACTCCTGTTCTAGCCGCTGCTTCTCCTTACTGAGCAGGTACATGTTCAGGTGGGACGTTCCACTTTGGGGAGGTTTATTATGGACACGTTTGGTAATAGCTGTCTTCAAGTTTCGTAGTCCCTTAACCTTAACTCCTGTCATAAGCTCCTCCAGAGACGGGTTTCTCAAGCAGACCAGCCATGCTGCACAATCACCTAAGGGCCGGTGGCGGAAACAATCCCTATTTGCTGTGGCGAAGGGTTTGCCTTGAGCGAAGGGAAAGGTTTTGCATTGTGGGTATATCCTTCACCGTGCGTATGTCTCTCAAGGTCTTAGGGGTATGCTCCGCAGCCCAATGATGTTGGAGCCGCATCACGCTGGTATAGCTCTTACCACATCTACTTTTTTTACAGTAGTGCTCTTTTGCTACTCTGTCAGGTGTCATTCCTGGGCCCTCCTTTCACCTGGCGATGGGCCACTTGGTGATGGGTGTGCGAGTACCACTGTTATCACCGACAGCGCTCGATGAGTCCGTTCAGCACCTCTTTCACCCTGGAAGTCCTGGTCTTGTTGCCCACCCTGCTGGACTCGGAAGCAAGTATATCCAGGCAGAGCTGTCGAAAGAGGGGGTCATCTGAAGAGACCGAGCTGTTGCTGAGCTTGGCAGCCCTGGCCACCATGATGCAGCCTCGCACAGTGGGGAGGAACTCACACACGCCGGACTCCCTGAGGCCACGGACGATGCGAACAATTTTCCCAGCCTCGTCCTTATCAAGCCCGGATTTGGCATGGGTGATCGTCACCTCTGTCTCCTCGTCGAAGTAGTCCAGGTCAAGAGTGACCATCCTGTCCCGGAGGGCATCCTGGCTCCGGAAAATGCCAGCGTACTCCTCCGGGTTGCTGGTGAAGATGGCGGTAAAGTCCGGGTGGACCCGCAGGTAGTTCTCTCCTTCTCTGGCGGCGGGCAGGTCCAGCATTCTCTCCTGGAGCACGGAAAGGAGAGCATTGTTGGCTTCAGGGCGGGAGCGAGTGAACTCGTCGTAGATGAGTGTAAAGCCGTGCCTGGCAGCCACCGTCAGGCGGTTATCCACCCAACTCCTGGTCATGTCCTCCTCGATCTTCAGCACTGAGTGGATGAAGTTGTCTCTCACCTTTCTCAGCCGGTAGCCATACTCATTGCCCAACAGGGCAGAGGTGGAGAGTTCCTCGTCCCCGTGGATCATAACCATCGGTCGGCCCAGTTTGCTGGCCACATGCATGGCCAGGGTAGTCTTCCCAGTGCCCGATGCCCCCCTGAAGTGTATGGGGAAACCAGATACGATATAGATCAGGGCTCGATCCACGATGCTCTTGATAAAAGGGGTCTCAACGAAGTTGGGCAGCGCCCTGGGCTCCAGGAGCGTCATCATTCCATTCGTTGCCGATGTCATCAGGGTTATCTCCTTTTCGATCTTTCTACGCCCTGGTTCTCCCTCCCCTGGTGGAAGGGAGGTAGGGGCGAGGCATGCCTTACCCGTACAGGGAGGGAGAATTCATCTCCGTCCTGGTCTTCCCCCATCGAGGTGGAAAGGAGTTCTCTCTTTTACCTCTAAACTGCGAGGTAGAGCAAGCCCAGCTTCTCCGTCTTACCTTCATCGATCAGATGCCTGACAACCCGTGCCGCCTGAAAGCGGTTGAGCTTGAACTCCTCTTCAAGCTGCGTGAGCCGAGTACCATCGGGGTGATTGGCCAGATACTCGAAGACCCGGTTGGTCAAGTTGATGAACTCCTGGGTCACTTCGCCGACCACGGCTCTTGCAACGATCTCTTCTTCCTCCTTAGAAGCCTCCTCCAAAGGCTTCGCCCTTGAGGGCTTAGGCACCACGGGTGCAGTTGGGACCACTTCCTGTACAAGGGAAGGTGAGAGAGCTTCTGCCACTGCTATGGCCTTGCTCCTTTTTGACTCCATGGTGGCAACCAGGTCCTGCCATGCAGCTTGGGCTCCAGACCGGACATCACTTAGCCCCTTGAGTTGAGTTCTGACACTGGACTTGCGCTGGACCTCATCCTGCCTGAGAGCAACCCTGGTTCGGGATAGGTTAGCCTTTAGCTGGGCGGCCATAGTATTGTGGACAGCATCCAATTCTCTCAGGTCACTGGCTACGCTGACAGCCAGTTGCTTGAGTTGGGTTCTGACACTGGACTTGCGCTGGACCCCATCCTGCCTGAGCGCAGCCCTGGTTCGGGATAGGTTAGCCTTTAGCTGCGTGGCCATAGTATTGTGGGAGGTACCCAACTCACGGAGCTGCGCCTGAGTAGCCTTTCGGATCTCCTCAACGCGCTCTACCCGCGCTTCATAGGAATGGATCATCTCCTTTGCGAGGCTGTTCATCTCTTCTCGTATTGGCATCTCTTTCTCCTTTCACCTAAATTCGAGGCTCCGGGTGGCCTTAGTGGGCGGCAGCGCCGCGGGCATCCTTTGGAGGGTGGCATGTCGGTAACCATAGCCCTCTGGGAGAAGAAGGGAGCCTACTGGTCAAGTAACACCTCGATATGGCCACCCGGAGCACACCATAAGCCTGGGCTAACTAGGTGGCCGCTGCTGTCAAGCCTACGGCCTCGGCGTACTTCAGGAAGGTGTCTACCCCGGCCACCGTTACCCTGCCCTCGATGGCCAGGATCTCGATACCTACAAGGCTGACTCGGACCCAGGTATCTACCACCACACCCTTGTCCAGGATTCGGTCCACTACCTCTGCCAGGCTGGATGATGCCATAGACTTCTCTATCGCCATTGGTTCCTCCTCCTTCGAGTGACTTAAGATACACTGTTGTCTGGGGTGCCAAGGCTCCTAGGGGCTCCCCTCTGGCTGCCCTGTCCTGAGCATCAGGGAAAGATATAGGCCGCCAGCACCAGCTTACACCCACCTCTCATGAAAAGGTCTATACCCCCTGGTATACTCTTGGGGTATCTCCCGGTATGTATACTCGCCAGAATATATCCATGTACAGCATAGACATCTACACTCCCTGGTATGCCCCTGGTGTATCCCGAAGTATGCATACCAGGGGATGTTGTCCTAACCATCCCCAGGATACAAAATGAACTTGACCATTTATCCCGTTTTGTCAGGGGTCGGTTTTGAGAAGCAGCTGTAAAGCTCACTCGTTTAATCGCTGAACATCAGCACCTCTCTGTAGAGATGAGTGGTTGGGGGCAAAGGCACAGTACTAAAGTACTATAGAGACTATCTTGACTTCAGGCGTTTCTGGGTTCTAATAGAGGGAGAACCACTGCTGCTAGGGAGTAGAGGATGTTAGAAGAATTAGAAGAAAAAGAGGTGCCAACAACCCGAACATTTGATGGCCTGAGCCGCGAGCAACTGTTGATTTATGCCCGTGAGCTGGCCGACCATTTCTGGAATGAGGATAGTCTTCGGGGTATGGTCTCCCAACGGGAACAATACATCCGGGAGCTGACAGCTGCATCAATTACAGCTCAGGAGGAGGAGCGCGAGTGGATCGCCTACGAAGTCCATGACCGCATCGCCCAGACCCTGGCCTCGGTCTTTCAGCAACTCCAGATGCTTGAGTCCATGACCCGGGAGAATCCTGCGGCACGGCAGGTGGCGGTGCGCGGCTCGATCTTATTACGGGAGGCCATCCGCGAGTCCCGTAACATCATGAACGACCTCCATCCACCTGTTCTGGACGAGTTCGGTATCGTTCCCCTGATAGAGGAGGAGTTGCGTCACTTCCATGAGGAAATGGGATGCCAGGCTGGATTCGATGCCAACTACCAGGTGAGGCCATCCAGAGACGTAGAGGTGGCCCTTTACCGGATTTTTCATGAAGCCTTAATCAACGTCAGGAGACACTCTACTGGTGCCAAGAACGTGACCGTCACTCTTAGTTGCAAGGATCACGTCGTTAACCTCCAGGTCGAGGATGATGGTCTGGGTTTCGACGTAGAGGCGGCTGTACAAGGCAAGCGGGTGGGAGGCCTCATGAGTATGCGGCGGCGGGCCGAGGTCATAGGTGGAAACTTCGAGGTGACCAGTTCTCCTGGTCACGGGACCATAGTGAGTGTCTATGTTCCCTTAAACGACGATGCCCGGAAAGGGGAACCATGGAAGTGAATCGTAAGAAGAGAGCATTACGTGTAATGGTTGTGGACGACCACCCAGTGGTCAGAGAAGGGCTCCGCGCCATGCTGAGTAATGAACAGGACATCAAAGTTATAGCAGAAGCCAGTAGCGGTGAGGAAGCCATTGAGAAAGTCAACCAGCTTGAGCCCGATGTGGTCCTTACCGACATCCGGATGCCCGGTATGAACGGTATTCAGGTCACCCAAAGGATCAAGGCTGCGCGGCCCAGCACTGCCGTCATCGTTCTCACAATGTACGACAGCGAGATGTATGTGGTGGAAGCCCTCCGTGCCGGCGCGGCAGGCTACCTGGTAAAAGATTCCTCTCGCGAGCTCCTTTGCCACGCCATTAACGCAGTGGCAGACGGCGGTACTATGGTAAGGAGCAGCCTGCTCCGCCAGGCGATTCAGGGGCTGCTGCAAATACCCCGGCAGCTCCCAGAAGGTCAGGCTGACTCCGTGGTGACGGAGCGGTTCACGGCCCGTGAGCTGGATGTGGTCCGCCTGGTGACGCAAGGGTACGCCAACAGGGAGATCGCCAGTGAGTTGAACCTGGCCGAAGTCACCGTCAAGAAACACGTCCAGAGTATCATCGGCAAGCTGGGCGTCTCCGATAGGACCCATGCAGCTATCGTGGCGGTACGGCTGGGACTGGTGGAATAGGTTCACAGCTAAGGAGGTGAGCATTCTTGTCTACCTACCTGCGGGTCCTGATCATCGAAGACCAGCCGGCCTATGCCGAGTTCATGATAGAGGTGCTACGCAGTGGCGGGTTCTCTCCCGAGTGGCGTGTGGTAGAGACTGAGTCAGACTACATAGCCCACCTGAATCCATCTCTGGATGTCATCATATCGGATTACTCTCTACCGCGGTTTGGTGGACTGCGTGCTCTTGAACTTCTGCAAGAGCGTGGGCTGGATATTCCACTCATTGTCGTCACGGGTAGCGTCGCTGAGGAAGCGGTGGCGGAAGCGTTGAAGCAAGGGGCAGCCGACTATTTATTGAAGTCCCACTGGAATCGCCTGCCAATAGCTGTGAAGCATGTCCTGGAACAGAAACAGCTCCGTATTGCAAAGGTGAGGGAGGAGGAGCAGTTAAAGGAAGCCCGCGAATACTCCCGCTACCTGATTGATAGCTCTCTGGATATGATCATCTCGGTGGACAAGGGGCGTCGAATCATTGAGTTCAACCGGGCGGCTCAGGAAACCTTCGGCTATAACAAAGCAGAAGTCCTGGGCAAGTCTGTGAATATGCTCTACGCTGACCCAGAGGAAGGGAGTAAGGTCCATGAAACGGTTCTTAGAACAGGTCAGTGTACTGCCGAGATAATGAACCTGCGAAAGGACGGAGGGACCTTTCCCTCCTTTCTTGCGGCCTCTATTCTGGAGGGTGGCAGAGGTGAGACCTTAGGAGTCATGGGTATATCCCGCGAGATAACTGAGCACAAGCGGGTGGTGGAAGCAGAGTACCTTCGCACACAAGAACTGGAGGCACTGTTCAACATCGCTAGCGTCCTGGCCCAGCCTGGTAGCTTTGAAGACAGAGCCACCCGAGTTCTGGAACAATTGGTCAAGATTGCCCAGGCAGACTGGGCGGTTCTCCGAGTACCAGATGAGAATAAACAGGGGCTACGCCTTGTAGCTGCGGCCGGGCCGGCAATCGAGGACTCACCCCCCCCACCTCTCCTCCGCTACAGCGAATCACTACTAGGGCCCACCGGGCTTCAGGAGGCACAACCCGTAGTGTTTAATGACTATCCGGCCCTCCCTGGCGCCTCACCTGCCCTGGTAGAGCTAGGCGTCAGATCCGGCGTTTCAATGCCCATCCATGCTCACCACAGAAGCCTGGGACTAATCAACGTTGTCTCAAAGGAAACCAGCCATTTTACGCCCCAACAGGTCAGGCTCCTGACGGCTATCGCAGACCAATTAGGAGTGCTACTGGAGAACACCAGACTCTCTGAGGAGATAACCCTGAAGCAGGAGCTGGAGAGTCGCATGAACACTTTCATTTCTCTTGCCTCTCACGAGCTGCGCACTCCCACGAACATCATCATGGGTTTCACCGAGTTGCTTATAGACCGGGACCCCCCCAGGGATGTCAGTCAGGACTGGTTGAAGCGGGTCTACCAGAGCAGCCAGAGGCTTACCATCATCGTGAATGACTTGCTCAACGTGTCTCGCATCCAGTCAGGTAAAATCACTGCCGAGCTGCGTCACCTGCCGTTGGGCAGCGTCGTTGAAGAGGTGCTGTCCAATATAGGGCTCACCACCAGTAAGCACCAGTTCCTGGTGGACATTCCACCAGACACGCCTCGGGTGGTGGGCGACTGGGATAAGCTGGTCCAGGTGCTGACGAACCTGCTGGATAACGCCGTCAAGTACAGCCCCCAGGGAGGTCGAATCACCGTTTCGGCGCGCCACGAGCCAGAACGAGTGGTGGTGGCCGTTGCTGACCATGGCATTGGGATCGCTCCCCATGACCTGGAACACCTTTTCACTACGTTTCAACGAATACGGCGGCCCGAGACGGTGGGCATCAGGGGAAGTGGGCTGGGCCTGTACGTCGTGAAGGCGCTAGTGGAGCTGATGCAGGGTCAGGTCTGGGTAGAGAGCGAGCTGAACGTGGGCTCCACGTTCTTCTTCTCCGTGCCTACCCAGTGGGCTGACATAGTGAGCAGGGAAGGTTCTACTCGTGCAGGAGGTGGAATATGAGGAAAAAGGTGCTGGTGGTAGATGATGAAGAAGATATTATTTCTCTGTTGCATGCTACTCTTGGTAACGACGATCGGTGCCAGGTGCTGTCAGCCAGCGATGGGGAGGAGGCTCTGAACATTATTTACCAGAAGAAGCCGGACCTCATCTTCTTGGACATTTTGATGCCCAAGATGGATGGCTACGAGGTCTGTCAGAAGCTGAAATCGGACCCTGCCACGGCCCACATCAAGATTATCATGCTCACCGCCCTGGCCCAGGAGTTCGACAGGCGGAAGGCTGTGGAGGTCGGGGCAGACAGATATTTTACCAAACCCTTTAGTCCCACAGCATTACTGAAGACAGTGGAGGAGGTCCTGGGAAGCTAGCCACGATAAACTAACATTTATTTATTCGCAGAGTTTCAGATCAGTCACGGAAGGAGAGATAAATAGAATGGTAGCGGATGACGCCGCCAGCTATCGTACATCCGGCCATCTAAGTCACCAGCAAATGCAGATATACGCGAGAGAGTTGCAGGAGCACTTCCTGGAAGAGCAGCGTCTGCGCCAGGAGTTGGCGGAGATGGGCTGGCACCTGGAGCAAAGTCTCCGTGAACTCAAGGCACTGAATTACCTGTTCCAAGAACATCTGGGCCAGCGCTTCGCAGTGGGTGAGGCATACCAGGAGCTCCTTGAAGGGCTTCAAAGGCTCATTCAAGAGACTAGCCCACTTGCAGAACGTACCCAATCCCAGCCACTTCCTGACCTTCAGGGTACCGTTGACCCCGATCCTGACCGTGGCAGCATCCAGGGGGACGAATAGTAACAGAGCTTTTTGGGAGCTTTGGCCGATTTTCCCCAATAAAGGATACACTACCAAGTTAACTAAACCTCCGATGTTTTCCGGAAGATATTCCCGAATTCGGTCCAAGTCTCAGCAAAGTGCTTGACGACCTTAAGCCACACCACTAAAATCACTCTTATCGAGGGTGCACCTTTGTCTGAGCACGAAAGGTCCAGAAAAGGATATGGACCTCGATAGCAAGGAGGTTTTCATGGCAAGAGAGTACCGGCTGATGTCCAGTGATGGGCATCTGGAGGTGAAGCCTGAACGCTGGGTCCATAGAGTGCCCGGTAAGTACCGGGATCGAGCACCTCGCAGTGTCCAGACTCCCGATGGCGGCGATGCCTTGCTCATCGAGGGACAGCCCCTCCTGGAAGCGAACTTCCTCGACCTTCGCGCAGGCAGACCTGCTGGCCAGTGGCAACCTTTTGGCTTGAGGGTAGAGGAAGCAGCGGGCACGGGCTCACCTGAGCAGCGGGTGAAGGAGCAAGACGTGGACAGCCTCGACGCCGAGGTGTTATTTCCGGCGATGGTGGCCGGGCCTGTCCTCTGGCGTAACGTCAAGCACGATGAGGTGTACAAAGCTGTCATCCGTGGCTATAACGACTGGCTGGGAGAGGAGTACTGCTCCGTTGCTCCTGACCGTCTTATCGGCATGGGTGTTATACCAATAACCAACGTGGGCGACGCCGTTGCGGAGATGGAGCATTGCGCCAGGCTTGGGCTGAAGGGGATCCTCCTGGGCGCGTTGCCCAACGGAAAGGGGTATCCAACCTCTGAGGACGACAGGTTCTGGGCTGCTGCGGTTGACATGGGCATGCCGGTGACCGTTCACGTCGCCTTCCGCGAATCACAGCAACCCACTTTCAAATACCCCAAGGAAGACCCGGAGGTCATGAGCCGACTCAGAAGGCCCTTCCTGGAGTGGATAACCAATTTCGGCTTGCGCCCTGCCGTGAGCATCACTCAGCTAGTCTTCTCTGGCGTGTTTGACCGCTACCCCTCCCTGAGGGTCTACTTCGCCGAGACCCGCCTGGGCTGGGTCCCCTTCTGGCTGGAGCACGCAGACCTGTGGTATCAGCGGCACATAGGCTGGGCAGAACAGATGCTTGGATTCAAACCACTGAAGCGCCTTCCCAGTGAGTACGTGAGGGAGCACATCAAGTTTAGCGTCCAGTACGAGCGAGTCGCCGTAGAGATGCGGCACCACATCGGGGTGGACAATATCCTGTTTGCCACCGACTTTCCCCACATCGAGTGCGAGTGGCCCAACTCTCGGCCCATCGTTGAGGAGATCTACGCCGGCATGCCCGAAGACGAGAAGTACAAGATTTGGGCCGGGAATGCCGTTGAGTTCTTTAAGCTGGACCAGGCCTGATACGGGCTTGAGCATTCATTCTCAAAGGTCCAAATAGGAAATCCCGTTGAGGAGGAAAACTATATGGCTACTACGGTAGATCAGGAGAGCAAGGGTCAAGGTAAGTTCAAAGTAGTTGGTACAAGGCCCATCAGGCACGATGGCCTGGAAAAGGTCACTGGTCGCGCCAGATTCGGGGCCGATATAAATATGCCAGGGTTGCTACACGGCAAGATCCTCCGTAGCCCCCACGCCCACGCCCGTATCCGCTCCATTGATACCAGCAAAGCAGAAGCTGTACCGGGCGTGAAGGCCGTGGTCACCTCTAAAGACTTCCCCATCATCGAGGACAGGGAAATTGACTTCGCGGAGGTCCAGGGGAACGCCCGGATGATGGCGGAGAACGTCCTGGCCCATGAGAAAGCGCTGTACAAGGGCCACGCTGTGGCGGCTGTGGCTGCCACCAGCCCCCATATCGCCGAGGAGGCTCTCAAGCTCATCGAGGTGGACTACGAGGTGCTGCCCCCGGTCCTTAGCTTGCAGGATGCCATGAAAGAGGATGCGCCCCTCCTCCATGATAGCATGACCACCAGGTTCCGCGTGGACCGTTTTGCCAGAGGCGATGACACCGGCAAGACAAGCAACGTAGCAGGCCACCTCCAGTTCAAGCGCGGCGACCTGGAGCAGGGGTTCAGGGAAGCCGACGTTATCGTCGACAGGGAGTTCTCCACTCAGACGGTCCACCAGGGGTACATCGAGCCCCATGCCTCCACAGCGTCCTGGACGCCGGATGGACACGTGACTGTCTGGACAAGCACTCAGGGCACATTTGCTATCCGCTCCCTCACCGCAGCTATTCTCGGCCTCCCCGAATCTATGGTGAAGGTCATCCCTATGGAGATCGGAGGTGGGTTTGGGGCCAAGCTCATCGCCTATCTGGACCCGGTTGCCGCCATCCTCTCCAGAAAGAGTGGCCGCCCTGTCAAGATAGTCATGGACCGCAAAGAGGTGTTCGAGGGCACCGGCCCCACCTCCGGCACACACATGCGGTGCAAAATCGGCGCTACTAAGGAC
>CAYWGG010000032.1:0-5802 GCA_964457285.1 uncultured Dehalococcoidia bacterium
CTGGGCCTCATCCAGGGCCATCATGGTCTCCAGGAGTCTATCGTCCAGCACACGGAGCTGGTCCCGCAGGAAGGTCGCCTCCTTCTGGTAACCCTCCATTTCCCGGAGGTTCGTTATGCTGCCACTATAGAGCTTGCCCTCCACGTCACGCAACTTCCCCCTAGCGGACTCTGCATCCAGCTCGTGGGCCCTTTGCTGCAAACGTAGTTGGTTAAGGGAAACCCTCTGGGTCTCAAGCTCCTTGTGGAGGGTATCCAACTCCGCCTCAGCACCCAACTGAGCATCTATGGAGGCGATAAGGCCGCGGCACTGGGCAATCTCCAGGTCAAGCTCCTGAAGCTCGTATAGCTGCCTTACAGTAGTCATGGCGGACACCCGGCTATAACTCGGTGGTGAGGACCCTGGTTAGGATTGTAGGGAGGAAGAGGCGGATTGTCAACGAGGCTAGATGTGGTGCAATTGCGGCCTGTACGTGATAAAATCTTCTCAATATACATCCTGGACAAGGGGTGGCGGCTTGCTTCGCATTTATAATACCCTTACCAAGAGAGTTGAAGAGATCACGACCCTGGAGCCGGGGGTTGTCCGCATGTACACTTGTGGCCCCACGGTGTATCGCTACGCCCACGTGGGCAACCTCCGCACCTACCTCATGGCTGACTGGATAAGGCGCGTGCTGGGGCAGCATGGGTATAGGGTGGTCCACATTAAGAACATCACCGACGTGGGCCACATGCGTCAGGAGATGCTGGAAACGGGCGGCGATAAGGTTATCCTGGCTGCCCTCGCCGAAGGCAAGACCCCGCAGGAGATAGCCCAGTTTTACACCCAGGCCTTTCACCGAGATGAGGAGAAGCTGAACATCCTCCCAGCTCACCATTTCCCCCGGGCCACAGAGCATGTCCAGGAAATGATAGCCATAATTCAGAGGCTATTTGAACGGGGCTACGCCTACCAGGCCGGCGATAATATCTACTTCGACGTGAGCAAGTTCACCGACTACGGAAAGCTCTCTGGCAACATTCAGGAGGGTCTGATGGAGGGAGTGAGGGCCCAGGTGGACCCCCTGAAGAGGGATCCTCGAGACTTCACTCTGTGGAAAATGGCGGAACCCGGTAGAGAGATGAAGTGGGACAGCCCCTGGGGTGAGGGCTTTCCCGGCTGGCACATCGAGTGTTCTGCTATGTCCACTAAGTACATGGGAGAGCAACTGGATGTGCACACCGGCGGCGTTGACAATATCTTTCCCCACCATGAGGATGAAATAGCCCAGAGCGAAGGGGCGTTTGGGGTGCCTTTCGTGCGCCACTGGGTGCACGGCCAGCACCTCCTGGCTGATGGCGTGAAGATGGCTAAGTCCGCAGGGAATGAGTTCATCCTTGATGACCTGGAGGAGAGGAACTTTGACCCCTTGTCTTTCCGATACCTGTGTCTCACTGTAAGGTACAGACACAGGATTAATTTCACATTCTCGGCTCTCAGGGGTGCTGAACGTGCCCTCACCAGCCTGCGGGACCGGGTCTGGGAGTGGAGGAATCTGCCCCATCTGACCAGGCTTCCAGAGGAGATGGAGGAGTGGAGGCAACGCTTTGAGAGGACTGTGGATGAGGACCTGGACCTGCCCAAGGCCCTGGGCCTCACCTGGGATATGGTGCGCTCCAATCTGCCTGGTCAGGCCAAGCTGGCGTTACTCCTGGAGTACGACCGCATCTTCGGCCTGGGCCTCGACAAGGTGCCTGCCAGGTACGAGTTGCCACACCAGGTCCAGGACAATGTGGCCGCGAGGGATGGCCTTCGGAAGCAAGCTGACTACCAGAAGGCTGATGAGGTACGCTCTGCCCTCTCCAACGGTGGCTATGCGTTAGGAGACCTGCCCACAGATACCAGAGTCCGCCCCAAGACGGCCCTGGAGAAGCAGCGGGAGCGCTGGAAAGCGATATCCTCCTCAAAAGAGGTGGAGTCTCACCTGGACCTGCCGCCACAGCTAGACTTCTCCTTCGTTGTGACAGCCAGTAACTACATGGACGACGTCAAACGTTGCACAGAGAGTATCTTGAAGTGGGCCAGAGGATACTCCGCCGAGTTGATAGTGGTGGACAACGGCTCCACCGATGGCACGTCCGAATGGGTCGAGGAGCTACGGCAACGGGACCCTCGCACCAGGATCATCCACTGCGACCACGTCCTGGGGGAGGGGGCGGCCAAGAACATCGGGCTGAAGCAGAGTTCGGGTAAAACCATAGTGATGGTGGACACCTCGGTAGAGGTGATGGGCGATCTGCTCGGCCCTATCGGGCGGTGGCTAGAGGATGCGTCCATCGGCATAGTAGGGCCCTGGGGATTGAGAACCAACGACCTGCATCACTTTCACGACGAAGTACAGTCTGGGGATGCCGACGCCATGCAGGCTTACTGTATCGCGTTCTCTAGGTCTCTGTCCCAACGCGTGGGATTGTTGAGAGAGACCTTCCGCTTTTACCGCAACCTGGACCTGGACTTCAGCTTTCAATTCAAGGCCCAGGGCTACCGTATAGTAGCCGATGGGACCCTCCCTCTGGTCCGCCACGAACACCGCCAGTGGAGCGCCCTTGGCGAAGTGGAGCGGAATCAGCTTAGCTTCAAGAACTTCAAGCGCTTCTTCAAGAGGTGGCGCGACAGGTCAGACCTTCTGGTCTCCAGCAGGGAGAGGGGCCCCTTTCAGTAGTATGTCAACCCAGGTTTGAGCTAGTGTAGTGCTTTCGCTCCCATCCCTTCGACTTCCCCTTCGCTCCGTTCAGGGCTTCGGCTCAGGGCAAGCTCTGGCCTTTCCCTGTCGAGGGGGATGGCAAATCCCCCCAACCCTCCTTAGCGGAGGGGAGCAAGGGGGGATTTTCTAGCTCCCTCGATGAGAGAATGCTGGAGAGGGATTGAAGCCCTCCAGCTATGGGTGGGAAAACTGTAAAAGTTTGGAGGTCGCAACCGCATGACTCAAGAGGGACCATATCGTCGTGGGATGGTGGTGGTAGCCCACGCCGACGATGCCGAGTACGGCTGTGCGGGGACGGTGGCGAGATGGTGCAAAGAGGGGATGGAGGTAGTGTACCTCGTCTGCACCGATGGTAGCAAAGGCAGCAGCGATCCGGAGATGACTCCAGAGTGTCTGTCGGAGATACGGCAGAAGGAGCAGCTCGCAGCGGCCAGGGTGCTGGGAGTGAAGGAAGTGGTGTTCCTGGGATACGACGACTCTATGCTCCAGCCAAGTCTGGAACTCAGGCGGGACATCGTGAGACAGATCAGGAAATACAAGCCTGATGTTTTGATCTGCCCAAGCCCCGTGAGGAGTCTCCAGGGCACCGGTTACATCGGCCACCCTGACCATCTGGCGGTGGGAGAAGCCACACTGGCGGCGGTGTTTCCTGCTGCCCGAGACCGGATGACCTTCCCGGAGTTGCTCAAGGAGGGGCTGGAGCCTCACAAAGTCCGAGAGGTCCTCGTAATGGACACTCGCGAGTCGGACAAGTGGATTGACGTTTCTGAGACGGTAGAGGTAGCCATTGAGGCGCTAAAACAGCACGTATCCCAGGTGGGGGATGGGCATGAGGACGATAAGTGGATGCGGGAGTGGAGACAGCAGGCAGGCCAGCATGTTGGCATGAAGTATGCCGAGACCTTCAAGCATTTCCACCTCGGTTGACAATCCAGCAATTTTCTGGTGCAATCGTACCATCTCGGCTAATAGCTTGGTCACTGTACTGGCGCGGTCACACCATGCACATGGAGGGATGACATATGGCATCGCGTACATCCGATGTCCCAGAACCCTATGTCTACGCTGGCGCTGGGACGGGTGGCCTCTACCGAAAGGCTCCCGGCCAAGACCGCTGGGAAGAACTCACCAATGGTCTACCGCCTTCCCCAGAGGTACGGGTACTCGCCATCCATCCCCTTCAGCCCGAGGTGGTATTTGCGGGCACACAGGATGGCCTCTACCGAAGCGGCAGCCGAGGCAATCACTGGAGACGCCTGAACATGCCGGTGACAGGTAGCGTCGTCTGGTCTCTGCTGTTCCGCCCCCACAAGCCCGGCGTAATGTACGTGGGCATGGCTCCCGCACAGGTCTTTCGCAGCCAGGACGGAGGCGATACCTGGGACTCCTTGCCCATCGCCCTGGGCTCCGATGTAATCACCATGTCCTTCCCTACACGAGTCATCGCTATGGCAGCCGACCCTAGCTACCCCGATGAGATATACGCTGGCCTGGAGGTAGGGGGAATGATCCGCAGCCTGGATGGCGGGGAGAGCTGGGAACCCATCAACCAGGGACTTGGCGAAGGCGGTGAGGACCGGCTGGACCTGCATGGCGTACAGGTGAGCCCTGCACAGCCTCGTGCTGTCTACATCAGCACCAGGGAGGGGATGTTCTGTAGCCCAGACCAGGGCGGCCACTGGGAGCCCATTGACCTCAAGAAGTATTCTGCTATTACCTATACCCGATACCTTCTGCTATCGCCGCAACAGCCCAAAACGTTGTACGTTACCATCGGCAGGGCAGCCCGCAGTGAGGTTGGGGCGTTGTTCCGCAGCCACGACCTGGGAGGAACCTGGGCACGAGTAGACAAAGGATTGAATCCCCGTAGCACTATGATGGCAGTGGCGATTAATGCACGGCGTCCGTCGCAGATATACTGTGCCGCCCGCGACGGGCAGGTCTTCGGCTCCCTGGATAGTGGTGCTACCTGGAAAGAGTACCCGTTACCTGAGGCTGCCAAGGAGGTGTACGCTCTAGCCGTTGGGTGAGCATGAAGTCCTATCCTGAGCGCAGTCGAAGGATTTGAGGAGGTATCATGAAAGCCGTTAGAATCCATAAGTTCGGCGGACCTGAGGTGCTGGTCTATGAAGAAGAAGTCCCGCAGCCCAGGCCGGCCAAAGGCCAGGTGTTAATAAAGGTAGCCGGGGCCGGCGTGAACTTCGCCGACCTGATGCGCCGCACGGGTTCATACCTGGGTGGCGACCCTCCAGCGACTCTGGGCCTTGAGGCTGCCGGAACCATTGAGGAAGTGGGGCCAGAGGTAAAGGGCTTCAGGGTAGGCGACCCTGTGATGGCGAGGGCGGCTGGAGGCCAAGCCGAGTACGCCGTTGTGGATGCTTCTAACGTATTCCGTTGTCCCCCTGGCATCAATCTGGTACATGCAGGAGGAATGCCGGTCATTTTTCTCACCGCATACCACCTCTTGAAGACCCGTTCCCAGGTGCAACCCGGCGATACCGTTCTCATCCAGGCGGGGGCCTCAGGCGTGGGCACCATAGCCATTCAGCTTGCCAAGCTCTGGGGAGCCCGGGTCATCGCCACGGCCTCAACGGAGGACAAGCTGGAACTGACCAGGTCTTTGGGCGCTGACATCACCATCAACTACATCACCCACGACTTCGAGGAAGAGATCAAGGCCCCCACCGGCGGCGCGGGTGTGCAGGTAATCCTGGAGTGCGTGGGAGGAGAGGTGCTGGAGAAAAGCCTTCGGTGCCTGGCCCAGTACGGCCGCCTGGTCATTTATGGCAACGCTAGCGGCAGGCCAGCGGCTCTCCCAGCCTCGGATATCTTCTCGGCCAACCGTGGGGTCCTGGGATTGAGTCTAGGCCGTTCGCCCCAGGGCGTCCTGGACCACCAGAAGGCCATGGCCGAAATGCTCCCCCTCGTCCAGGCCAGGAAGCTCCGCCTTGTCATTGACCGCATACTGCCCATGTCGGAGGTGGCAAAGGCCCACGTTCACCTGGGGAATCGAGGGACTAAGGGCAAGGTGATTCTGACTCCATGAGTGTGTGAAA
>CAYWGG010000032.1:5812-16901 GCA_964457285.1 uncultured Dehalococcoidia bacterium
CACCCTTGGCCCCTCTCCCACTGGTGGGAGAGGGGTGGCCCTGAGCTTGCCGAAGGGCCAGGGTGAGGGGTTGATTTCACATTCTACCGAGAAGACCTCTCTTCTTGCGCTGGTGAAAATCCCATCAGTGGCTTTATAATTAGATATATGCTAACTTCATCGGTCCTGGTGCTTAACCTAAACTACGAGCCTATCAACGTCTGCAATGTAAAGCGAGCGGTAGTCCTGCTCGGCAAGGGGAAAGCAGAGTTGCTTGAGAACGGCCGCGGGGAGATTCGCACCCCCAGTGTTACTATGACCATCCCTTCCGTCATTCGTCTGGTGTACCTGGTGAGACGCCCCCTGGCTCAGCGTAAGCTGTCCAAAAAAGAGATTTTCCTGCGAGACCGTCATACGTGCCAGTATTGTGGTGTGCGGATTCGAGAGCTAACTATTGACCATGTGATACCGCGTCGCCAGGACGGGGGCCATGCCTGGGAGAACGTCGTCAGCGCCTGTATCCCCTGCAACCGGCGAAAGGCGGGCCGCACTCCAGCGGAAGCAGGGATGAAGCTGCTGCGTCAGCCGAAGGCTCCCTATCCAAGCCCTTACTACATCCTCCACAACCGGACTATTCTGGAGGAATGGCGTAAATTCATCCCCTGGATAGACCTTGTGTAGGAATCACCACATCTCCCTACCCCTTGTGGGGGAGGATTAATCCCTCACCCCGGCCTTCGGCCACCCCTCTCCCAATGGGAGAGGGGCCGGGGGTGAGGGCTATACCACACGAAAGCCCGAAGAGCCAAATTTCGTAAGGGTGCAGCATATACCCTATCCTTCAAGGTGAGGTATTCGCCAGACACGGCCTAGTTGCTGGGGAGAGCGTACCGGGTTATCTCCTCCAGGGGCAGTTCCCTTACTGCCTCGTCATCATAAAGCACCGACACCGTCTCCCTCACTCGGTGTCCCACAATAACCCTGGCTTCCCCGAAGGCCGTGCCCACTCGTTCCCCTATCTTTGGCATAGCTTTGTTTATAGTCAGGTACTGCTCGTACTCGTATTTGAGACAGCAGCGCAGGCGACCGCATTGCCCGGCCAGACCCTCGGCGCTGATAGGCAATGCCTGTTCCTTGGCCATGCGCACTGTTACAGTGCTGAATTGGGTGAGCCAGGTAGCACAGCACAAGGTCATGCCACACCTGCCGATTCCCCCGATGAGTTTCGCCTCGTCTCTAGCGCCTACCTGCTTGAGCTCTACCTTGCAATGCAGGGCTGAGCTGAGCTGATGGATGAGTGGTCGAAAGTCCACCCTCGTCTCCGAGCCAAAGGCAAAAATGGCCCGCCTACCATCGAAGGTATAGTGAGCTTCTATCATCTTGAAGGGCAGGCCCAGCTCCCTCACCATACCTTTAGCCAGGCGCAGGGCTTCTTCTTCTTTGGCTTTAAGCTCATCCCTGCGCTGAACGTCCAGGGAGGTAGCCTTTCGTATGACCGGGCTCAAAGGCTCCTGAGGCTGCTTATGCACAACGTCTTTCGGCTCCTTGACAACCCAGCCCATCTCCTGGCCTTTTTCCATTTGCACTATGACATAGCTGTTCAGACGGCAGTCGAACTCTCTCGGATCGCAGTAGCAGACCTTATCCGCGCGTCTGAATCTGACGCCTACGACTCTGTTCATGCTTTTATCCTTCCGCCTGGCAGGTTCAGCATCAGCACCTCCAGGGCCAGACGGGCGTTAGCGTTGTGCTCTAGGGCCTCAAGAGTCCTCAGAATAGCCCTGATGAAACCCACCACCTGGGCCGTAGTCAGTCTTGATGTCATGGGACGTAGAGTGTCTTCCCAGTCCACGTTATAGATATATTCTCCTGCGCCTTCTCTTAGGAGCAGCAAGTCTCTCCACCATCGCAGCCACATATAAAGCACTTCCCTGGCCCCTTCTCGGTCCCTGAAAAAGACGGAAGCCAGGTTGGAGGCATAGTTGAACTGGTCTTCCAGGCTGGCTTCGGAAAGCTGGGCGATACGTTCTAGCTGCTCCGTCCGCCTCTCCATAATGGATGGGTCTTTGAGGACAGACAGTGCCCAGCCAAGGCAACCCATAGAGAGGCGAGCCAGTTGTTCCGCCTCTGTCGTATTGATAGGATGGTTATTGACCAGCTCTCTTGCCACTTCCGCCAGGGGTAGGGGTCTCATCTCCAGCCGCCAGCAACGGGAGCGAATGGTAGGTAGCAGGGTCTCCTCTCGGGAAGTGAGGAGGATTATCAACACCTGGGGAGGCGGTTCCTCCAGGGTTTTGAGAAGGGCGTTGGCAGCTTCCTCACTCATGTGCTCAGCGCCATCGAAGATGAACACGCGGTGTCTGCCCTCGTAGGGCTTTAAGCTGGCCCGATGTTGCACCTCCCTCACATCATCAATCCCAATCTCCTTCCTGGATGGGCCATCCCCTTCGCCACGCTGCACCCCGATTATCACTACGTCCGCATGCTGAGCGGAGGCTATGCGCCGACACTGGATGCATTCCCCGCAGGGCCTGCCCTGAGCGGAGCCGAAGGGCGCATCTTCTTGAGAGAGGCAGTTCACTGCCTGGGCTAGGTTAAGGGCGAGGGTCCTCTTGCCCACTCGAGGCGGGCCTACCAGGAGGTAAGCGTGGGCGTAGCGGCCCTCCTTCAGGCTTCTGTCTAGCTGTTTAATAATAGGCTCATGGCCCAATACTTGCCACATAAAGAGATCATATTCACCTAAACAATATCACACGCCATCATGTCCTGGTAGCTCTCCCGCCGGCGGATAAGGCGAGCTTTGCCACCCTTCACCAGCACTATAGGCGGCCGAGGGTTGAGGTTGTATACGCTAGCCATCGAGAGGCAGTAAGCGCCCGCGGCAGGTATAGCGATGACATCCCCGGCCTGGACAGGGGGGAGCGTTATATCTCGCACCAGCACATCCCCTGACTCGCAGAACTTCCCGGCGATGGTGACCTTTTCCGACGGCTCCATATCCATCTTCCCCGCAACCACCGCCTCGTAGACCGCGCCGTACAGGGCGGGGCGGATGTTGTCACCCATGCCACCATCTACCGATATGTACTTGCGCACACCAGGTATATCCTTGACCGCGCCTACACGGTAGAGAGCTACCCCCGCAGGCCCCACTATGGCTCTGCCCGGCTCCACTACCAATCGGGGTGCTTCCATACCCAGGGCCCGGCACGTTGTCTGCATGGTGGAGACTATGGTTTCAGCATAGTCGCCAATAGACGGCGGCTCCTGGTCACGGGTGTAGGCGATAGCGAAACCTCCACCCGGGCTTATCTCCTGGAGCATTAGTCCCTCCTCTCTGAAGCGAGAGGCGAAGCTCAGCACGACTTCCATAGCGACCTTGTAGGGCTCAAGCTCGAAGATGGGCGAGCCCAGATGGAAGTGTAATCCCACCAGCCTCAAGTTGGGAGACCGGAGGGCTATACGTATCGCTTCCTCGGCCTGGCCTGTCTGAATGGAGAAGCCGAACTTGCTGTCGAGGACGCCGGTGGTGGTGTGGACGTGAGTGTGTGGGTCCACCCCCGGAGAGACGCGTATAAGTATCTCCTGGACTTTCCGCGCCTCACCAGCCAGGCGGTCAAGAAGCTCAAGCTCATGGAAGCTGTCCGCCACGATGCGGCCTATGTTCCAGGCCAGGGCATCCCGCAGCTCCTCGGGGCCCTTGTTGTTGCCGTGGAAGTAAACGACCTGAGGAGGGAAATTCACGGCCCTGGCTATTGCCATTTCCCCCCCTGAGACCACGTCCAGCCCGAGTCCCTCTTCCATAAATATGCGAGCAAGGGCCGGGTTTACGTAGGCCTTGCAGGCGTAGACCACGGTGGTCTGCGAGTGACGTACGTGGAACTCCTGGGTGAACTGTCGGCACCGACTCCTCAGCACCTCCTCGTCAAAGATATAAAGGGGCGTGCCGAACCGGGAAGCTAGCTCCAGCATATCGCAGCCGCCTATGACGAGATGGCCCTGGCTGTTGATTTCCGTAGTTTCCGGAAAGACCTTTTCAGGGAACACGCGTGAACCCTCCCAATGGTAAGTTTAGGCTCTATGGTGGGGAGCGCCTGTTTCTGCGCCAGACGAGATAGCCAACCAGCAGGCCACCACCCCAGATGGGACTCAATATTCCCATCCAGATGCCCGCCTGGGCCAGGCCCCGACCCACCGAGGCAAGCGCCCGTGCGGCGGCCATAGAGATGCCCCCGGGACTCCATGAAGTAGCCTCGGTCACGGTGACATTGAGAGTATGGGTGCCCACGACAACTCCGGTGTCGCCGGTGCCGATGACGGTCAGGGTTGCGGTGAAGGGCACGGGGCGGTGGTTGGGGTAGATATGGGTTGCTGGGGCAGTAGTCTCAGTTCCCCCGAGACTGCCCGTAACGGGCTCAGAGCCATCGCCGAAGTCCCATCGGAAGGCCAGGTCTGCTATGCCCTCTGGACGAGTGAAAGAGCCGTTCAGCTTGACCGTCTCTCCTTCTTCTGCCATCAGATGATCCCCGGCGAACACCTCGATCCTGGGAACCCTGGTCACCGCAACGATAAGGGTGTCCTCACCTTCGGTGATCCCGGCCTTGCCGGTCCCGGTAATATGGAACGTTACGATGAAAGGAGAGTCCTGCCTGTCATAGTAGGTGTGGGTCACTGTGGCAGTGATGCGAGAAGTGCCGTCAATGCCGGGGGCGGTGCGGGTTTCGACAATAGGACCTGAGCCGTCTCCAAAGTCCCATTCGTAGAGGAACTGGGCAATATCTTCAGGTGGTGTGAAGATTGCTCGGAATCTGGCTGGCTCCCCCTCGCTCACCGTTTGGTCGAGGCCGACATCCGCTCGCATCATGACAGGCGCCAGCTCCAGATTGACGTTGATGAGGGAGTAGGCCGAAGTCTCTTCCAGGAACTTGATGCGGCCCTGGAGCTGTTCGATCTCTCCCTGGACCCTGGTTAGCTCCCGTTGCACTTCCAGCAACTCCTCCACCTTTCCCGCCCGGTCCATAAGCTTAATTAGCTGCTCCTCCGTAGCCTTCAGGTTCCTCACACGGGCCTGGATGTCCACGTACTCATCGGTCACATCCTGGCTGATGGAATTCTCCGCCTTTACCTCTACCGCTACCCCACGCAAGCGTCGTATTGCCTCGCCAAGCCTCTCTGCCGGGACACGGATGGAGATAAACCCGTGGTGCTCCTCTTTGTGGCTGGACTGGACAACCCAGCCGCCCAACTCCTGGGCCAAAGCTCCAGTTGCGTCCAGAGTCTCTGAGACGTCCCGCACCACCAGCGCCATATCCACCGTGCGGATAATTATGCGCTGTTGCTGTGGTATCACGGCAATATCACCTGCTACGGTTGATGCCGTCCACGCGTCAAGCTTGGAGGAGGAGTCCTGCGCCTCCGCAGGTACTGCGGCTACTGGCGCAGGGGCCGCCGGCATCCTCAGCGCCCGTAACCCGGCAGGAGTCGGCGTCGCCGCCGCTGCTGCCGGTGCCATTGGCGCCGCCGTATCACCAAAATATGGCGGCGATGCCTGCTCGACACGCGGTGCCTGCTCGGCACCACCGCAGGCCACGACCGCTATTATCAAGGCCATAGACAGACCCAAAATAGCACACCAGATGCCGCGCCACTTCATCATTTCACCCTCCTCATACACGTCCTCTTGTACAGGCCCAGGAAGCGCCTTTGTCACAAGTATAGACGTGTGAGCGAGCGAAAAAGTTCCATCACATGGGCCGAACTGTCCTCATATTAGATTGGCATCTCAGGAGTGTCAAGGAGGGGTTGTGGCTGACACAGGGAACTGGAAAACAGGGCTCTGACCCTATTTTCATTCGTCTGTGGTGCCCAAAAAGGGCATGGACAAGTCTTTCGGTCCTTGCCTGGTACACTTGTCGAAGGCTGAGGCTATTTTCAGAGCAGCAGCGAAGAATCTATTAGATTCCTTTAGAGAGGTTTGCCAGGAATTCCGAGTTGTTGCGACTCTTGGCCAGCCGGTCCAGGACGCGCTCTGTGGCGTC
Source organism: uncultured Dehalococcoidia bacterium (assembly GCA_964457285.1). Taxonomy (GTDB): domain Bacteria; phylum Chloroflexota; class Dehalococcoidia; order Lucifugimonadales; family JAGWBF01; genus CAYWGG01. The sequence continues at coordinate 11,830 of CAYWGG010000032.1, forward strand.
GGCGGTGTTGATGGCATCGGTAGAGAGGAGGGCAACCATACGCCGGAGTAGCCAGACTTGCTTCAGGGTGGTCTCGTCAAAGAACAACTCTTCCCTGCGGGTGCCGCTACGCTGAATGTCTATGGCCGGGAAGAAACGCCGCTCTGCCAGCCTGCGGTCCAGGTGAAGCTCCATGTTGCCTGTACCCTTGAACTCCTCATAAATGACCTCGTCCATGCGGCTACCTGTGTCTACGAGACAGTTGGCGATGATAGTGAGGCTCCCGCCTTCTTCCACGTTTCGAGCGGCTCCGAAGAACCGCTTAGGGGGATAGAGCGCTACTGGGTCTATGCCCCCGGAGAGGGTGCGGCCGCTGGTAGGAACGGCCAGGTTGTAGGCCCTGGTAAAGCGGGTAATACTATCCAGGAGGATTATCACGTCTCTTTTGCTTTCCACCAGGCGTTTGGCCCGCTCCATGGCTAGCTCTCCAACACGGCACTGGTCTTCTACCGACTCATCAAAGGTAGAGCTAAATACCTCTCCCTTAACAGAGCGCCGCATATCAGTGACCTCTTCAGGGCGCTCGCCAATAAGCACCACCATGATATCCACATTGGGATAATTAGTGGCGACACCGCTGGCGATGTGTTTGAGGACGGTGGTCTTACCAGCTTTGGGAGGGGATACAATGAGGCCCCGCTGACCCAGACCTATGGGTGAGAAAAGGTCTACCATCCTGGTGGTGAGGTTATTGGGGACGGTTTCCAGCTTTAGCTGCTTGTTAGGGAAGATGGGCGTAAGGTGCTCAAAGGAGGCCCTGGAACGGGCGCTTTCGGGGTCCAGACTATTGACTTTTTCAACCCTAACGAGTCCAAAGTACCTCTCGCCATCCTTAGGTGGCCTCACGTGGCCCGTGATGGCATCGCCCGTCCTGAGGGCAAAACGCCTTATCTGAGACTGGGAGACATATACATCCCCGGCCGCAGGGCGTAGGCCGTTCTGTCGCAAAAAGCCGTATCCCTCGCCCATGATTTCCAGTGTTCCAGTAGCGATAAGGCCCTGCTGGTCCGAATACAACTGGAAGATACGGTACAGGATGTCTTCCCTTCGGAGATTCGCTGGGGGAGCGCCGTCCTCAAGGCCGAGGTCCTGGGCGACCACCAGTAGCTCATCCTTGGTTTTCCTTTCTAGCTCTGCAATATTCAGCACTCGTTCAGTAGTCATAGGTACCACCTCTATTAATAGATAGGTTCCGCACTTGGGGTAGATAGAGGGGGCATCCTGGGTAGAGGGATTGTCATAGGAAAGGCCACTTTGACCCAGGTGTGTCCCTTTTGTATTTGATTATCGCTTCGATAGACCTGCTTGTCCCTACGCTGCCATGGCTCTGGACATATAGCAGCATGGGCCTCGCAACAGCAAACAGAGATCGTGAGGCGCACTATCTCGCCTGAATCTGAAGGCGTACCTTCCTCTCTGGAAGGGCCGCTAATGAAAGACTTACTCCCTGGTCTTCTCAGGGCTCACGACAAAGCTCGCTTCCAGTCCTGCAAGAAACGGGCCTGACCAGCATCGGTGAGGGGATGTTTTATCATCTGCATGAGCACTGCAAAGGGTACGGTGGATATATCGGCTCCAGCCTTAGACGCCATGACGCAGTGAAGGGGATGACGTATGCTGGCTGCCATCACTTTGGTCTTGATGCTGTAGCGGCGAAACGTAGATACAATGTCCTCTACCACCTTCATCCCTTCGTGGCCTATATCATCCAGTCGGCCCACGAAAGGACTTACTACTGTAGCGCCAGCCTGGGCCCCCAGCAAGGCTTGATTGACGGAGAAGCAGAGGGTCTGGTTAACCTTTATGTTCTCTTTCGTAACGATGGACATGGCTTCGATGCCTGCCAGGGTGCTGGGAAGCTTGACCCAGGGGTTGGGTATCCACCCAGCTATGTCCCGGGCTTCGGTTATCATGCCTTCCACGTCTGAGCTGATCACCTCTACAGATATAGGGCCATCTATTATCCTGGCTATCTCCTGCACCGCAGTCTTATAAGCCTCAACCCTTCCGATACCTTCTTTAGCTGCCAGGGAGGGGTTAGTGGTGACGCCACGTATTACACCGAGGCGTGCTCCCTGACGGATTTCGTCTATGTTGGCAGTGTCAAGGAATATCTCCATTATCGCACCTCATTCTCCCTATTCTCCCTGGGATGCTTCACTTCTTTGCTGTGCTCAGAGCAAGCTTTGGGCTTCGAGGGCCTCAACCCGAAGGGTAGACTTTCATAAGCAGTGGCGACACCACTATCACAGACAGCCACTCTTGAGATGGAGCAGCAAGGCCGTGGTCCCGGCGCTCACAGCGGGAGAGGCGGTTGGGCTCCTTCCCTCAGAGTTACCTTTGCGTCAGCGATAAACTGCTTGAATAAGGGATGGGGGCGGTTGGGCCTGGAAAGGAATTCAGGATGGAACTGGACTCCCAACATGAAAGGATGGCCTGCTACCTCAGTAATCTCTACCAATTTGCCATCGGGCGAAAGTCCGCTGGCGATGAGGCCCATGTTTTCCAGAGCCTCACGGAAGGCATTATTAACCTCGAATCGGTGCCGGTGCCTCTCGTGGATGACAGTCTGACTGTAGGCCTTTCGAGCCAGGCTGCCCTCCAGCAGATGGCAAGGGCAGACACCCAATCGCATTGTGCCACCTTTTTCTGTGATGGAGCGCTGCTCAGGCATTATATCTATCACCGGATAGGGCGTGCCAGGGTCTATCTCCGATGAGTTGGCGCCCTCGAGGCCCAGGACGTTTCTGGCGTATTCCACCACCATGACCTGAAGCCCCAAGCATAGCCCTAGATAAGGTATCTTGTTCTCTCGGGCATAGCGGGCGGTCTCTATCATACCCTCCACCCCGCGGGGACCGAACCCCCCAGGTACTACTATGCCACAGGCCGTCTTGAGAAGGGAGTCTGGGCCTTCCCTTTCGATGTCTTCCGAGTGTATCCACTGTATCTCTACATCTCTGTCGTGGTACAGGCCAGCGTGTTTCAGAGCTTCTCTCACCGATATATAGGAGTCGGGCAACTCAACATACTTGCCCACCAACGCGATGGGCACTTTGGCCTTGGGCTGGCTCATCCGCTCCACCATAGAAGCCCATTCGCTCATATCTCTGCGATTGCCCGACAGGCCCAGGGACCTCACCAGCAGGTCTCCCAGTCCATATTCCTCCAGAATCAGAGGTACCTTATATACCATCGGCACAGTGGTGAGAGGAATGATTGCTTCTTTGGGTACGTCGCAGAAAAGGGATATCTTATCTTTGATGGATGAGGGAATGGGATTGTCGCTACGGCAGATTATAGCGTCGGGCTGTATACCTATGCTCCTCAGTTCCTTGACGCTGTGCTGAGTGGGCTTGGTCTTCAACTCGCCGGTAGTCGACATGTAGGGCAGCAGGGTTACATGAATATAGAAAACATTGTCCTTGCCCACTTCGTTGCGCATCTGGCGTATGGCCTCTAAAAATGGGAGACCTTCAATGTCGCCCACCGTACCCCCTACTTCCACCACGATCACCTTGGCGCCCGTCTCATCGGCCAGGGCTATAATCCTTCCCTTTATCTCATTGGTAACGTGGGGCACCGCTTGAATCGTGCCTCCTAGGAAATCTCCCCGGCGCTCTTTGCCAAGAAGGGACAAATAAACTTGCCCTGCTGTGAGGTTGGATGACCTGGTGAGCTCAAGGTCTATGAAGCGCTCATAGTGGCCCAGGTCCATATCCGTCTCCCCACCATCCTTGGTGACGAAAAGCTCACCATGTTGATAGGGAGACATAGTACCAGGGTCCACATTGAGGTAGGGGTCGAGTTTCATGACTGAGATGGCGATGCCTCGGCTTTTGAGGATGCGTCCGATAGAGGCGACGCTGATGCCCTTACCGACAGAGCTGACAACCCCTCCAGTGACGAAGATATATTTAGTGCTCATGTGTCAGCGAACACACCTCTAGTGCGTGGGACACGGTTTCGTACTCGGGAGAAGAAGGAGGAAAAACAGGTCGGTTTGTAGGAGATTAAGACCGCCTGTGCTTGTGTTACAGCATGATTATAGGCAGGTTTCTTGCTTGTGTCAATAGGATTATTGTCAGGAACTTGCGACTTAAGCTGGCTTATGACCTGTCTTAGGGGACTGACGGGCTGCCAGGTCCTCATAGTGATGGATAGCGTTTGCGCCATCGGCAATAAGGGACGGACCGAAAACTCGTGTATGCCCAGAAAAGGGTCAGATAGTCAGGCCGCGTTCATCGGAGCCTGACCGGCCTGACAACGAATTCTGGCTATAATATACGTTATTGACCCGATAATCGTAGAAGCACCCTGCTCTTTAAGTACACACACGTCGGCACCAGACCCTGTCGCCGATTCCCAGTCGCTGAGATAGTCCAGCAGGCAGAGAATCAGGGCGTTGGGCCAAGCCTTCCGGAGACACCTGACGCTATCAATGGCGCGCCCATCCACAAATGCTATAGATGGTTGCAGACCCGGCGCTTCTTTCAATATCTGTTCTGCGCAGGCCCCATCAGCCTCAACCACTATGCCATGCTGCTTCCGGAGCATGTCTACCAGCACCGAACGGTATGGAGCATTAGGGCTGATTATCACCACCGAAAGGTCAGATTTTCCCGACACGGTGGGCTCCTTATCAGGCTGGCTAGCATACTGGTTATCAGGCGGAAACTCTAAGGCTTTGATGCGATTGCTGAAGCTAGAGGGGCTAAAAATTATCTACATCCTCTTCATCTTCATTCATGGAAGCCGACGTTTGGGGGTATCTACTACCAGGCTGAAGCATGGGCGTATATTCGCCCCATGGAGAAGCTCCGATATAGTTTTTGAACTCCCGTATCTCCTCACAAAGTAGGCACACACCTCTGCTCACTGGCCCCGTAGGAGCTTCGATGATCCAATGATGGTAGCAAGCTGTACCTTCTTTTTTCTCCTCAGCCACCGACTTGGAGACCTGCTGTACCATTGATTCGCCATCCCTCTTTCTGAAGTCAACCCATAGATAGGGTTCGCCTGATTTCAGCGTA
>CAYWGG010000033.1:0-16887 GCA_964457285.1 uncultured Dehalococcoidia bacterium
AGCCCTTTTGCTCATGGATTCTCACCTTTCCTTCGACTTCGCTCAGGACAGGCCTGGTCACCAGACTTCCCTAAGGGGCAAAACAAATCCCGGAAGCTCCGGGCCTCCAGAGAGGGTCGAAGGGTTGTCCAGGACCTCTACCGTAGCGCCCAGGCGGTAGATATATACCTTCTTCTCCAGTGGGTCTAGGAGCCAGCCTAGCTGAGCGCCGTTTTCCATGTACTCCTGCATCTTGGCTTGCACATATCTCAGCGGGTCCGACCGGGAGCGTAGCTCCAGCACGAAGTCGGGACAGAGGGGAGAGAACGCCTCCTCTCGCTGTTCCTGGGTCAGCGCCTCCCAGCGGGGCCGCCTGACCCAGGCCAGGTCAGGAGAGCGCACTGCTCTGTTGGGCAGTGTAAAGCCCGTGGAGGAATCAAAGCCAACTCCGGTGCCATCGGCATCTACCCAGTTGCCAAAAAGCTGGGTCAGCTTGAAATTCTGTCTCCCGGTCTCGCTGAAGGCAGGTGGCATGATGATCAGGTCTCCTTCTTTGGTCCGCTCGATGCGCAGGTCGCGGTTGAGATAGCACAGCTCAGCGAACTGCCGCTCGCTCATCTCAATCACCGGCGAGAGACGGAGGACTACTCCTGGAGTCGCCGTGATGGTAACCCTATTGCTCATGGATTCTCACCTTCTCCTTGTGAGTCCAGTCCCTGCTTGGGAAGGCAGACCTAGTTTACTCTGGTTGCCCTTTTCTGACCAGCGTACGCCGCCACCAGCCTGCGTACCTCGGCCAGGAGCGCCTCCCCCCTGTAGGCCCCCTTCTGGATGACCCGCTCCACGTACCCGTTGAGCCGCTGGTGGTCTTCCTCAGTAAGCTCCTTCGCAGTGACCACCACCACGGGTATAGAGCGCCACTGGAGGTTACGGCGAAGCTCCTCCAGGAACTCGAACCCGTCCACCTCGGGCATCATCAAGTCAAGAAGAATCAGGACTCGGTTCCATCTTACGTTGGTGAGATGTGTGCCCCTGTTGGTGTGGGTGAACCGTGGCCCTGGCCTCCCCTTCCCCCTGGCTGCCACCCTTTTGGCAGCACCCAAGGGCCTCTGAGTTCATACCCCCAAGGCATCGAGGTAGCTGACCTCCCCTGGAGGAACACCCGCCATAGCCAGGGGGCTCAATCCAGGTCTGCGATACTTCCTCTTCCGTTCACTCCTCCTTTGGGCTGGAGTAAAGTTGCGATAGATTGCCCACACCAGGAGAAAGCCGCGGAACCAAGTGTGTTTCGATGGCTTAGCGCGGTCCCGCCGGGAGCATGCTTCGACAGCTTCACACAAGAGTGTCGGCCGCGGCATGATGGGCGGACGGAATCCGTGGCCTTGCTCTGGAGTTTGTGTGTTGCGTCTTTTATGGCCTCGTTTCATCCTATGAACGCCGGATGCGCTCCTTGACGTTGTAGTTGGGGTCGAGAATCTCAGTGTATTCCCCTTGCCGCCGGATGCGCTCCTTGACGTTGTAGTTGGGGTCGAGAATCTCGGTGTATTCCCCCTGCTGCCGGATGCGCTCCTTGACGTTGTAGTTGGGGTCAAGAACTTCCGCTGGACGGCCATCATCTCTCACCGCGTTCTTAAATACACGCCTAATGAAATCTCGCATCTCGCCCTCCTACTGCGGTAGCTACATTGCTTGTTGTACTGAGCCCTGCCACATCCTTTGACAGTCCAAGTGAATTTCCCTAACGTCTATCCTATCATTCACAGTCCGATACCTACAACTGGCTCTCTTCAGGGACTCGGTTCCAAAGTGTGTTGGTCACTTGTTTTGGTTGCCCTGTCGAGGCACAGATCAGATACAAAATTACACTTGGTTACATGCCTTATAAGGCCCACCAACAAAAGATGGAACCGAATCAGCTTTGCCATTTGTGGAACGAGGTCGTTCGGGCTGAGGCCCTCAGGGCGAAGCCTGACCCAGAGCCAGACCTTTCGCTACGCTCAGAGTGACCGTGGGTAATCACTGGTCCTTTAGCTCACCCTTTTTGGGTACATCCAGCTACATTTGCGGCGTTGTTACGACTTCCGCCTTATGCTAGAATTTGAAAGAAATGACCGATATAAAATACTGGGCTGCCTTTAGCTGTATCCCCAACCTTGGAACGGTCAGGTTCCGCCTCCTGGAAAGATACTTTGGCTCTCTGGAGCAGGCCTGGATAGCCGGCCTGGGAGAGTTTAAAGCTGCGGGCCTGGATGACAAGACCGCCAGGGCTATTATATCCCACCGCGCTGGCATCTCGCCCGATGGGGAGATGGAGAAGCTGGAGCGGGCCGGAGTGAAGGTCTTAAACTGGCACCACCAGACGTACCCGCCCAGGCTGAAGGAGATACACGACCCACCTCCTATACTGTATGTGAGAGGCGAAATTCTGCCTGAGGATGAGCGCTCAGTTGCGGTGGTAGGCACCCGCAAGGCTACGGCTTACGGGCGAGAGGCAGCCAGCAACCTGGCCCATGACCTGGCCAGAAACGGGATCACCATCGTCAGTGGTCTGGCCCGGGGAATAGACTCCGTAGCCCATCGCGCCGCCCTGGACGCACGAGGTCGCACCATCGCCGTCTTTGGCAGTGGGCTGGACATAGTGTATCCGCCTGAGCATAGCAAACTTGCCCACGAGATAGGGGAGTCCGGGGTCCTGGTAAGCGAGTATCCCCTGGGGACCAGGCCCAAAGCCGACCACTTCCCGCTGCGCAATCGGCTGATAAGCGGCATGACTCTGGGCACTCTGGTAGTAGAGGCTGGTGAAACCAGCGGTGCTCTGTTGACCGTCCGCTGGGCCCTGGAGCAGGACAGGGAGGTCTTCTGTGTCCCCGGCAGCATCTTCTCCCCAGCCAGCCGGGGCACCAATGCCCTCATTCAGCAAGGTGCGAAGCTGGTGCTTGATTATAAAGACATACTGGAGGAGCTGAATCTCACGGTGGTAGCCCATCAGATCGAGATGCGAGGGATTATCCAACCCCAGGATGATACTGAGTCGCTGCTTTTCAACCACATCACCCATGAGCCCATACATATAGACGACATCCGGCGACAGTCTCAGCTACCTATTACGGTGGTCAGCAGTACGCTAGCCATGATGGAGCTAAAAGGGCTCATAAAGCAGGTGGGGAGCATGCACTATATTCGTGTTAGAGAGGTAGTAGCAGGGTATGGCAGCTAAACCCGGAGGAAGAAAAGGAGCAAAGACCACGGCCGCGGAAGGCCAATCGGTGGCCCTGGAAGGCGGCCCCACCAGAGGCAGGAGGGCCACCAAAGGCCGCTCAGAAGCGAAGTCGCCCAGCAGGGCCCAGGAGGCGAAGGCTAGGAGGGGTAGCGGCTCAACGACGAGCCTGGTAATAGTTGAGTCCCCTGCCAAAGCCCGAACTATCGAGAGAATTCTGGGAAGGGATTTCACAGTGAAAGCCTCCCAGGGGCATGTGCGCGACCTGCCCAAAGGCAAGCTGGGCGTCAACATCGAAGATGAGTTTGCACCCTCCTACGCCGTACTTAAGGACAAGCAGGCTATTCTCCAGGAGATCAAAGGGCTGGGGGAAAGGGCTTCTTCCATATACCTGGCTACCGACCCCGACCGGGAGGGGGAGGCCATATCCTGGCATCTGGTCAAGGCGGCAGCGTGGGAGAGCCGTAATATTCCCCTCCATCGGGTTGTGTTTCACGAGATAACCCAGGAGGCCGTGAAGGAGGCCTTCGACCACCCCCGTGACATAAACATGGAGCTGGTCAACGCTCAGCAGGCTCGCCGTATCCTGGACAGGCTGGTGGGCTACCAGATTAGCCCGCTACTGTGGCGCAGAGTCCAGCGGGGTCTCTCAGCAGGGCGGGTCCAGTCGGTGGCCCTGCGGCTGGTAGTGGAGCGGGAGAGGGAGATCGAGGCCTTCGTCCCCAGGGAGTATTGGACCATAGAGGCGCTCCTACAGAAGAGGGGCCGCACAAAGGCAGATAAAGGCGAACCCTTCACCGCCGTCCTCCAGTCCGTTAAGGGCCAGAGGGGCAAGCTGGACATACCCGATGAACCTGCGGCGAGGCAGATCGAGGAGGAGCTGAAGGGCGCTGAGTATACCGTGGCCCAGGTCAAAAAGCGAGAGGTAAAGCAATCTCCGTCGCCTCCCTTCATCACCAGCACCCTTCAGCAGGAAGCATGGCGCAAGCTCCACTTTTCGTCCAAAAGAACGATGCTCGCCGCCCAGCAGCTTTATGAGGGCTTGCCCATAGGTGATGAGGGCTCTGTTGGGCTTATCACCTATATGCGCACCGATTCCACCCACGTGGCTCCTTCGGCCATTCAGGAGGCACGAGAGTATATCCATCTGAAGTTCGGAGAGGAATACCTGCCCCACCAGGCGCGAGTATTCAGGAAGAAGGCCAAGGGCGCGCAGGAGGCCCATGAGGCCGTCCGGCCTACCTCTATACACCGGGAGCCCCAGGCGCTGAAGCCCTACCTCTCCTCGGACCAGTTCAGGTTATACGACCTCATCTGGCGTCGTATGCTGGCCAGCCAGATGGCCGACGCTCGCTCAGAAGCTACAACCGTAGATACGGAAGCTGCGTGTCCAGGGATGGCCAGGGTGTACATCTTTCGGGCGACAGGCTCCGTGCTCAAGTTCCCCGGCTTTCGCATCCTCTACCTTGAGAGCAAGGATGAAAGCGATGAGGAGGAGGGTAAGGGCTCCCTACCGGAGCTTTCCCAGGGAGAGAAGCTCACCTGTCTCAAGCTAGAACCCAAGCAGCACTTTACTCAGCCGCCTCCCAGGTATACCGAAGCCAGCCTCATCAAGGCGTTGGAGGAGAAAGGTATCGGCAGGCCCAGCACTTACGCACCCATAATATCCACTATCATGGACAGGCACTACGTAGTGAAAGAAGAAGGCAAGCTAAAGCCGACCATCCTGGGCAGCCAGGTGTGTGACCTCCTCGTCCAGTTCTTCCCTGACATCATGGACACCAGCTTTACCGCCAGCATGGAGGAGGAGCTAGACGAGGTCGCCAGGGGAGAACGGCAGTGGGTGCCCATGCTCAAGGACTTCTACGGCCCTTTCCAGAGCTCTCTGGAGACGGCTACCGAGACAATGCCCCGTGTCAAGGTTGAGGAGGCCACCGACGAGGTATGCGATAAGTGCGGCCAGCCTATGGTCATTAAGATAGGCCGCTTCGGCAGGTTCATGGCTTGCTCCAATTACCCCGCGTGCAAAAACACCCGGCCAGCGCCCGCACCGGCCTCTTCGGACGGGACCGGGAAGCAAGGGCCCGCCACTCCGCCGGAGGAGGCCACCGACGAGGTATGCGATAAGTGTGGCCGACCTATGGTCATCAAGGTAGGCCGCTTCGGCAAGTTCATGGCTTGCTCTAACTATCCCGAGTGCAAAAACAGCAAACCCCTGAAGATTGGCGTGAAGTGTCCCAGGTGTGGGGGCGACCTGGTACAGCGTAGGTCGAGGGGCAGGGGAAGGGTGTTCTACGGCTGCTCCCGGTATCCGGACTGTGATTTCCTTGTAAACCAGCGTCCCCTGGCAGACCCGTGTCCAGAGTGTGGGGGACTGATGGTCGCTTCGGGCCGGGATGGGGCACGATGCACTGCCTGCTCATGGAAGGGGGAAGCTCCCGAGAAGGAGCTGGCGGCCGTGGAAGCATGACGATTCACGACAAGTCAAATGGAGATTCAAGAAATCAGAGAAAAAATCAAGCGCGGCGAATATGAAATCAGCTTTCACGCAGAAAGAGAACGGTACGCTGAAGATATAGTAATCGAGGACTTGGAGACTGCTATTTGTAATGGAGAGATATTGGAAGATTACCCTAATGACCCAAGAGGACCAAGTTGCCTGGCTCGCGGCTATTCGCAGAATCGCCCATTACACATCGTTTGCGGCTATACATCTGTAAAATGGATTAGAATAATAACAGTCTATGTACCAAAGCCGCCTAAGTGGACTGATGAAAGAACAAGAGCAATAGAGAGTGAGAGAGATGCATGAATATGGTGATTGTTCCTTTTGTGGTGGAGAAGTAAAGGATCACCCAGTTGAATTGGACTATCGTTACAAAGGGAAGTTATACATCTTCCAGGATGTACCAGCCGGCGTTTGCCAGCAATGTGGAGAAAAATATCTCACCGCTAAAGTAGCCAAAGAGATCGAGCGCAGGATTCGGACAAGAGAGAAGTGGGAGAGAACCATTTCTGTCCCGGTGGACGTTTTCTGACGATGGCTAAGGAACAACCCCCCTTGAAGCAACTCCTGCTGCAATACCAGGAATACCTGAGGGGCCAGAAGGGCCGCTCTGAGAACACCGTGAGAGTCTATACTACCGACCTCCGGCCCTTTTTGACGTTCCTGGAGGTTGAAAAGCTGGACATACGTAACCTGGACCGCCACCATCTCCGTCGCTATCTGGCATGGCTCTCCACTTCGGCCAGGGGCGAAGACGGCGGATACGCCAGGGTGAGCGTAGCTCGCAAGCTAGTAGCCCTCCGCTCCTTCTACCGCTTCCTGGTACAGCAAGGCTTTGTGGACGCCAACCCTATACCAAAAGGGCGGACCTTCAACATAAAAGTAGAAAAGCGTTTGCCTGTTTTTCTGGAGAACCGTGACGTGGAGCGGTTGATGGCAGCGCCGGATATATCCATACCCACCTCGGCTGGACTCAAGGCAAGCCTTAGAGCGCGGGATAAAGCGATTCTGGAAATGCTGTACTCTTCCGGTATGCGGCTGTCAGAGTTGCACGGGCTCGACATGGAGGATGTGAGGCTGGAGGCCCGTGAGGTAAAAGTGAGGGGGAAAGGCTCCAAGGAGCGTGTAGTCTTGATGGGAGCCCCCGCCGCCCAGGCCCTCGACCTCTATCTACGCCAGGCCCGGCCTCAGTTGGCGGTGGACAGCATCCACGCCCTGTTCCTCAACCGCTACGGCGGGCGGCTCTCCCGCAGGGCTGTTGAAAAAATAGTAGGCCATTATGCTATGCTTGCCTCCACTCGTCCTGGTGTCCACCCTCACACTCTACGGCACACCTTCGCTACCCACCTGGTAGACGGCGGCGCGGACCTGCGCGTGGTCCAGGAGCTTCTCGGCCACGCCAGCCCGGCCACAACCCAGGTCTACACCCACGTGACTCAAAACGAGACGCGGGCCGAGTACATGACTACCCATCCCAGGGCCCGCCTGAAGGCCCGACCTGAGCACAGCCTTGAGCCCGCCGAAGGGGAGCAGGATGGCTAGATTTATAGTCATCAACGGCCCCAACCTCAACCTTCTGGGCAGCCGTAATCCAGGCATCTATGGGGCCAGCACTTTGCCCGAAATAGAGGCCCAAGTCTCCAGAAAGGCCGAAGAGTTGGGGGTGAGGGTGGACTTCTTCCAGTCCAACAGCGAGGGTGCCATAATAGACTACATCCAGAGCGAATCGGGCCAGGCCCAGGGTATAATTATCAATGCGGGGGCCCTCACCCATTACGGCTATTCATTGAGGGATGCCCTGGTGGACTCCCGCTTGCCTGTAGTAGAGGTGCATCTTAGTAATATCCATGCCAGGGAACAGTGGCGTCGCCACTCGGTCATCGCCGACATAGCCAGGGGACAGATCGCCGGCCTGGGCTGGAGGGGCTACGTAGCTGCCCTGGAGATTCTAGCAGCCCTGGTGAAAGAGGAGGAGAGTAGATGAATTACCGTGTAGAAAACCTCCGCAAAAAGCTGGAGGAGAAGGAGCTTGATGCTATACTTATATCCACACCTGAGAACCGCCGCTATCTATCGGGCTTCGCTGGCTCCGCAGGCTATCTGGTCGTGTCCAGGGACAACGCCATCCTGGCCACCGACTTCCGCTATACTGAGCAGGCCGGGTATCAAGCGCCGGACTTCCAGGTGATCAAGATAGGCAGCGGCTGGTCCTGGTTCCTTGATGTTCTGAAGGAGCATAGGCCGAAGAAAATAGGCTTCGAGAGTCACCAGATGACTGTGGACACTTACAGGCAGATAACTGAGGCGCTACAGGACCTGCCCTCCGACGACAGGCCGGCCCTCCTGGCGACGACGGGCACAGTGGAGGCCCTCAGAACGGTGAAGGACCTGGAGGAGCTTGCCCTGCTCCAGAAGGCCATTGACGTGGCAGACGCCGCCATGAAATCCATCTCCCAGACAATTCAGCCCGGAGAAACGGAGCGGGAGGTGGCATGGCGGTTGGAGAAGGCGATGCGGGAGCTGGGGGCCGACTCCCTCAGCTTCGATACCATTGTCGCCGCCGGCCCCAACGGTGCTATGCCCCATCACAGGCCCTCGGACAGGGCCATAGCGCTGGGCGAACCCATAGTCATAGACATGGGGGCCAAGGTAGGCGGCTACTGTAGCGACATCACCCGCACCGTCTGCGTGGGAGAGCCCGACGATACCTTCCGTAAAGTCTACGACATTGTCCTTGGGGCACAGCTTACAGCCATCGCCACTGTTCGGCCCAATATGAGTGGTGGAGACGCCGACGACCTTTCCCGGGCTGTGATAGCTGAGGCTGGCTACGGCGAGAACTTCGGCCACAGCCTGGGACACGGCGTGGGTCTGTTTATACACGAGTACCCCCGGATCGGGCCCAAGTCCCAGAACAAGCTGGAGGAGGGCATGGTGTTCACCGTAGAGCCGGGGATATACCTCTCCGGTTGGGGAGGCGTCAGGATCGAGGACGTGGTGATTCTGGAGAGCAGTGGGGCCAGGGTCTTGAGTAAAGCGCCGAAATAGCTTTTCCCCCAATCCCCTTTTAAAGGAGGACAGCATGACCATAAACTTTGGAGACCTGCGCAGAGGCGTGACCATCGAAGTAGACGGCCAGCCTTATGAGGTGGTTGATTACGAGAGGCACAAGATGCAGCAGCGAGCCCCCGTCACCCGCTTGAAGCTAAGGAGCCTGAGGGATGGGAGGGTGATCGAGCGCACCTTCCAGAACTACACCACCGAGTTCGCCCTGGCCCGGGTAGAATCCAAGCCTGCCCAATACCTCTATACAGACGGCAGCTTCTACAACTTCATGGACATGGAGAGCTATGACCAGTACCAGCTTACCAGGGAGCAACTAGCTGATACGGTCAACTACCTGAAGGAAGACACCGTCGTAGATGTGGTATTCCACAATGGCAATATCATCAACGTACGGTTACCTACCTTTGTGGAGTTAGCGGTGGTGAATACGCCTCCTGGATTCAGAGGGGATACGGCCCAGGGTGGCACCAAACCCGCCACTCTGGAGACGGGCATCACTGTACAAGTCCCCCTCTTCGTAAACGCCGGCGAGAAGGTACGCATAGATACCCGCAACGGCCAGTACATAGAGCGGGCGGGCTAGGAAGGATGCCAGTTTACACCGTAAGCCAGGTCACCCGGTATTTGAAGGAGTCCCTGGAGCAGGACTCCCTCCTGGCCGACCTTTGGATAACTGGCGAGATTTCCAACCTAAAGACCTATGCTTCCTCGGGCCACACCTATTTCACCCTCAAAGACTCCCAGAGCCAACTCCGCTCGGTGATGTTCAAGGGAGGCAAGGGCGCTGATTTGCTCCTGGAGGGCAGCCTGGTCGCAGCCCACGGCCGCATCTCCTTTTACGAGGCCCGTGGCTCGGTAGATTTCCTGACCGACCTGGTGATGCCCGAAGGCACCGGGCCCCTCTTTCTGGAGCTGGAGAGGTTGAAGGTGCGCCTGGAGGCGGAGGGACTCTTTGAGCCTTCCCGCAAGCGGCCACTGCCCAGGTTTCCCAGGGTCATCGGCCTGGTAACCTCCCCGTCAGGCGCCGTGCTCCATGACGTATGCAACGTCGTAGGCCGCCGCTATCCCCTGGTAGAAATCGTGCTGGCCCCCTCTCAGGTGCAAGGCGACAATGCAGCGCCTGAGATCGTGTCCGCTGTTCAGGCCCTCAACGAAGATGGACGCGCCGATGTGATCGTCCTGGCCAGGGGGGGTGGCTCTCTGGAGGAGCTATGGCCCTTCAACGAGGAAATAGTGGCGAGGGCCATATACGCCAGCCGTATCCCTGTGGTCAGCGCCGTGGGCCACGAACGTGACTGGACCATTGCCGACTACGTGGCCGATATGAGGGCGCCCACCCCTTCTGCCGCAGGTGAGCTGGTGGTCCCCGATGGAGCGGCCCTCATGCAAGAGATAAATACCTGGGAGGAAAGCATCCTGCGGGCCATATCCTACCATCTTGTTACCCAGCGCCAGAAGGTAGACGGCCTGGCCCGGCAGCTAAGGGCCTACGCTCCAGATATAGATACCTTGCGTCGCCGCGTGGACGACCTGGCAAAAGCGGCCTCCGTCGCCCTGTCAAATCGGTTGTCCCTCCGGCGGGAACGCACCAGCGGGCTGGAGATGCGCCTCCACGCCCTCAACCCCGCAGCCACCCTGTACCGGGGCTACGCCATCGTCCAGAAACAACCTGACGGCCAGGTCATATCTACAAGGTCGCAGGTGAGCACAGGCGAGGAGCTAAGGGTAACGGTGAGCGACGGTGAGTTCCCCGCTACCGTGGGCAACGGAACGAGTATTGAGGGTAATGATGGCTTGAGTAGAAAGACACGCTCCAGAAAACCGCTGGTTGTGCGAGCTGGGGCGAAGCTGTTGTAGGCGTGGCCGTGCTAGAATAGATACAGGGGAGTGAATATGGTCAGGGATGGACGACCAGTTTTTCTGCGTTTCTCCGAAAAGACAAGGCCTTTAGGGTCGAAGGTGCTCCGTGACACTCTTGAGGATGTGATACGGGTCATAGCTTCGCCACTGCCTGACGATAAGCGGCCGATTTATATTATCACCTCTTCACACTTTCATCAGGCAAAGGCACTCCTTGAGGAACAGGGTATAGAATTCGAGGCCCTGGACAGGATGCCCCAAGGCAACAATACCTCGGAGGGACAATGAAGAACCAGAGACTCTGCCTTGTCATATCAGAGATTCAGAAAGCCCGTATTCCAGCCACGCTGGCGCTTTACTTTTCTTTTGCCAGAACGATATAACATGGATGACCCTATTGCTCCTGGAGCGGAAATAGAGCCAGAAAAGTTTACTGTGGTCGAGGTTCAGCTTGAAAGGTTTGGCTTCTCTGTCTATCGTAGTTCTCTTGGCCCTATTGTGGAAGGACGTTGGAGCGGTCAGACTGATATGTCATACCTGTATGAAGTTGTAGCACAACGATTTCCTGAGCATGAGGCTTTCTTCCTTGAGTTATATGTATATTTGAAGGAACAGTTTCGCCAGAGAGATATTTTCATGACCAAGGATGAAACTACGCTGGCGGTTGCAGAGGAACAAATCTAGGGGGCCTGTTGAATCAGATGCCTGAAAGCTCGTCATTGGAAAACATGCAGGAGCAGCCCTCCTTCGAGGAAGCCTTTAACAGGCTGAGCGAGACCGTGGAGGCTCTGGAGTCTGGTGGCCTGACCCTGGAAGCGGCCACTAACCTGTACGAGGAGGGCATGCGCCTGGTCCGGCTGTGTAACCAGCTTCTCAGCACGGCGGAACTGAGAGTAACGCAGTTGAAGAACACGAACTCGGAGCACGGGGCCGAATATCTGGCCCAACCATTGCCAGAGGAAGACCAGTCCTGAGTCCAGCCTAAGGGGAAGTAGGCCTGTCCTGAGCGGCGTCGAAGGAGCCTGTCCCTTCGGCGCTCTCAGGGCAAGCTCTGAGGGGAGCCGGAGGATGCTAAAGGTAGACCTGCACATGCATACTCATTTCTCCTACGACTCTGGCGCACCGTCAAAGTCTATAGTGGAACGGTGCGTCAAAGCTGGCCTTAACTGCATCGCCGTCACCGACCACAACACCATCCGTGGCGCATTGGAAGTCCAGAGCATCGCCCCTTTCCCGGTGATCATCGGCGAGGAGATCAAAAGCTCGGCGGGGGACATCATTGGCCTGTTTCTCAAAGAGGAGGTGCCTAAGGGGCTCTCCCCCCTGGAGACGGTAGACGCTATAAAGGCTCAGGCGGGCCTGGTGATGGTGCCTCACCCCTTCGACCGGTTCCGCCCTTCTGCCATAAAGTATGATGCTTTGCAGGAGATTCTGCCCTATGTGGACATCGTGGAGGCATTCAATGCCCATGACCTCCTGATGCGCGACAACGAGAAGGCCGCAGCATTTACCAGGGAGCACAGCCTGGTGGCCGCCGCCGTCAGCGACTCTCACACTCCTCTGGAGTTGGGCCGTACATATATGGAGATGCCGGATTTCGATGGCACCCCTTCGGCTATGCTCAGGGCAGGCCCGGAAGCCTTTAAGGACGCCCTGTCTCAGGCCAGACTGGTGACTCGCCGGGCCCACCAGATTCTGCGCCTGACCACAGTTTACGTTAAGCTTAAGAGGTTATTTCGCTGACCATGCTTACTATAGGCTGGTTCTCCACAGGCAGGGGCGAGGGGTCCCTGGGACTGCTGAGGTTTGTGCAGGAGCGGCTTTTAAGAGGAGAAATAGACGCTCAGATTCAGTTCGTGTTTAGCAACCGGGAGCCGGGGGAAGGGGAAGGGAGCGACCGCTTCTTCCAGCAGGTCCGAAGCTATGGCATACCTCTGGTCAACCTCTCCTCCCAAAGATTCCGCAGGGCAAAAAGGCGTGGGGGACAGGGCGAGAGGCAAAGGGGTGACCCTGGCACCACCCCCCTTGACCCCACTTCCATTCGCCTGGAGTACGATCGAGGTGTGATGGCCCGGCTCGAGAGATTCAGCCCTGATGTGTGCGTCCTGGCGGGATATATGCTCATCGTCGGGGCGGAGATGTGCCACCGCTACACGATGCTTAACCTTCATCCGGCCCTCCCCACGGGTCCTATCGGCACCTGGCAGGAGGTTATTTGGAGCCTGATAGAGTCCGGAGCAGATACAACGGGTGCGATGGTCCACCTGGCCACAGAAGATGTAGATAGGGGCCCTGTGGTCTCGTACTTTACCCTGCCCATTGTGAACGGGCCTTTCGACGGCGGCTGGAAGGAAGTTGAGGGGAGATCTGTCTCAGAGTTGAAGGCGACTCATGGTGAGGAGTTGCCACTGTTTCACCTCATAAGGCAGGAAGAGTACAGACGGGAGCCTTACCTTCTAGCAGCTACCTTAAGCGCCCTGGCAAAGGGGGACATCCAGGTATCACGCGGGCGAGTACTGAACACCAGGGGCGAACCTATCCAGGGGCTTTGCCTGGACAGGGAGATAGCTGGGGCATTGGCCTTGGGGTAGGGTAATGGGTGAGTCGCCTCTAACAAGACCATTCGGCGTGCCGCAGCCTGAAGACGGTGGTTTTGATATATGGTCTAAGCGAGACGCTTGATCTCAACAGGTAGCTCTATGGACTGGCCCGAAGCCGATAGCAGGGCGGGAGGGCCCTGGCCCTTTATCGTGTCGGCGTCTACGATGCACCTCTGCACTCCCTTCAGAGAAGGAAGCTCGTACATCACATCCAGCAGCGTCTCCTCGATCACACTACGTAGTCCTCTCGCTCCCATCTTACGCTTTATGGCCTCTGACGCCGCCACTTCCAGGGATTTAGGAGTGAAAACAAGCTCCACATTATCCATGCTGAAGAGTCGCTGGTACTGCTTGACAATGGCGTTCTTGGGCTCCGTGAGCACTCGTATGAGGGCCAGTTCATCCAGGGCATCCAGGTGCGCCATCACCGGCAAGCGGCCAACCATCTCTGGTATGAATCCGTATTCCAGGAGGTCATCAGGGATCAGGTATGGGAGCACGCTGGACGTTTTTCTGTAGCTGACCGAGCCTCCCCGCCCACCGGCCTGGGGAGGCGCTGAGCCATTAGATTTAAAGCCCAGGCTGGAACTGCTCCTGGTAATGCGCCGCTCAATGATGCTCTCCAGGCCCTCAAAAGCCCCCCCGCAGATGAAGAGGATATTATGAGTCTTTATCTGAAGGAACTCTTGATATGGATGCTTCCGGCCACCTTGGGGCGGCACATTGGCGAGGCATCCCTCTACTATCTTGAGCAACTCCTGTTGTACGCCCTCGCCGGACACATCCCTGGTTATGGAACGGTTGGGGCCTTCTTTTCTAGCTATTTTATCTATCTCGTCTATATAAACGATCCCCTGCTCAGCTTTGGCTATGTCCCAATCAGCCGCCTGAATAAGCCTCAGCAGGATGTTCTCCACATCCTCACCTACATAGCCCGACTCAGTGAGAGATGTGGCGTCAGCTATGGCGAAAGGCACATCCAGGATTTTGGCCAGGGTCTGGGCCAGGAGGGTCTTGCCGCTGCCTGTAGGGCCCATCAACAGGATGTTAGTCTTCTGTATCTCGACTTCGGACTGCTGGCTTCCGTTCCAGGTGCGTTTGTAGTGGTTGTACACCGCGACGCTTATTATCTTCTTCGCACGCTCCTGGCCTATTACGTAGCTGTTAAGGCACCCACTTATCTCTCTGGGCACTGGAAGCTTCCGCTGCCTGATACCTACCTGCCTGGGGGCAACCGACTTGTTCTGGTCTATCACCTGTTTGCAGGCCCCTATACACTCGTAGCAGATGAACACCCTTCCCGGACCTGCCACGAGACGGTTCGTCTCGGTCTCACCCTTTCTACAGAAGGAACATAGGTAGACCCTGGAGCTAGCCCTGCTGTTAGGCACGGTTTATCTCCGCTGTATGAGCGATGCTTGAGCGCCCGCCCATACGGATGCAATCCGGTCTATGATCTGCCGCCGCCTACCTATGAGCTGGTAGCGGGCGGACCTCCTGATCCTTCCGTCTGGGGCGGAGGAGTGCGGTTCCCCTGGGAACTCAGTACCTCATCAATAATGCCGTATTCCATGGCCTGGGGTGCTGTGAGGTAGTAATCCCTATCAGTGTCCCTGGCTATCTTTTCATAAGTCTGCCCGGTGCGATCGGAGAGTATCTGTCGAATCTTGTCCTGCATCCTTATGATTTCCCGGGCTGCTATCTCTATATCCGATGCCTGGCCCTGAGCGCCACCCATCGGTTGGTGCATGTGGACGGTGGCGTTGGGCAGGGCATACCTTTTGCTCTTATAGCCTCCAGTGAGAAGCACGGTGGCCATACTAGCAGCCATGCCCACACAGATGGTGGACACGTGGGGACGCACCAGTTGTATTGTGTCGTAGATTGCAAGCCCCGCGCTGATTATCCCCCCCGGACTGTTGATATAGAGGTTTATGTCCCTGTCTGGGTCCTCACGTTCCAGGTACAGGAGTTGGGCTACGATCAGGTTGGCTATGTGGTCCACTATGGGAGTTCCAAGGAAAACGATCCTTTCCCTCAGCAAAAGGGAGTAGATGTCAAAAGCCCTCTCTCCACGTGGGCCGCTCTCTATTACCATCGGTATGATGTTATATGGGTTGGTTGACACCGGGGTTATCTCCTTTCCTCCTGGGCTTCCTGAGGTTGGCCTTCTTCCGCACGTGGAGGCGAAGGGTCTCCAACCCCGTGCGGTAGTGCCGGTCCCTCTGTACTCGCCTCAGCAGG
Organism: uncultured Dehalococcoidia bacterium; assembly: GCA_964457285.1. Taxonomy (GTDB): domain Bacteria; phylum Chloroflexota; class Dehalococcoidia; order Lucifugimonadales; family JAGWBF01; genus CAYWGG01. The sequence goes on from CAYWGG010000033.1 coordinate 15,473, forward strand.
CGCCTGTGCAGCCTGCTCAGGGCCTGGGCCTTCTTCCTGGGATTCCCCTCCTTCCTCCACACCTCCCCTGACTATCTGAGCAAGGCGCTCGAGGACTTTCCTAGCCAGTAGGGCGCTGCCGATAGAAGCTCTTCCGTTCTCGGTAGAGAAGGCTTGTAGCAGGGCTTCCCTGGACTCGCCTGAGCCAGCGGTGATGCGCTCCACCTCTGCGTCTATCTCCTCAGGGGATATCTGTATGCCCTCCTCCTGAGCCAGCTTCCTCAGCACCAGAACACGAGTCAGACGTTGCTGAGCCGTGGGCCGTAGCTCGTTCCGGAGCTCCTCCTGGGATTTCCCCACGTTCTGCAGGTAGGTATCCATATCCGTACGTCGCCCTTGCCGGGCCTGGAGTTGCTCCTCCAGTATGTGGTCTATCTCTCTGTCGGTGGTAAGGCCGGACACTTCTACAGAGGCACCGCTTACGACCTGTTCCAGGCTTCTCTCCTGAAGGGCGAGCTGGGTCATCCTTTCCGTCTGTTCGGTCAGGTCATGCAGAACGCTGGCCCGCAGGGCCTCGAGGCTCTCATACCCGTCGCCTACTCCTTTGGCAAACTCATCATCCAGCGCTGGCAGCAGTTTCTCCTTGATCTCCAGCGCCGTTACACGAAAGCGACACTCCTTACCGGCTATGGTGGTATCGTTATAGTCGTCGGGGACCTTAAGGGTGAACTCCTTCGGCTCGCTCTTTTTCATCCCCTCCATGTATACCGAGAAGCCAGGGAAGGGGATGGGATTATCCTGGCTAGGGATGAAGTCAACGCCCCTGTCGTCTACCACCTGCTCCCCTTCTATGAAACCGTCTACATCCAGGGTGACCAAGTCGCCAAACTTCACTGGCCTATCCACGGGCTCCCAGGGCGCTGCATCATATCGCACTTGCTCCAGCACCCTGTTGACCTGTGCCTCGGTCACCTCCACGGGTTCTGGCTCCAACCGAAGGCTGCGGAAGTCTCCCAGGTCTACAATGGGCTCCAGAGGTAAGACAGCCTTGAAGGAGACGGGGTTGACCTCTAGCAACTCTATATCGGGCTCGCCGAAGGTCTCCAGGTTTTCTTCCCCTATGGCCTTACTCAGGGACTCTTGCACTATGAGGTCCAGGCTCTCCCGGACCAGGGATTCTCTACCCACTATTTGCTCTACACGCCATCTGGGTGCCTTGCCTGGGCGGAAGCCCGGAATCTGGACTCTGTTAACTACCCGTCTATATGACCTGTCCAGGTAGGGCTCTACGTCAGCGGATTCAAGCTCTATACTTAGCACGACCTCCCGTGGGGAGGTCTCTTGCCTGGTGATCTTCAACTGCCTTCTCTCCTGAGATATGAGTCATCGGAATTATACCATAACACCCTGATTGTGGGAAGTTTCTCTTGTGGTGG
>CAYWGG010000034.1:0-16646 GCA_964457285.1 uncultured Dehalococcoidia bacterium
GCGTAAGCGAGTAGAAAAATCTCTTTTTTTACCCTGAGCATTGAGATAGGTCTCTTTTATCATTGACGGCAGCGTCTTCGTCACCTGCGGGCCTGTCAATCCCACTCCCACTATTCAGGCCCTGGCCCTGAGGACCGCGGAGTACCTCAAAGGCGAGGGGCGCCAGCGGACTATAGGGCGATAACGATAACCAGTCGTAGGGCGGGTTTCAAACCCGCCTCTGCACAAGGTCGTGGCTTGACGCCGCCTCAAACCACAAATACAATGTCTTTCGTCGGAAGAATTCAACGATGCCACGATAGCTACGACATCAGGAGGAGAATTTATGGTAGTAGCAGCCCATACTGTCAATATGGATGCCCAGGCCCTCGGGCGTGTGGAGAGGCTCTTCAGGGAGCAGATCGGAAAGGGAACACACCCAGGGGCTGTCCTGGCCGCATATCGCCACGGCCAGGCGGTGCTAGACCTTTACGGTGGCGTTGCTGACCGCGAGTCGGGGAGGCCCGTCGCCCAGGACACGATGTTCGTCCTCTACTCGTCCACCAAGCCCCTGGCGGCGGCCTGCCTTTATATCCTCTGGGAGCGGGGCAAGCTAGGCTGGGACGACCCAGTAGCAAAGCACTGGCCTGAGTTCGCCCAGAACGGCAAGGCTGGCGTCACCGTGCGCCATATACTGACCCATCGGGGCGGTTTCCCTGATACCCCCAAGGAGCTGACGTGGGATAAGTGGCGCGACTGGGACGCCGTCGTCCGGACTATGGAGGGGGCTACTCCAATCTACGAGCCTGGGACAGTAATCGCGTATCACGCGCGTAATTTCGGTTGGGTAATCGGTGAGCTGGTGCGGCGCATTGATGGCAGGCCCTTTAGCCGGTTCCTCCGAGACGAGCTGACCGGCCCCCTGGGTATGAAAGACACGTACGTGGGATTGCCTCCGTCGCTGGAGGCACGCGTGTCCAGGATATACGCTATGGAAGACTGCGATCGCCCGGAGATGGTCTCGGACTACAACAGGCCCGAGGTACATCAGGCAGTGCATCCGGCGGGGGGTGGCATCTCTACGGCCAGAGACCTGGTGCGGTTCTACGCTATGATGGAGTGTGGCGGCACCCTGGACGGCGTGCGAGTGCTCAAGTTGGAGACCGTCGCCGAGGTCACGAAGCTCCAGGTGGAAGGGATGGACCGGACGCTGGGACAGTACGTTCGCCGGTCCCTGGGGATGTGGCTGGGAGACCAGCGCATGGGGACATCGGGAACAGTTGACATCCACACCTTCGGTCACGGCGGCGCTGGTACGTCAGTGGGCTGGGCGGACCCCGACTCAGGCCTGGCCGTCGCCTACATAACCAATGGCTTTCGAGCTAACGTGTCAAACAACCCTCGCCTGGCAGCCATCTCTCAAGCTATACGTGACGCCTGTCGGTGATTTCAACCGTAGGGTAGTAGCTAGAGTCTGGGCGAAGAATCCGTATCAATCAAATCGGGAGGGCAGATAGATGGTATCATCCTGGGAGAGCACAAAGGTAGATGGGTCAGATATGAGGCTTTATATGAGCGTGCCCGATGGGCGTGGCCCTGTTCCAGCAGTGGTGGTCATCCAGCACCAGTGGGGTGTAGACGAGTTTATCGAGGAGATGACCGAGCGCATTGCTAGTGCAGGATACATTGGAATAGCCCCCGACCTGTACCACCGCGACGGCCCTGATTGCCAGGACGATGGCCCAACCCGGAGGGCCAGGCTGAGAGATGTCAACATCATCAATGATGTAAACGCCACTGTGGACTTTCTGAAGGGGCTTAGCCAGGTTAACAGCAACAGACTCGGTATTGTTGGCTTCTGCCTGGGTGGCCGTGTTGCCTACCTCATGGCGGCAGCGAACCCCAGTTTCAAGGCCGCAGCCTCCTACTATGGAGGCAGCATCATGGTGCCTTGGGGGGAGGGCCCATCGCCCTTCGAGCGCACCAGCGAGATCCACTGCCCATTGATCGGTCTCTTTGGAGAAATTGACCCTAACCCGACGCCAGAGGACATGCGTAAGCTCGATGCCGAGTTGACCCGATATGGTAAAGTCCACGAGTTTTACTCCTACGCCGGGGCCAATCATGCCTTCATGAACAGGAGGGGCGACCGCTACCATGCCCATGCAGACCAGGACTCCTGGCCCAAGACACTCGCTTTCTTCGCGAAATACCTGGGCAGAGTGACCGCCCGTTCCAGGTAGCTGGCACATCGAGAGTGTGCGAGGGGGGCAGGGCAGGGAAGGAGTGGAGCAACACAGAGAAGTGTTGAGCAAATTGTCAGTCAGGAGCTAACATGAACAAAGCAGATATACCCTTTCTGTCTGCCGCAGAGCTTTCGCGCCTGATCGAGAGGAAAGAGGTCTCGCCAGTAGAGGCCACAGAAGCCTACCTGGAGCGCATTGACGACCTGGACTTCAAGTTCAACGCCTACCTGACCGTGCGCCACGGAGAAGCCCTCCAGGCTGCCAGGGAGGCGGAGCAGGCAATCCTTCGAGGCGACTATCTAGGGCCTATGCACGGAATCCCGGTAGCCGTAAAAGACCAGATGTGGAGCAAGGGTATCCGCTCCACCGGCGGCTCACGTATCCTGGCCGACTTCATCCCCGACGAAGACGCCACTGCTATAGCCAACCTGAAAAAGGCCGGGGCTGTCCTCCTGGGCAAGACCAACCTCACCGAGTTCGCCATCGGGGGCCCCCAGTATTTCAGCACTCCCCGCAATCCCTGGAATCTGGATATGTTTACTGGTGGGTCCAGCAGTGGCTCCGGCGCTGCTATCGCCGCCTCTCTCTGCGCCACCTCCCTCGGTGAGGACACCGGTGGCTCCATACGGTTCCCTGCCGCCTGGTGTGGAGTAGTGGGGCTGAGGCCCAGTTGGGGTCTGGTGAGCCGCTACGGGCTCATGGGTGGCGTCTGGTCTATGGACACCATCGGCCCTATATCCAGGACTGTGGAGGATGCGGCCATCACCCTGCAAGCTATTGCAGGCCACGACCCTAAAGACTTCTATACCTGGAACGCTCCGGTGCCCGACTACAGGCGAGCCCTTGATGGCGATATAAGGGGCGTCCGTGTAGGGCTGGTCAGGGAACAGACAGAAGACGAGGCAGTGGACACCGAGGTGAGGGAAGCCGTTCTGAGAGCGACTTCAGTGCTGGGTGAGCTGGGAGCGTCTGTAGAGGAGGTCTCCATCCCTCTAACCAGACACGCCAGGATAATCTCGCTGGCATCCTTGATGGTGGAGCCCGCCTCGACCCACCGCGAGTGGATCAAGGACCGCTTGCAGGACTACACCTTTGGCAACCGGGTAGGGCTTCTCACAGGTAGCGTCATGCCGGCCCAGGCCTACTACAAGGCCCAGAAGCTGAGGAGCCTGCTGAGGCAGCAGGTCCTTGAGGCGCTGGAAAGGTACGATGTCCTGGTGCTGCCCACCATAGGGAAGCCTGCCCAGGACATAGAGAACTACAACAGGACGCTGCTTATGCGCAGGACGTACCTCCTTACCTTTACCTTCAACCTAGCCAACGCTCCGGCTATCTCGATACCCTGCGGGTTCAGCTCCCAGGGCCTGCCCATCGGGCTCCAGATAGGAGGCCGCCCCAGCGGCGACGCGACAGTCCTGAAGGTGGCCCACGCCTACGAGCGGAACACTCCCTGGCATACCATGAGGCCGCCCACATAGAAGAGAATGAGTGTGTGCCCCGAGATAGTCGCTGGTGCGGCGAACTCGGGGCCGTCCTTTATCTATCGCCTGGCTGCCATCTGTGCGGCGAAGGCTGCCTTGAGAGCGGAGCACGCCTGCTGTACGGCCGCCTTAGCTTTGTCCAGCATGGCCCACTGTCCAAAGAAGCCGTGGATGACCCCATCATAGCACTTGTAGGCGGTGGGCACCCCCGCCTCCTTCAGGCGTGCAGCGTAGGCGGCCCCCTCATCGCGGAGGGGGTCATATTCTGCCGTGATGACCAGTGCTGGAGGCAAGCCCCTCAAGTCTCTGGCTTTCAGAGGTGCAGCGTATAGGTTGTTGGCATCCTCGTCGGCCCGAAGGTACTGCTCCCAGTACCAGACGATGTCCTCCTTACTCAGCCCATAGCCTGAGGCATTCTCCTGGTACGATTTCCTGGTGTAGTTGCGCTCTGTAACTGGATATACCAGGACTTGAAAGGCCAGTGAGGGTCCTCCCCTGTCCCGCGCCATAAGGGAGACCGCTGCGGCGAGGTTTCCACCAGCGGAGTCGCCACCAACGGCAATGCGGCGCGCGTCTATGTCGAATAAATAGGCGTTCTTTTCAGCCCATTTTGTTGCTGCAAAGCAGTCCTCAGGGGCAGCAGGAAATTTGTTTTCTGGCGCCAGCCGATAGTCTACCGAAATGACCACGCACTCCGCACCTAAACACAGGTGCCGAGCCGTGCCATCGGCCATCTCTATGTCTCCTATAACCCAGCCGCCGCCGTGGAACCAGACTAGGGCCGGGAACGGCCCAGTGCCAGGGGGAGTATAGATACGGACTGGGATTGCACCTGCTGGCCCAGGGATCAACCGGTCCTCGGTCTTGTACACGGCTGGACCTACCGCCGTCGGGCGGGTTTTCCAGGCGGCGCGTCTTTCTGGGGCTGGCAGGTTTGCCACACTAGCGCGCCAGCCAGCCATCTGATCGAGGAAGACCTTTACTTGCGGATCAAGGGGCATCTTGTACCTCCTTTGCCAAATCTGGAGGCATTATAACACCAGCATTACCCCCCGCATAGTAGGTTGGTACGAGGGTCCGGGGTCTTCTCGATGAGATGAACCCTTCATATGTACAGCCCCGTAACCATCAGGTAAAATTCAGGGGATGAGGACTCACTGTGGGAGTCACTTTAAGGAGGTGCCAATGGGAAGGTTAGATGGGAAAGTAGCGCTTATCAGCGGCGGCGCACGAGGTCAGGGCGCTGCTGAAGCCAGGCTCTTTGCCCAGGAAGGCTCAAAAGTGGTGTTTGGAGACGTGCTGGATGAGGATGGGGGGAAGGTAGAAGAGCAGATAAGAGAGCTGGGTGGAGAGGCTACCTACGTTCACCTGGACGTGACCAGGGCGGCAGACTGGCGCACCGCCGTAGCCACTGCCGTCAACAAATATGGGAGGCTAGATGTCCTGGTCAATAACGCCGGGATTCTCATACGCAAGGGCATAGAAGACACCAGCGAAGAGGAATGGGACCGCATCATGGCAGTTAACGCCAAAGGAGTGTTTTTGGGCACTAAACATGCCATCCCTGCCATGAGGCGGGCTGGGGGAGGCTCCATTGTGAACATCTCCTCTGTGGCGGGCCTCGTGGGCAGCCCTTACGGCTCCGCCGCTTACACTGCTACCAAAGGGGCGGTCCGTCTCTTCACCAAAGTGACGGCCATTCAGCATGCCAGAGACAAGATAAGGTGTAACTCCGTCCACCCTGGCCTCATTGACACCCCTATGGTCCAGGACTCCCTGGCCGAACCGGCAAGCCGCCAGGAGCGGCTACGGCGCATCCCTCTGGGCAGGATGGGAACGGTAGAAGACATCGCCTACGGCGTCCTTTACCTGGCCTCCGATGAGTCTTCCTTTGTCACAGGCTCAGAGCTGGTGATTGACGGAGGCACAACAGCTCAGTAGGGGCACAGCATGCTGCACCCCCGTTCCGTCATCTCGGTGTATCCAGAGGTTGGGTTTTCAGAGGAGTCTCCACAATGGGCATGAGGGTTATTTACAACCTTAACACCAGGGACCTCGCAAATATACCAGAAGAGGCCCGCTGGGCCGAGGCTATGGGCTACGATGGCCTCGCTTCTAACGAGACGTCCCACGATCCCTTCTTCCCCCTTCTGCTGGCTGCTACCAGCACATCTCACGTAACGTTGGAAACCCGGGTGGCCATCGCCTTCCCGCGCTCCCCTATGGTGGTAGCCTATGCGGCCAGAGACCTCCAGGACTTCTCCCGAGGCCGTTTCCGCCTGGGCCTGGGCACTCAGGTGAGGGGCCACAACGAGCGCCGCTTCTCTGTTCATTGGGTATCGCCAGGCCGCCGCCTGCGGGAGTACATCCAGGCGCTACATGCCATCTGGGACAACTGGCAGGAAGGGAAGAAGCTGGACTTCCAGGGCCAGTTCTACACCTTTACCCTAATGACTCCCTTCTTCAGCCCTGGCTCCGGCCCTTACCCGAAGCCTCCGGTGTACATAAGCGCGGTTAACCCCTATAACTGCCGTGTAGCTGGAGGGGTGTGCGACGGCCTGGCGCTCCATCCTCTGAACTCGCCCAAGTACCTCAGAGAGGTCATCATGCCGAACGTGGCAAAGGGCGCCCAGAGGGCAGGCCGCAGCCTGAAGGAGATCAAGGTCAGTGGAGGGGGCTTCATTATTACCGGGCCCGACAGACAAAGCATTGAGGCACAGAAAGAGGCAGTGAGGCGTCAGATAGCGTTCTATGGCTCCACCAGCGCTTACTTTCCAGTGCTGGAGGCCCACGGCTTCCAGGAAGTGGGCCAGAGGCTCCGTGAGATGTCCCTGAAGGGTGAGTGGAACGAGATGGGGAGGCAGGTCAGCGATGATATGCTGGACACCTTCGCCATCATGGGCGAGTACGATGAGGTGGCCTGGAAGGTGAAGGAGCGGTACGGGGATGTCCTGGACGAGGTGATTTTCCATATAGAGGTATCACGCTCAGGCGACCAGGAAGCGCTGAAGAAGATCATCCAGGAGCTGAAGTCTTAGGCCAATGGGAGGAACTCTATGGCACGGCTCGGCATGGTTCTCTACCACGGCATCGAAAACGGGGCAGAGCTAAAAGATTACGGACGACTGGCTGAAAGGGCGGGGTACGAGTCCCTGTGGGTCACCGAGAGGTATTTTCACGAAGAGACCTTCTCCCTGCTGGGCTTCCTGGCAGGGGTGACCCAGGACATCAAGCTGGGCGTGGGTGTGGCAAATCCCTACACCAGGAACCCTGCCCTCCTGGCGATGGCAAGCGCCACCCTGGACCGCGTCGGCGGCGGCCGATTCCTGCTTGGCCTCGGACGGAGCGAAAGGTCTGTGGTCCGTGGCAGGATGGGCATACCCTATAGCGACCCCCTCCCTACACTAGAGGAGGCGGTCGCCATCATCCGGGCCCTCCTCTCAGGAGAAAGGGTCACCTCAACCGAGGGACGGTTCAGGCTGAAAGATGCTCGCCTGGCCATCAAGCCCGTCCAGAAAAGGCTCCCCATCTACCTGGCGGCCATAGGCCCAAAGGCCCTGCGGCTGGCCGGCGCCATCGCCGATGGCGTCTTGCTCAACGCTTACACCCCGACGGGCTATGTGAGATATGCCGTGGAAGAGGTGAGGAAGACTGCGAAGGAGGCAGGCCGAGACCCCAGCTCTGTTGATGTAGCCTGTATGTTGACGGTGCGGCTCACCGACGATCCGGAGAGCATATGGCCGAGCCTGAAGCAGCGAATCGTGCGGCTCCTGGCGGAGCCACAGGTAGGCGAGATTCTGCTGGAGAAGGGCGGGTTCGACTCCTCAATTCTGGGACGCCTCCGGGCGTCGACGGAGAAAGATGGCGGAAAAGACGCCGTCGGCCTCATAGATGACGATATGGTGGAGTCTTTCTACCTGGTAGGAGACGCCGCTCGGTGCAAAGAACGCATCGCCGAGTATCGTGAGGCCGGGGTTAGCCTGCCTCTACTCCTGCCCCGCCTGGAAGACTATACCCTGGTTGCCGAGTCCCTCAGCTAGTTGTGATGTGCTTCACCGCCTCCAGGGCCAGATAATATCCATAGACCCCAAAGCCATAGACGGAGCCCTTGCACACCGGCTGAATGCTCGAGACCACGCCACGGGATGTAGGGTTGGAGGCGTGGACCTCGATGACAGGAAAGCGCACCTGGGTAATGGCGTTCCTGAGCGGCCCCGTGTTGGTGGTGAAACCAGCAGGGTTAATCAGCGCCGCAGCTATGTCGCGGTCGTGGGCGTCGTAGAGGGCGTTGACGACCTCGCCTTCGCTATTGGAATGGAACATCTCCACATCCACACCCAGGCTCTCGGCATAGCCCCTGATCTGCTCGTTAATCTGGTCCAGGGTAGTCTTGCCGAAGATCTCAACCTGGGACTTGCCTCGCATATTCATTCCTGCACCTTGAATTACCAGGACTCTGGTCATAGTCCTCCCTCCAGTGTAAAGGCAGGTTTGAAACCTGCCCCTGCTACGGTTCGTGGCAATCAGTATAGCACTTGTGGCGAGTTTATCTAACCACCGTTCAAGGACGGGCCATGAGGCCACCGTCTATATAGATGGGCTGGCCGGTGGTATAGTCGCAGGCGTCGGAGGCCAGGTAGACCAGCAGAGGAGCCATGTCCCTGGGGTGTCCCCTTCGGCGTAGGGGTATGTAACGCACCAGAAGCTCGTTCTGGGCCTCCTCTGGGGGCAACTCCTCGGCGCTGTACCACCCGGTGCCGATGGCGTTGACTCGTATATTACGCCTACCCCACTCAAGAGCAAGGGCCCTGGTTAGCTGGAGCACTGCTCCCTGGCTGGCGCAGTAGGCCGCCGAGTTCCCCAGGCCCCTCTCGGCCAGCTCAGATATTATGTTAACTATGCGCCCACCGCCACCTTGCAGCATCCTCTTGCCAAAAGCCTGGCACATCAGGAAGACCGACTTTGCATTCCTGTCCATGACTGCCTCAAACTCAGCAAGAGTGACCTGGTCAAAGGGTTTGGCCAGCTCGGTGCGGAAGTTGTTCACCAGAATGTCCACGCGGCCAAAGTGGTCCAGGGCATCCGCCACCGCCATCTCCACATAGTCCTCACGGGTGCAATCGCAAAGGGTCCCGTAGGACTCCGCCCCCTGCGCCCTCGCCCTCCGCACCGCCTCCTCCACAGACTCATGCCTTCTGGCTACGACAAACACCCTGGCCCCCGCCTCTGCCAGTACCTCGGCCAGGTAGGGAGTGAAGATATTTTGCTCAAGGGTGCCGTCACCGGCGACTATGGCCACTTTGTTGGTCAACCTGAATTCTTCAAGGACGGACAATTTGGCCTCCTCTATTCTCAAGCGACGCCAGATTCAGAGAAGACGTAAACAGGTAGCGTCATCAAAGCCCAAGGGGTATTTCTGGTGCATAGCCTGTGGGAGCAAGTCCGCCGGCCAGACCACCGCCATCAAGGGTGATCATCTCACCGTTCATGTAGTTGGAAGCGTCAGAGGCCAGGAAGACGGCGATGGGGCCAATATCTTCAGGCATCCCCAGCCTGCCGATGGGTATCACATCTCCGGACCGGGCCAGGCTCTCACGCATGGATTCGACGCCCCTGACCGGTATGAACCCCGGCACGATGGTATTGGCCGTGACACCGTAGCGGCCAAGGCTGAAGGCCAGGGTGCGCGTGAGCTGTATCATGCCTCCCTTGCCGCACGTGTATGTATATATATCCCGCCCGCCGCGCAGGCCAAAGCCGGAGGCCACGTTGATAATCTTCCCGCTGCCCCGGTCCACCATGTGTTTGGACACCGCCCGCGCACAGTAAAAGGCGCTACTCAGGTTCGTATCTATGCCCGCGCGCCAGTCTTCATCGGTTATCTCCCAGATGGCGGCGTGGACGTTCTCCGAGGTCCTGCCTGCGTTGTTTATCAACACGTCTATCTTGCCAAACCTCTCCAGGGTAAGCACCACCATTCGGTTCACCTGGCTGGAGTCGCTGACATCGGTAGAGATAGCCAGGGCCTTTCCGCCCTGCTCTTCCACCTCAGCAGCAGCCTCGTCAATGGGGCCTTGCCTGCGGGCTGCAATGACTATGTCGGCCCCGGCCCTGGCAAGAGAGCGCACCATAGCCCTGCCCAACCCGGTGCCGCCTCCGGTGACGATGATTACTTTGCCATCCAGGCTAAGCAGCTCCAGCATTTTTACCTACCCCCCATCAGCTTTCAACTGACCATTGATAGCTGACATCTGTGATGTGACCTCCCCAGCGGGGAGGGTCGCCAGCGTGCCGTCCTCAAGCCGTAGCAGGAGGTTTCCTATCTCATCCACGCCCTCGGCGTAGCCTGTGTACACCTCGTCATGCCATCGCACTACCACACGCTTTCCCAGCGTCTCCAGAAGTCCTCGCCATTCTTCCATTGCCACTCTCACCCTGGCCTCCGGAAATCCCCCCTCGCCCCCCTTTGCCAAAGGGGGGTTGGGGGGATTTAGGAGAGGGGCCTGGTGTGAGGGCTGCCGAAGGGGCACGTAGAGGCTGTCCAGCTCTTGGAGCAGATGCCTTAGAACCACCTCGGGGTCAACGGCCTTGCCTGCCTCTACGTTCAGACTGGTGGCTATATGGGCGATGCTATCTACAGTAGAGGGGTCAAGGGCTATGTTTACACCGATCCCCACTATAGCATATCGTACGCTATCTCCCTGGAGGGCATTCTCGATCAAGATGCCAGAGACCTTTTTGCCACCCATTCTCACGTCGTTGGGCCACTTGATGGTGGGTCTTAGCCCCGTGGTCTTCCTTATAGCCCGGACTACCGCCACGCCCGATAGAATACTGAGGTATGGGAGAGCCTGAATCGGGGGTCTGAGCACGATGGACATGTGAAGGTCCCCGGCCTGGGATACCCACACTCGTTGGAAGCGACCCCGCCCGGCCGTCTGCTCCTCTGCCAGGACGACGGTGCCATCTTCCGTACCATCCTGGGCCAGGCGCGCCGCCTCGTCCATGGTAGAGGAAAGTCGCTGGAAGTAGATGATCCGCCTCCCCACCACACGGGTGTATAGGCCCCCACGCAACATACCGGATACAACGTTTCTGGGCAAAGTGTCTCTCTCAGTCAGCCATCAGCAGTCAGCAATCAGCTATCGGTATCATACTGAAAGCTGACCGCCGACTGCTGAGAGCTTATCTGTACCAGTCCTCTCCCGCAGGAGGCCAGGGATTGTCCTTGCTTAGCACCTGGGATAGCTGGGTGAACACGCCCTTCATGGCGCGGGGGTGTATCCAGACGCTGGTGAATCCGTGAGCAACGTAGCCGGGGGTCTGAGCGGGGGTCGTTATCTGGACGCCGCACTCCCGCAGATGGGCCTCGGCCGTAGCGCAGTCCTCCACCTGGAATATCAGCAGGTACAACCCTTCTCCGTGTCGTTCCAGGTAGCGGGCGGAGGAGCCGCCAGGGCTGGTGGGCTGGGCCAACTCGATAAACGTATTTTTGTCTCCCAGGGGCATCACAGCGATCTCTAGGTCGGTGAAGGAGACGGGGAACCGCCGGGTGAACTTCAGCGGGTGAAAGACCTCCTCCCACCTGGGGATGGCCGTATCCAGGTCGCGCACCAGCACAGCCACCTGGCGTATCTGATTGGTCAGAGGGCTCCATGCTGTAGTAAGCCAGTCCTCTCCCGCAGCAGGCCAGGGGTTAGGCCCTCCGGAAGCCTCGATAAGCTCCATGAAAACGCCGTTCATAGAGCCGGGGTGGATGAAGGCACTGCGGTGCCCTGGACGGTCCACCTCCTGGGTTATCCTCACGCCTTCCTCCTTCAACTGGGCCAGCAGGGCATCATGGTTCTCGGTCTCGAAGATGAGCAGATACATACCCTCGCCCCTTCGCTGGAGGAAGCGGGCCCCGGCCGATTGGGGGTCGGTGGGCTGGAGAAGCTCAACGAAGGTCCCTCCGCCAGCGGGCAGCACGGCGTTGCGGAGCCCGTACTCAGACAGGTCCTCGGAGTAGCAGACCTTCATGCCCAGGACACGATCATAAAGGCCCACCGCGTCCTGCAAGTCATTGACCATCACTGCGACCTGACGGATGCCTTTTATACTCATTGGCGGAACTCACCTCCGAAACTAGAGGTTCACTAGCTTCAGAAACCAGCTATAAGCCGTAAGATTTCAGCGCCAAGTTGATAGCTGATGGCTGACAGCTAGGGATTCTGGCGGTTGGGAAGCGAGATTATGGCCTTCCCCCCTACAAGACGGCCGCTCTCCTCGTTGGACATATACACATCGCACTCTACCAGATATTCCCCATTCTCCTCGCGCTTGTCGGTCACCACGGCGGCGATGACCACCGGCTTGTGGGTCACCGGCTGCCTGAACACCAGATCCAGGTGCTTCAGGGAGGCATTTGGTGACCAATGGGTGAAAAGCTGGGCCATCAGGGCCATGCTCATGATCCCTGGGACTATGGGGCCGGGCAGCCGCGCCTTCTTTGCTTCGGCGTCACTGGTGAATCGGTTGGGCGTGGGGTTGCCCCAGACCTTGCAGAAGGCCGCCACCGCCTCATCGGTGATGTCCTTCTTCAGGGGGCCAATCTCGTCGCCAAGCTCCACGTCACCGTAGTAATACAACTTACCTTGCATCATGGCCTACTCTCTCGTCGCGTAAGACTCCTGCACCTCTGCCACCTTATCGCCCCTCTGGTTGGTGAAGGTGGTCTCCCACACGATGAAGACCATCGTGCCTGAACGGCCCGTCTTAGGGTACACCTCCTTGAGATGGGAGGAGGCCATCAGCGTGTCCCCGGCCAGGATGGGTGCCAGGGGCTTGACCATCTGCCCGGCATGGAAGCGCAGCTTCCCGAATTTTAGCTTGATGTCCGGTATGGACTCTCCTCGGATAAAGATGGGACATAGGGTAGGCGGCGCAAGCACGCTCTGATACCCCGCTTTCCTGGCTGCGTCCTTATCGGTGTAGAGAGGGTTGGTCTCACCGATGGCGCTGCAAAAGCTACGGACCAACTCCTCGGTCACCTCAAAGGGCCCTGCCTGGTGCTCTTTACCCAGGAGGGACCGGTCATACTCTAGCTCCAGTACCACTAACTGCCTCCTTCGGATTGTAGCATGTTTTACCTTTGCCCTGGATCGCCGTTCCTGGTCTCCTCCAGCCTGACGGGAGCGTAGTCACAAGAGAGAAGGGCCTCTACCAGCTCCCGCTCGTTGCGTATCCTTGCCTTGCCATCGGTTTTGAACCAGGTTAGGCACGTGCCGATGGAGCTGACCAGATGGGCGTCGCTGCCTCCGATTCCCTGGTATCGTCGGTCCTGGGCCAGATGCAAGGCCCTCTCGTTCTCCCCCGCGCGGCTCCCACCGTTCAGGGTTTCTGCGATATGTACGTCAGGGAAAGAGACGCCATCATCTATGAACTTACAGAGCCCTATACCCGGCCTGCCCGGGTGTGCTGGGATAGCTATCGCCCCGTGCTCCCTGGCCTCCTTCATGAGCTGAAGTGAGTCCATAGTCACGTCGGAGAAGTCAACGGCCTTGAGCAACCTGTCGTTTACGCCGTAGACCAGAAAATGCCCATAACGGGTATCCAGCTCGGAGCCCTTCAGCACCAGCACGCCATATTCTTGGCCCAGGGCAGTGTAGTCCACATCCCTATCGTACTTGCGGTGCTCCGTGAGGACGATGGCGTCTATGGTGTGGCCCCGCTTCCTGAGCACCTGTATCCATTTGAGGTACTGCTCCACTGTGGCGCGCGAGTCATCGGAGGAGACGGAATGGCTATGCATGTCTATATACATCCGGTAGGCGAGACCTCCTTACTTACTTGCTACCCTCACCCCCATCCCCTCTCCCAAAGCCCTCATCCCTTTCCCTTCTCCCACCAGTGGGAGAAGGGTGACCGAAGGTCGGGTTGAGGGCCGAGGGGCAGGGGCGAGGGCCTTAGCCCGCCAGGCGCGTCTTCAGCCACATAGAAAAGCCGTATCCCAGGGTTACCGGGTCGTCTAGGAGCAAGGGAACGCTGGTATTGCCTGGGGCTATCTTCATGTGAATGAAGCCGGGGCCGTCTACCTCGACGGCAGAGGCCAGGGCTTTCCTCAGCCCTGGAACATCCTCAGCCTTCCAGGTCTTGAGCCCGCAGGATTCTGCAATGGCGGCCAGGTCTAGCTTATCAGTAAATGTGGGCTGGCCCCCTGTAGAGGCGTAGGACTCGTTGTCCAGCACTATGAGGAGCAGTTTCCGGGGCTGCAAATAGCCGATGGTGCTCAGGGCGTTCATGTTCATGAGCATCCCGCCGTCGCCCTCCACACCAACACAGCGGTTGATGGGGGCCTCATCCAGGGACAGGGAAAGTCCAAGGACGATGGAGCTTACCAGTCCCATGGAGTCCACCACATAGAGGTGGTTCGGCCTCCTGTCTATGTGGGCCATCTCCCGGGAGGTGGCCCCGCAGGTGAAGACCACGGGGTCATAGGGAAACTCTCTGGAGATAGTCTCAAGCGCATCTATTCTCTGGGCCAACATACAACCACCTAATCTGGCTCCGCTTAAGGCAGGCCCTATTCTTTCAGGTTGAGGAAGACAACCACAGGTCGGTGTGTGAGGTGGATGTATTCGTGGGCGCGCAGGATCGCCTGCGGCCACTGGGCTACGGGGACGCGGTAGTCGAGGACGAAGGCCTTGATGTTCATGGACTCAACCATTCTGATGGCGTGCTCAGAGAAGGTATGGACCGCGGAGTTGAACTCCCCAAACCCACCCCTGCGTATGGCGAGTATGAGCATAGGCATGTGGTAGGACATAGCGAAGGTAGTAAGGGCTACCATAGAGTTGCCCAGGCCCACATCCTGGTAGAAAAGGACACCCTTCTTCCCACCCAGGGCCAGCCCAGCAGCTATACCTATCCCCTCCTCCTCTCTGGCTACAGAAAAACACCTGACGGCGGAGTGGTCCTGGAAGTGCTTGACCACCGGAGCGCCGTAGCTATCGGGAATGTGGATAAGGAAGTCCAGACCTATCTTCTCCAGGCCATCTATTACCGCGGCACAGCCCTCTTCTCTCATGCTCATAGGTTCAAGCTCCTGTGGAATCTACGTGATTTTAACGGCTATGTTCTTCTCAGTTAGTGGGATGCTCTCCCAAGGCCGTTTATAACGTAATTTTATCAGCGTCTCTCCTGGCTCTATTGCTCCAAAAACGAAGATTTGTTCACCACCAGCTCCTACTCTATCGGATGATAGGTGGAACTTCTTCTCGACTAAAGCCAGCAAACTGATATCAAAAGACTCATGCCATAAGTAACCCGTAGTCGGGTTAGCAGGCAAAATGACTTCAAATCGTTCGCCAACTCTGATGAGCTTCACTTCCTCTTGCATCCCTAGAACTCTATAGTATACATAGGAAACTTGGTAGCAATTCCACACTCACCATACTGTATCCTAAACCAACCCCCTTCACCCCATCCTATTCCCCAGCTATTCTTGCAGATCCAGTAGTTCTGATTGTCGTCATAACCAACTACCGTTATGGCATGGTGGCCAAGGAAATCACCTGTTGCGTGCGCATATACCCCGCTACGATAATGGTAAAAATCGTCATAAGTCTCCATTTGAGTGATTACGGGACCTTTGCTGCTAATCGAGGCTTTCATTTGGTCTGACTGTGAGAGTGCTTGCCAGCTTATAATTTTATAAGATCGGTTAGACCAATCGTGGCATCTTCGATCGCAAGATTCTTGATGTGCAGGACTCGGGTAGGGAAAACAATTCTCATCTGTTACGCCAGTAGTCTTCGCAAAGTTGAGTGCCGGAGGAATATACCAACCTGTCTCGCAGTTTCCTCCCCCGCAGAAGAAGAGGAAAGCCTCGGATAGGTCAATTGTGAGGTTTGGCTGTCCTTGAGAGTACCTATAAACTGGTTCCATAGCACCTATGACCGCAAAAGAGACACAGGCGCCACAGGCTCCTTGATCCCTCACAGGAGTCGTCCAGTTGTATCCCTGATGAGATCGCCAGTCCATAGCAGGGGGATATGAAGGGCCTGGCCCCCCTACTCCACGAGTCAGCCTCATAGTAGTCTTGTACTCAGCCAGTTGCTCTAGTGTAAGTAAAGCACCTAGACGTGCCTCCTTCTGTTCACGGTCAAGATTTGAGACACTCGTTTCTGCTGCTTCCCAACGCAAATTCAGGACTCTGATAACCTCGTTTAGTTTTGAGAAATCAAGTGTCATTAGAAACCCTTTTCAGCAGTCTGATGTTGATGGGGCCAGGCAGACCTGTAAGCCGGGTTCTGTATCCTGAGACGGCCATTTTGTAGCCCAGATATAGGGCTTTTATAATGGCCTTCAGGACGGCGACCATCTCTCTAGGTCCGGCGTTGCCGCCGGACTCAAGCAGCCAACCCGGGGACGGGCCGGGCGCCCAGAGTCCCCCTATTCGGCCTTGCTCCGGGTGGGGTTTAGCCGCTGCCGTGTCGCCACGGCCAGCCGTGCGCTCTTACCGCACGTTTTCACCCTTACCAGCACCTTGGAAAACACCTCTATGATTATATCTATTCACTACATCTAGCTGACCCAAGACTGCTGGCAGTGTAGTTTCTGTGCCACTTTCCGTCACCCTGATGGTGACATATCCTTCGGCTATGCGCAGGACGGACACCATTAAGGTGCCTGGGCGTTACCCAGCACCCTGCCCGGTGGAGCCCGGACTTTCCTCTCCTCCGACCCTTCGACCAGGCTCAGCCTTCGGCTGCGCTCAGGACTGGACTATCGGAGCAGCGGTCACCTAGTCTACCTGGCCCATGAGAACTTTAACATATCTGAT
Organism: uncultured Dehalococcoidia bacterium; assembly: GCA_964457285.1. Taxonomy (GTDB): domain Bacteria; phylum Chloroflexota; class Dehalococcoidia; order Lucifugimonadales; family JAGWBF01; genus CAYWGG01. Next base: position 16,530 of record CAYWGG010000034.1, read on the forward strand.
GTGGGGGGTCAAGTACGAAACCCGTTGGGCAGACAGACTAAGAGATCATATCTGAGTGGCTGCCCGGCCTGGATTCGAACCAGGGTCAGGGGATCCAAAGTCCCCTGTGCTACCACT
>CAYWGG010000035.1:0-16542 GCA_964457285.1 uncultured Dehalococcoidia bacterium
AGGATTAAGGTGAGGGTGAAAAGCATTTTGTCCAATCAAGTTGTTAAAGTGTATTAAAAGGGGGGCTAGGGGGGATTTGGCTAGCGCTGCTTCTTTAGCTCCTCGATGAGTCGCTCCAGGATGGCCTGGTCAAACCCCAGCTCTATCGCCTGTTCAACTGCCTGCCCAGCTTTTATGTCATCCCCCAGGATGGTGTAGGCTAACGCACGGCCGGCGTAGGCCTGAGTAAGCTGAGGGTTGGCGCGGATGGCCTGGTCGTAGTCCTCAATAGCCCGCTGGGGCTGGCCCAGGTCTGAGTAAGCGTTGCCTCGGTTGTAGTAGGCCGGGGCGAGCTGAGGGTTGAGGTGGACAGCCAGGTCGTAGTCCTCTATGGCCCGTTCATGCTCGCCCAGTTCACGGTAGGCGTTGCCCCGGTTGTAGTAGGCCAGGGTAAGCTGCGGGTCGAGGCGGATAGCCCGATCGTAGTCCTGGATGGCCTGCTGGGGCTGGCCCAGGTCTGAGTAGGCCAGGCCCCGGTTGTTGTAGGCCAAGGTAAGCTGTGGGTTGAGGCGGATGGCCCGGTCGTAGTCCTGGATGGCTTGCTGGGGCTGGCCCAGGTCTGAGTAGGCCAGGCCCCGGTTGTTATAGGCCTTGGCGGCCTTAGGTTCGAGGCGGATGGCCTGGTCGTAGTCCTGGATGGCCTGCTGGGGCTGGCCCAGGTCTGAGTAGGCATTGCCCCGGTTGTAGTAGGCATCGGCATCCTGTGGGTTGAGGCGGATGGCCTCATCGTATTCAGCTATGGCCTCTTCCATGCGACCCTGTCTCTGAAGCTCCACAGCAGAGTTGTGATGCTTCTCGGCCTCTGGGATTAGCCCGGGAGCGGGAATAGGCGCTAATGTAGGGATGGCAGATGGCTCTAGGGTTGGTGTAGAGGTAGAAGTGGGAACCAGAGTGAGAGCAGGAGCTGGTGTGGGAGCCTGTTCGAGCGTCGGCGTAGCTCGAGACCGGCTACAGGCCACCGTCAGGGCTGGTGAAGAGAGTATCGCCAACACGATAATCGAAGCTCTTAGAAAAGAAACGCTCATGAAAACATCCCTTTTACTATGGGACCATGGGGCCGCTAAAATTATAACAGATGTGCAAATCTGAGGAGAGAAAAGATAGCCGCTAAAGATAGCTTACGCTATATTGACTTTTCTATCCGTGCTCCATATACTAGTGAATGACAGGCGTATACCTGTGCGTGGCTCCGGTCTACTGGAGCCACGTTCTGACTTACATGAGTAGCGGTGAAACGCCCCAGTGGCGCAATGGTAGCGCAACCGATTTGTAATCGGTAGGTTGGTGGGTTCGAGTCCCCTCTGGGGCTCTCTGACCTCATCAAGGCACATCATCAACCTATGCCTATTCCGGATTTTTTAGACTAGGCAAATATTGGCTCAAAATAGGAAGTGTGTTAAACTGTTAACGAGATGGAGGGGTGGGTGAGCGGCTTAAGCCACCAGACTGTAAATCTGGCGCCCGGAAGGGCTTCGTAGGTTCAAATCCTACCCCCTCCACCGCGACCGAAACATTCCAAATAAAGAAGAAGAGGGCCCACATAGCTCAGAGGTAGAGCACGTTCTTGGTAAGAACGGGGTCGGCGGTTCGATCCCGCCTGTGGGCTCCAGCATAAGCAAAGGGAGGAATCCAGATGGCGAAACAGAGATTTGCCAGAAACAAGCCCCACTTAAATGTGGGCACCATAGGTCATGTAGCCCACGGCAAGACGACACTTACTGCTGCCATAACCAAGGTCCTGGAGGCCGCGGAGACCGGCACTTTCTACACAGCTTACGATAGCATAAACAGTGCCCCTGAGGAGAAGGCGCGAGGGCTAACCATAGCTATCTCTCACATCGAGTACGAAACAGAAGCACGCCATTATGCCCACGTGGACTGCCCAGGCCACGCCGACTACATCAAAAACATGATAACCGGCGCAGCCCAGATGGACGGCGCGGTCCTGGTCGTCAGCGCCCCCGACGGCCCCATGCCCCAGACCAGAGAGCACATACTCCTGGCGCGGCAAGTGGAGGTGCCACAAATCGTGGTAGCTCTCAACAAAGTGGATGCTATGGATGACCCCGAGCTACTGGAACTGGTGGAACTGGAGGTGAGGGACCTCCTCAATAAGTACGATTTTCCAGGAGATGATACCCCAGTAGTACGTGTCAGCGCCTTGAAAGCCCTCGAGTGTGGCTGTGGCAAGAGGGAGTGCGAGTGGTGCGGCAAAGTCTGGAACCTGATGGATGTTGTAGATGAGCGCATCCCAGTCCCGGTGCGTATCACCGACCGGTCCTTCCTTATGCCCATCGAGGACGTCTTTGGCATCAAAGGACGTGGCACTGTGGTTACAGGCCGGGTGGAGCGGGGTCTCCTGAAGGTGGGAGAGGAAGTAGAAATCGTGGGGTTTGGAGAGGTAAGGAAGACCGTAGCCACAGGCCTGGAGATGTTCCATAAGACGCTGGATGCCACCGAGGCCGGGGATGCTGTAGGAGTCCTCCTCAGAGGCGTAGAGCGTGAGGATGTGGAGCGTGGTCAAGTGCTTGCCAGGCCCGGCAGCATCCAGCCTCACAGCTCCGCTGAGGCCGAGGTGTATGTCCTTAGCAGGGAAGAAGGCGGTCGTCATACTCCCTTCTTCAATGGCTACAAGCCGCAGTTCTACATCAGGACTTCAGACGTCACCGGAGAGATAGAGCTCCCCGAGGGGACTGAGATGGTGATACCTGGAGATAACATCACGATGAAGATCAATCTCATCTACCCAATAGCGCTGGAGGAGGGCCTCCGCTTCGCCGTACGGGAGGGTGGCAGGACCGTCGGCGCAGGGGTCTTCACTAAAATTGTGGAGTAGAAGATGGCCAGGAAAAGTGCAGAGGCGCGAGTGATAATAACGCTGGCATGTTCCGATTGCCGTGAGCGAAACTATACCAGCACCAAGAACCGTCGGAATGATACCCAACGTCTTGAGCTACGTAAGTACTGCCCACGTTGCCATGGTCATAAGGTCCATCGGGAAGTGAGGTAAGGAGTTGGCTAGACCTTCCACAAGAGCGCCTAGCTCGCGGATCATCACACCCAGCTCCTTACGCAGGGGCAGTCCAGTCCAGTTTTTCCAGGAGACCATCGCCGAGCTACGAAAGTGTGTATGGCCTACGCGTGAGGAGACGGTTCGCCTAACTTACATCGTGATCCTCTTGTCAGCGGCTGTGGGGTTCCTGCTGGCCGGGCTGGATGCTGCATTCAGCCAAACCTTCGGCAGATTTGTCTTTCACTGAGAAACAGACGAACGGATGATGGCTCAGGGGCCCCTGGTGTATCGAGAGGGAGAGGAGCTATGACTACAGAGACAGGCTCAAAGGACGTGCGCTGGTATATCATACACACCTACTCCGGGCAGGAGGAGCGGGTAAAGAAGAATCTCGACCAGCGCATACAAAGCCTGGATATGCAGCATAAGATATTCCGCGTGATAGTGCCCACTGAGGAAGAGATCGTCTTGAAAGAGGGCAAACGCAGGCCCGAGCGTAAAAAGGTCTTCCCTGGGTACATCCTCATCCAGATGAGCCTAGACGATGAAAGCTGGTACGCGGTGCGTAACACCCCTGGTGTGACAGGTTTCGTCTCTACCGAAGACGAACAGGAGAGGAGGCCAAAGCCCGTACCCCTGGAAGACAAGGAAGTGGAGGCCATCCTGAACCAGATCGAATCTGCACCACCTAAAGTCTCAGTGGGGTTCCAGAAAGGCCAGATGGTGCGCATAGCGGCAGGCCCCTTCGCCGACTTCATTGGTGCCGTGAGCGACATAGACGCCAGTAAAGGTAAGATGCGAGTCTTAGTCTCCTTCTTCGGTAGGGAAACGCCCGTAGAGCTGGATTTCCTTCAGGTGGAAAGGATTTAGGAGGCACCTTTGGCTAAGAAAGTGCGGGCTGTTATCAAGCTCCAGTTGCAGGCGGGGAAAGCCACCCCTGCACCTCCTGTCGGGCCCGCCCTGGGGCAGCACGGCGTCAATATAATGGCCTTCGTGAAGGAGTATAACGAACGCACCAGCGCTCAGGTGGGGACCATTATACCGGCACAGATAATGGTATTCGAGGATAGGTCTTTTACCTTCGTCACCAAAACCCCTCCAGCTTCGGAACTCCTGCGGAAAGCTCTGGGAATAGAAAAAGGAGGCGCCCAAGCGGGGCGCACCGCCGTTGGCAGCGTTAAGCGGGACTCTATCCGGCAGATCGCCGAGATGAAGCTGAAAGACCTTAATGCACCTTCCGTTGACAAAGCCATGAAAATAATCGAGGGCACCGCACGCAGCATGGGTATAGACATAGTAGAGGATTAGAGGATGGGCAATCACAGCAGACGCTACCAGGGACTCAAAGAGAAGATAGACTTGGAGAAGGCGTACACCTCCAGTGAAGCGGTCGCCCTCGTCAAGGAAATCGCTACGGCCAAATTCGACGAGACCGTCGAGCTTCATCTGCGCACCAGTGCAGACCCTCGCCATGCCGACCAACTGGTCAGGGGTGTCACAGTGCTTCCCCACGGCCTGGGTAAGAAAACCCGGGTGTTAGTGTTCGCAAGTGGGGAGGCCGCAGATATGGCTCGCCAGGCTGGAGCCGACTACGTGGGGGAGGATGACCTGATACGACAGGTCGAGGGCGGCTGGACAGACTTCGACGTGGGCCTTGCGGTCCCGGAGGTCATGAGCAAGATAGGCCGCCTGGGGCGTGTATTAGGCCGTCGTGGGCTTATGCCTAACCCAAGGACTGGAACGATGGTCCAGGCCAGAGACTTGCCAAGGGTCATAGAGGAGGCCAAAAAGGGCCGCCTGGAATATCGCATGGACCGGACGGCCATTATACACTCTCCTGTGGGCAAGGTCAGCTTCCCTGCGGAGCAGCTCACAGGTAACATAGCCTCACTGGTGGACTCGATAATGCGGTCCAGGCCCGCCGCCGTCAAAGGTACTTTCATCAGATCAGCTTACCTCACCACCAGCATGAGTCCCAGCATAAAGCTGGACGTTGCCAGTCTTCTCTCGCTGAAATCCGAAGCATGAGGTAGGCCCACTCCCGGCCCCTCTCCCACTAGTTGGGGAGGAGTGGTCTTGCGCCTTCTGAGGGGCTGGGGTGAGGGGTTGATACCATAGAAAACCTCGAAGAACCCGAGAATATGAATAAGCGAATGCCGTAGACAGCGGGTCCTCGCGGTATTAGGGGTTAAAAGTTCTGCCCGCCGAGGCGATAAGGACGCTCACTCTGGTCATTTCCGCCATCTGCCTGTCTTTCAGGCCTGAACCGCCCCTCCGATGTACTAAAAAGGGGAAGGACAGGAGGTCCGGTGACCAGGGTAAAGAGATCTCCCTGCGCCATCGGCGTAGGGATTTTTATTAGACCTGTCCTGAGCATAGCCGAAGGAAGCGCAGTCGAAGGAGTGGAGTCTATGCCCACGCATCAGAAAATAGACCTGGTGGAGGAGTTAAAGGACAAGTTCAGCCGATGTACCATAGCTGTGGCAACTGATTACACTGGCCTGCCCGGCACCACCATGACGGAGCTACGGCAAAGGATGCGAGAGAAAGAAATCGAGTACATGGTAGTCAAAAACACCCTCGCATACCTGGCCGCCGATTCTGCCCAGAGGCCCCAGATAAAGGAAATCGTGCAAGGCCCCACAGCCCTGGCTTTCGGCTATCAGGACCCTGTTGAGGTGGCGAAGGCCCTGGAGGAGTATATCAGGGTGAATCGTTCTACCCTGGCCATAAGAGGCGCGGTGCTCACCAATATAACCAATGGGGGGCGCACTCTGGCGCCAGAGGAAGTCTTGTCCCTGACTCGCCTTCCGCCCAGAAGCGAACTGGTGGCCCAGCTTTTGGGCCAACTCCAGCTACCGATGGCTACACTTATAGGCCAGTTGCAAGCGCCCATAAGCAGGCTCCTGGCTGTAATGAATAGGCCCCTGGTCTCGTTGACGATTCTGCTCCAGCGGAGAGCGGAGCAACTAACGGCTATCAGCAGTCAGCCATCAGCGGCCAGCGATCGGCCATCTGAAGGCTGAAAGCTCAACGTTGAAAGCTAAAAAAGGAGGAGACATGACTAAGAGTGAGGTTCTTCAGGCGATAAAGCAGATGTCGGTACTGGACCTGGCTGAGTTGGTGAAGGCCCTGGAAGCTGAGTTTGGCATCACTGCCGCGGCTCCGGTGGCAGTGGCGACAGCGCCTAGCGTAGCTGCTGCCACTGCTGCGGCACCAGCAGCCCCCGAGGAGGAGCAGTTCGAGTTCAATGTGGTACTCCAGGAGATTGGTCCTAACAAGATCAACGTCATCAAAGCAGTCAGGGAAGTGACCACCCTTGGCCTCAGAGAGGCTAAGGAACTCGTGGAAAGCGCGCCCACGCGTGTTAAGGAAGCTGTAGCCCGGGACGAAGCCAACAAAGTGAAAGCGGCGCTGGAATCTGCGGGAGCCACAGTAAAGGTAGAGTAGGCTAGAGGCTATCTCATAAAATGCAACTCCAATAGGCAGTCAGTGACATCACAGCACAGTCAGACTCATGGAGGTGGACCTTGAGTCGGCGCAAAGATAGGGAGCGTTTTTCTGCTATGAAGCGCCTCGACCCCGATTATCAGGGCTTCCGTGGCTATGAACAGGAGCCAACCAGGGCTGGAAATACTCCCCTTGAGACGATAACCTGCTCAGTATGCGGCAGGAGGCGTAACGTCCCCGCAGGGATCGCCCGAGAGCAGGGGGATAGCTATGTCTGCCTGAGTTGCCGAGAGGAAGCGGAGAGGCAAGCCCAGCCGGAAGGAGTCAAGCAGTAGGGCCGGCCGCCCCTACCCACTTTTACCGGAAGCGGGGCAATAGATTGTCCAGGTAGTTATAGGCCTCCTGAAGCTGGGAATCTCTCTCGGAAAGCCTGTCCTGGGCCGTGAGGAACACTTCAATATCTGGCGCTATGGCAGCCCCCTGTATAAGCCTGCCCAAAGGTGTATACCAGTGGGAGACGGGGATATAGATAGCAGACCCATCGCTCAATACCATAAACGCATTGGCTGAGCCTTTGCCAAAAGTTCTGGTGCCAAGGATTTTGGCCCGCTGGGTATCCTGGAGAGCGCCAGCCACCGCCTCGGCAGCGCTGCTGGTAAGCTCGTTTACTACGACGACCATAGGTAGTTCCTTTATAGCTATGCCGCCCTGTTCGATAGGCCAATCCCTGCGGTTACCCTCCCTGTCAATCTCGTACATGAACAGCCCCTCAGAAAGGAACTGGCTGGCTACTTTTCGAGCCGCCTCTATGGAGCCGCCTGGGTTGTCCCTGAGGTCCAGGATTAAGGCTAGCGTGTCCACCTGCTTCAACTCCTCCAGAACATCCAGTATCTTGTCGGGAGTATTTTCTCGGAAATCCGAGATGTAAATATAGCCTATAGCGCCGGGTAATAGCCGCCGGCTCACAGATACTGTATCTATGTCGCCCCGGATCACGTCGAACTCTAAGGGCTTCTCTTCTCCAGCTCGCTCTACGAGCAAGGTAACCTTAGTACCTGCGGGGCCTCGCACCAGGTCCACCGACTCCTCGAGTCCTTTCGCTGCCACAGGCTCCCCGTTCACCTCCAGTATCACGTCGCCCGCTTTCAGACCCGCCTTTTGTGCAGGGCTGTCCTCCATGGGCGACAGGAGCAACTTACCATCCTGGATGACAGCAAAAGCACCTATACCCTGGTAGGTGCCTCTTAGCCTTTCCTGGGCCCGATCATAAGCTTCAGGGGTCAAGTGCGCCGCCGAACCGCCACTCAGCGCCTCCAGCATGCCTTGAACGGCCGCCTCTGCCAGCAGTCTGAGCTCTACATCAGGCCACTTTTCCCTGAAAAGGACCCACGACCTCCAAACATCAGTAAGCTCCTTGGGGACATCCCTGGGCGGCCGGCCCCTGACACTCTCTAGCTCTGTTAGAAAGGGGTAAGCAGGCTTTCCACTGGCACCCAACATTTTCGCAATGGCATTCCCCACAACCTTCTTTGAATCCAGAGTTTGCCCTTCTACATAAGAATCTTTGATGACGCCCCATGCTTCCCACACCAGACCGACCTCACCAGAGGTGCTGCTCTTAGGCTGGCAGGCCAGAAAAGCAAGGAGAGCCACCAGGGATACAACAAATAAAAAGCCTGGCACAGAGGGCTTTTGTACAAGTTTAGAGATCATGACCGCTGCCTTTGGACTGCACATAGAGGACTTCGGTCTCTATGAAATAGGATAGTATTACTCCTTGGAGAGTGTCAAGGTTTGCAGGTTTGTTGCCATAGCCTGACGCCTGGAGTAGAATATGTCCATTCTTCGGTAGTATCAATAAGAATTGAGGAGGGGCATACATGACGACTTTAGAGAATTGTGAAGCCACCTTCGATAACAAGTTCACCAAGACCTTCGGGTTCCCTACAGAGAGAGCCATGACGAAGGTGAAAGATTCCCTGTCTGCGCCCGTTAAGCAGTTCATCGCCGAGTCGCCCTTTCTGGTGATGGCCACCAGCAGCCGCGATGGGAAGTGCGACGCCTCACCCAAGGGCGGCAAGCCCGGTTTTGTGAGGGTCCTGGACGACCGCCACCTGCTGGTCCCTGATGTGGCCGGGAACAAGCTCTTTCAGTCATACCTGAACATGGATGAGAACCCCCAGGTGGGCCTGTGCTTCTTCATCCCCGGCCTGGCTGACGTGGTGCGCGTCAACGGCCGCGTGAAAGTGGTCAGCAGAGAGGAGCTGGACCGTCACGAGGTAGAGAATGAGATGTACAATCCCGATGGCAACAGGGGCGTCCAGCAGGGCATCGTCGTCGAGGTGGACGAAGCCTACGGCCACTGCCCCCGCGCCCTCACCTACTCCGAGCTCTGGAGTGTGGAGGAGATTGAGAAGCGAAAAGGGACTGCCCACCCAGTTCGTATGCGCCCCCCAGCGCCCCAGCCGACGGCTTAGAGTCTCTGAGATAAGTCACCACGAAGACACTAAGGACACGAAGAAATTCTTTGTGCTCTTCGCGCCTTTGTGGTTTTGCTAAACCCCCTTAATCTCAAGCCCGAAAGGAGTCGGTATGGAAAGAGCGGATATACCTTTCCTGTCGGCCACCGAGCTTTCCCAGCTCATTCAGAAGAAAGAGGTGTCCCCTGTAGAGGCGGTGGAAGCCTACCTGGAGCGCATTGACCAGGTGGATGGCAAGCTGAACTCCTACATCACCATCTGCCGCGACGAGGCCCTTGAAGCTGCAAGGCACGCGGGGCGAGCCATAGCCCGGAGTAGCTACCTGGGGCCCATGCACGGGGTCCCCGTGGCCGTGAAGGATCAGTTCTGGACCAGGGGCATCCGCACCACAGGCGGCTCTACCATCCTGAAGGACTTCGTCCCCGACGAGGATGCAACGGTCATAGCCAACCTGAAAAAGGCGGGGGCTATCCTCCTGGGCAAGCTGAACATGAGCGAGTTTGCTATGGGCGATGCCTTCTACCATCCCTACGGCACGCCCCACAACCCCTGGGACCTGACCAGGAACCCGGGCACCTCCAGCAGCGGCTCTGGAGCAGCCACCGCCGCCTTTCTCTGCGCTACGTCTCTGGGCGAGGACACCGGCGGCTCCATAAGAGGCCCGGCCGCCTTCTCAGGTCTGGTGGGCCTCAGGCCCAGCTACGGCAGGGTGAGCCGCTACGGGATGCTGGGCGCGGTTTGGTCTATGGACATCGCCGGCCCCATATCCAGGACGGTGGAGGACTGCGCGATGACCCTCCAGGCCATCGCTGGCTACGACCCCAAAGACCCCTATACCTGGAATACTCCTGTCCCAGATTACAGGCAGGCCCTGGATGGCGACATCAGGGGCATGAGGGTAGGGGTGATAAAGGAGCGGGTCTACAGCGACGTGGTGGAGCCCGACATCAAGGATGCTGTTATCAAGGCCATCGCCCTCCTGGGCGAGTTGGGGGCTTCGGTGGAGGAGGTCTCCCTACCCCTGACCCTCTATAGCTCCGTCATCTTCACTCCCATATCCCAGGTGGAAGGTGCCTCAGCACACCACCGATGGATAAGGGAGCGGCTGAAGGACTACGACCACAATATCCAGATCCGTCAGCTTGCGGGCAGCATAATGCCGGCCCAGGCGTACTACAAGGCTCAGAAGCTGAGGTCGCTGCTCCGGCGGGAGATGCTGAAAGCGCTGGAAAGGGTGGATGTGCTGGTCCTGCCCACCTCATCCATCCCCGCCCCAAAGATACCCACCAGCGCGGGCATCACCAGCAAAGAGGAGGTGAAGGCAGGCTACTTCGGGCGCAGAAGCTTCACTGGCCCCGCCAACCTGGCTGGCGTTCCTGCCATCTCCGTGCCATGCGGCTTCACTCACTCAGAGCCGGAGCTACCCATAGGCCTCCAGATAATGGGCCGGCCCTTTGAGGAGGGGACGGTGATGAAGATAGCACACGCCTACGAGCGCAATACCTCATGGCATACCAGGAGGCCACCTATAGATTAGAGTGTGTGAGGGCGGGGTACTCTTCACGCACCATTTTAGACTATGGACATCTTTGAGGAATTGCATCAAGAGGTCATAGCCTGCACCAGATGCCCGCGTCTGGTGGAGTACCGGCAGTGGGTGGCCCGCACTAAACGACGGATGTACCGAGAGTACGATTACTGGGGACGACCTCTGCCTGGCTTTGGTGACCCGGAGGCGCGGGTACTCCTGGTCGGCCTGGCCCCGGCGGCCCACGGCGGAAACCGTACAGGACGCATGTTCACAGGAGACCGCAGCGGGGACTTACTGTACGGGACTCTGTACAAGTTCGGCTTTGCCAATCAGCCAACTTCGCTGCACCGCAACGATGGCCTGACCCTCAAGGACGTGTACATCACGGCAGCCGTGCGCTGCGCTCCACCAGCTAATAAACCCCTTCGAGAGGAGATGCTCGCCTGTCGGCCCTACCTTCTGCGAGAGCTGCGCCTGCTCAAGAGGCTGCGCATAGCCGTGGCCCTGGGGAAAATCGCCTTTGATACCTACCTGGCAGCCTATCACGAGCTTTCTTCCACCTGGAACAACCTCCCTGCCCCAAGGCCCCACTTCAGCCACGGTGCTACCTATGCCCTGCCCAACGGCATCACCCTGGTCGCATCGTACCATCCCAGCCAGCAGAACACGCAGACCGGGCGTCTCACAAGGGAGATGTTCGAGGATATATTCGCGACTGTGCGGCGCCTGCTCTAATTCTCCACTAACTAAGGTGTGTGAAAAGCCCCCCACCCTTCAGGGTGCAGCATATGCCCCACACACACTCTAGCTCTTGCTTGGCTGTGCTGCGCGAGAAGGGGATGTCCCACCAGGAGCGGGTGACAGGGGCCTTGGCTGGCCCAGCAGGAGGAAGAGACAGGACCCAAACAAGCTAACTATCGCAACTGTCAGGAAGGGTATATCGTAATCCCCTGTAATATCGCGCATATACCCGGCGAAGAGGGGTGCGGAGAACAGCAGGACGTTCATGGGCACCATAGATATTCCAGTGATGCTGGCGAAGGACTTACTTCCAAAGTAGATGCCCCGCATAGCTGTGGTCAGGGGAGTGCGGCCCCCGAAGCCAATGCCCAGAATCGCCGCAAAGAGGAAGACCATAGGAAGGCTGTGGGCAAACACGAGCACAACAACGGCCACCGACTGGAGGGCCGAGAACCCGAAGACCGCCAGGCGTATGGGCATCCGGTCTCCCATGTAGCCTCCTACTAGTATAAACACTGCGTTAATGGCCGTGTACGTGGTTACAACCAGACCTATAGTCTGCAAGGAGAATCCCCGGTCGTCCAGCAGGAAGCCCAGGTGCACCATTATCGTCACAATCACGATGGAGGAGCAGGCATGGCCAACACTCATCAGCCAGAAAATCCTGGTCCTTATGGCCTCTCGCCAGGTGAGGCCGCGCTCTTCTGTGGAGAACTGTAGCGCTCCGGGGCGGCCAGCCGTGGCCGAAGCCTGGGGTGCTGTGTCGCCATCGGGGCGTTGCCCTAAGTCCTCTGGGCGGTTGCGCACCAGGCGGGAGATGGGGAAGGCCAGGAGTATAATGGTTACGCCGATGCCCATGACTACGGCCCTCCAGCCGAAGCGGGCGGGGTTGTCCTCAGTGCCTATGCCCCCTACGGCCCAGGCAATTATGGGCACCAGGGTTATCCCACCAACGGCAAAGCCCTCCATGGCCAGGGCCATGGCCCTGGATTTCTGGCGCACGAACCAGCTATTGAGGGCCGTCATCATTGGTAGCCAGGTGCCCAGAGCCGCGCCCAGGCTTATGATGAAGAAAGAGGCATACAACTGCCAGAGCTCACGTATCTGGCTTAAGAGGAGAAAGCCGCCCCCCAGGATGGTCATGCCGATGAACACCATGCGCCGTGAGCCCAGGCGTTCGATGAGGATCCCTTCCAGAGGGCCGAAAATTCCACCCTCGATCCGCGTAACAGCAAAGGCCCAGGACATCTGACCTGGAGTCCAACCGAACTGGCCCCTCAGCACCGGACTCCAGACCGGCAGGGCCTGAAAGAAGGGCACGGTGCCCAGGGCCATGACCAGGGCGCTCAGGCCAGCCAGCCACCAGCCATAGAATATCCTGCCCCTCATACGCTTGAGGGGGGTTATAAGCTCACCTACCTGCGTCAGCAAGAGATCTTCTCTTACACTTATGATATGGGCGCAAATGACTGTCTGATGTCATCCATAACCGTAATATAATAGGTAGCCATGTATGATGGTGTCAAGGGATATTGTTAGATATACAGTATCCGATTAATGATAAAGAGGCCGCAGAGGTATAGCCCACGGGGTCGCTTAAAGGCTCGACCGCGGACTACTTTAATTTCTTTGCCGCTAACAAGAGCAGGGGCACGGCATGCCGTGCCCCTGCTTGATTGTGAGTAGCCTGCGCCTCTAGCTCTTGATTGGCTGTGCCTCGCGAGAAGGGGGTATCCTACGCGTGGCGGGTGACAGGGGCCTTGGCTGGCCCAGCAGGAGGAAGAGACAGGACCCAAACAAGCTAACTATCGCAACTGTCAGGAAGGGTATATCGTAATCCCCTGTAATATCGCGCATATACCCGGCGAAGAGGGGTGCGGAGAACAGCAGGACGTTCATGGGCACCATAGATATTCCAGTGATGCTGGCGAAGGACTTACTTCCAAAGTAGATGCCCCGCATAGCTGTGGTCAGGGGAGTGCGGCCCCCGAAGCCAATGCCCAGAATCGCCGCAAAGAGGAAGACCATAGGAAGGCTGTGGGCAAACACGAGCACAACAACGGCCACCGACTGGAGGGCCGAGAACCCGAAGACCGCCAGGCGTATGGGCATCCGGTCTCCCATGTAGCCTCCTACTAGTATAAACACTGCGTTAATGGCCGTGTACGTGGTTACAACCAGACCTATAGTCTGCAAGGAGAATCCCCGGTCGTCCAGCAGGAAGCCCAGGTGCACCATTATCGTCACAATCACGATGGAGGAGCAGGCATGGCCAACACTCATCAGCCAGAAAATCCTGGTCCTTATGGCCTCTCGCCAGGTGAGGCCGCGCTCTTCTGTGGAGAACTGTAGCGCTCCGGGGCGGCCAGCCGTGGCCGAAGCCTGGGGTGCTGTGTCGCCATCGGGGCGTTGCCCTAAGTCCTCTGGGCGGTTGCGCACCAGGCGGGAGATGGGGAAGGCCAGGAGTATAATGGTTACGCCGATGCCCATGACTACGGCCCTCCAGCCGAAGCGGGCGGGGTTGTCCTCAGTGCCTATGCCCCCTACGGCCCAGGCAATTATGGGCACCAGGGTTATCCCACCAACGGCAAAGCCCTCCATGGCCAGGGCCATGGCCCTGGATTTCTGGCGCACGAACCAGCTATTGAGGGCCGTCATCATTGGTAGCCAGGTGCCCAGAGCCGCGCCCAGGCTTATGATGAAGAAAGAGGCATACAACTGCCAGAGCTCACGTATCTGGCTTAAGAGGAGAAAGCCGCCCCCCAGGATGGTCATGCCGATGAACACCATGCGCCGTGAGCCCAGGCGTTCGATGAGGATCCCTTCCAGAGGGCCGAAAATTCCACCCTCGATCCGCGTAACAGCAAAGGCCCAGGACATCTGACCTGGAGTCCAACCGAACTGGCCCCTCAGCACCGGACTCCAGACCGGCAGGGCCTGAAAGAAGGGCACGGTGCCCAGGGCCATGACGAGAGCGCCCAGGCCAGCCATCCACCATCCATGGAATACCCTGCCCCTTACACGTTTCAGGGGGCTAACAAGCTCACCTATCTGTAACGACATGGGACTTTCCTCCGTGCTGATGATGTGGGAAGGGATAGCTCGCCGCCTTCGGACCACAGGCATGAATGAACAGAGACTACCCGACTCCGATGGTCTGGCAACACTTGCAAAGTAGATGGTAGTCTGCTACCACCACCCAGGGGGGATAACATGACTACCGAAGGGTGAACGCGATAATTTCGCAGGACCGTCTCCTCTGCGCCTCACCAGTCTTAAGATTATGGCGGTCCAGGCTACTCATGGGTGGCCCGCTCAGCCAATCGGAGAAAATCTCTATACGTCTGGCTATCTTGACCAAAAGCCCATCCACGTGTAGGGGCGACATCGGCCTTTCTACCTGGCCGAGATAAGGCTCTCCGGAAACCATGCCAGCTCCACTTTGAGACACACCTACTAGCTTAGTCATCGGCGCTTCCTTTAACTCCTCCTCATGGCTGTATGATATAGTTCACCATGAATTATCATAATGATAATGATAGATGGCCGAGCACCGGGTGTCAAGAGATATTATTGGATACAGAGTATTATATTAATGATAAGTTTACCGGTGCAGGCGAAGCAGAAATCCTACAGGTTACACTACACTGGTCTGGGAGCTGAGCAGCGGGATTGAAGAGATAAGAGAAGGTATGGCCTGGCGCACAAACGCAAGCCAGGGCCACCACGTCCCCTACCCAGAGGCTATTGCTGTTCGAGCACGGCAATTACAGAACAGCCGGCTGATAGGCCACAATCCGCCGGGTGAACATCTCCGTGAGCCGAGGGACGTCCACGCCCAGGCAGACCTTTGCGTTGGGAGGCTGCCCGGTCAGATTCCGCAGGTCCGCTACGGTCTGGCCTCTGGTAAGCTCGCTGTGGGTCTCGATCTCGACATAGAGGTCACGGGTGCGAAACAGGCCCGGGTCAATGGCGTAGGCCACTGCGGGCACATCGTTGTAGCGGGCCCCACCTGCCTCGCTCAGGAAACCGCGGCTCCTGTAGTAGGACTGAATGAAGGGCGTCGCAGCGGCAAGGAGCCTGGCGGTGGGGATGTCGGCTTTGCCTATTCTATCGAGCTGCTCCTCGGTAACCGTCACCCTATCGCACACATCTATCCCTATCTGCACTAGTGGTGCGCCGGAGCGGTAGAGTATGGCCGCCGCCTCGGGGTCCTCGTGCAGGTTGGCAGAGGCCACCTGGGAGACGTTGCCGGGCACGCTCACCGCGCCGCCCATCAGGACGATTTCCCTAACCGCCTTCGCCAGACGCGGCTCCAGGGTCAGAGCAAGGGCCACGTTGGTCATCCGGCCCAGGGCCAGTAGGGTTATCTCCCCAGGAGACGCCATTATCCGGCGAATGATCTCGTACACCGCGTGGCCGTCGTGAGGACTCGCCTCGGGCAAGGGTAGGTACGTGTTGCCCAGGGCGTCGTCGCCGTGAACCTGACGTGCCCAACCCTCCCTGGGGTTCCGCAGCAGAGGCTTGCCCACTCCTATATACACCGGGATGTCCGTGCGTCTGGCGGCGTGCAGTATCCGGAGGGCATTGCCCGTGCATACCGCGACGGGGCCGTTGCCGTAAACGGTGGTTATGGTTTCCACCGATAGCTCCGGGCTCGCCAGGGCCAGGAAGATGGCGGCGGCATCGTCAATGCCGGGGTCAGTGTCAATGATGACTCGCTTCAAGCTAGCTCTTTCAGGCGCTCCAGAATCCACGAATGGGCCAGGCTTATGGGGTTTAGCCCCTTCTTCCGGGCCAGGGCGCACAGCTTCCGGAAATCCTCCGACTCAAGGCGTATGATGATCTCATGGGAAAGCTTTTCGGCTACGTGAACCTTGACCGGCTTGAACTCGTCCTCGAAGTCGGTGGTGTCGTGTGTGTCCCAGAACGCCGCTTCTTCTTCTCGGCTGGCAAAGTCGGGGATACGGCTTTTTGTGCGCTGTTCCTCCGTCATAGTATTTCTCCTCCTTTTAACTGCCGATACCGACGGCGCTCTCTCCGGCTTGCTGGACGGGCAGTGACGGGGTAGTATATATCCTCTCCTTCAGGGTCGAGTATGACTGTCAGCACTCGCCCAGAGGAAGTTGGCCCTATAACACGGATGCGCTCTTTGTAGGTCTGGCTAAACACTGGCTCACCGCGGCAGGCTTCCTCCACTTCATCCTGGGTGACCTGGTGGCGGGCGATGTGGGCTATGTTCCAGTCGTCCCACCGGAGACGGTGAATATGGAGCATGGCGTTACATC
>CAYWGG010000036.1:0-16293 GCA_964457285.1 uncultured Dehalococcoidia bacterium
GTGACCGTCACCGTATCTGGCGTGCTACTGTTGACACCATCGTTCACTATTAGCTGGAAGGTGAAGGTGGAGGGGCCATCAACGGCCTGGAATGATGGGGTCGCCGTGGTAGCGCCCGCCAGGGTCACCGACGGCCCGGCTGTCTGACTCCAGAGGAAGGTAAGGGCACCGCCTTCGGGGTCACTGCTGGCAGCGCCGTTCAGGTTCACCACAACCCCTTCATTGACCGTCTGGTCTGGGCCAGCGTTAGCCGTTGGCGGCAGGTTTGGTGGAGGTGGCTGAGGTGGTGCTACCCCAAAGTAGCGCGCCACAAAAGCCAGGTCGTTGATGTCTACCACTCCAAGAGGGGGAGCAACGTCCGCTCTGGCGTCCCCGGGTGGGACAGCGGCGTTCAGGTTGCTTGTTACAATCCCCAGGTCTGTGCCGTCTACCTTCCCATCCTTGTTGACGTCGGCGGTCTCTACTGCTGATACCATCTTCACCGTAACGGTGGCCATAATCGGCAAGCTAAAATCCTTGTTCAGAGAAGCGTAGGCCAGCCCTATAGTCACGCCTAGAACTATGGATATGGCCAGTGCTACCAGAGCAGTCCTCCAGGTAAGCCTCATATCAGCCTTCTGAATGCCTCGCAAAGAAGGATAACAGGCACGCTACAGTTATATACACCGTATCACGTGGAACTGATGGCGGTCAAACCGAGCTAGGGTGTGTCTGATAATTCATCTACGTACTGCACCCTGAAGGGCGCAGTATATGCCCCACCCTTATGCTCTTTAATAACTTAAATGGACATTTCTGATATTCCCCCTCATCCTAACCTTCTCCCGCAAGGGGAGGAGGCATTATTTCCTCTCCCTTGATGGGAGAGGATTAAGGTGAGGGTGAAAAGCATTTTGTCCAATCAAGTTGTTAAAGTGTATCAGGGTGGGGTATTTGTCGGACACGCTCTAGACGCTGGGCCTTTAACGCGACCTTCTGACGATCTTAGCCTTTCTCCTCTTCCACCGGGGCCATTCCAACCGAGGCTTCCTGGTCCCTGTTGAGGTTGTCAAGGAGGCCCTCCAGGGCTGAGCTATAGACCTGGGAATCTTCCCACCCACGGAAGTCGAACATAAGGTGTCGCCATAGCTGCAAGCCACGGACGTACCTGTTTCGGGGGTCATAGGCCGCATCCGATATGGCGATGGGGAAAAATATCCACCGGCCGGTCTGGTCCTGTTTCTGTATGCCGTGAGTCATCTCCTCCCGCAGGCGTTCCGTAGCCAGGGAGTCTCCAGAGCATACTACCACAAGCTTATCGTAGTACTGGATGCCTCGGTCTACATCGTCGGTGATCCACATGCCCAAGGTGTCAAGGGTGGTTTCCACATTAACCCAACGGCCACCAATGACATCGGCCGGGAAGTGCCAACAGCGCACGCCCCTGGCCTGGAGGTCGGCCTGGAGCCGTTGGGCGAACCCCTGGTCCTTAGCGCAGTAAGAGATAAAGCAGGTATAAAACTGGCCGTGCAGCCCCGCAACGGTGCGCTGATAGTTGATGACCAGGTCTTCAGGCACGCCAGTACCTCTGAGGAACTTCTCAGGTATGCGGCCAGCGGACCGGAAGATAGTGTCAACGCCTACTATGCTCGGGCCCTGGTGGTTTGCCTGGTCAAGGTCAACGGCCTTGCTGAGATCGCAGTCTCCGAAGACCGTGTGGAACATAGCGGCCTCTTTGAGGATGGTCCCGTTTAGCAAGGTCTTGTACAAGATGGCTCTGACAAGGTTGGCTCCTGACAGGTTTGCCCTGGTGAGGTCAGCATTGCTGAAATCGGCCCTGCTGAGATCGGCCCTACTGAAGTTGACCCCACTCAGGTTGGCCTCGCCGAGACTCGCCCTGGCAAGACCAGCCTTCTCAAGGTTGGCGCCGCTGAGGTTGGCACCACTAAGATTCGCTCCCGTGAGATTGGCACCAGCAAGGTTCGCCCCGCTGAGGTCGGACCTTCTGATGGTGGCGTCGCTCAGATCAGCCTCTCTCAGGTCTGCGCCGCTGAGATAAGCTATAAGGGGAACGGCCTCTCTGAGGTTGGCTTTCTGAAGGTTAGCCTGGTTGAGGTGGATTCCGATGAGGTCTGCGCCGCTAAAGTCCGCCCCGCTTAGGTCTGCCCTGTTGAGATTATAATTACTCAGGTTGGCTCCACTGAAGTCGAGTTGCTCCCCTGGGTGCTGCTCTCGCCACCGGGAGATGGCCAGGGTGCCTTGTCTTGCGAGTTGGACATGTTCCGGCTTAGACATGGCTATCGCTCCAGTCGTTACGATGTGGGGTCATGAGGGTTGCATAGAAGGTCTTCTCTGGCCTCCGTACCTGGCACAGAGATTTTATCACAGGCGAGTCTGAGGCGATAGGGCCTTCGGACAAAACGTGGGGCCATCACCCCATCCTAATACGGAATACGGAGCGATGGCCCTACGTATTTGCTCAGTGCCGTAGGCCAGAGTCTTGCTCGAAAGTCCTGTGGGTACAGGACAGGAGCTTTAGGCCTCTTCCACTACCACGGGGTTCCCCATGTAGTCCAGAGGCCCGGCGATGTACTTCGCGACGTTGGTCCTGAACTCACGCAGTACCGTATCCCCGTGAGGATCGTTGGGGACGTCACCCGACTTTATCTTCTCCTTGAGGTCTTCATAGAACAAGTCCTCGGACCTGCCGTGAGGGATGTGAAAGAACTCGTTGTCGAAGCTGGGCAACTGGCCGGGGCCGTAGTAGCCCATGTCTCGCAAGGAGTAGCCTTCAAGCAGGTGTGTGCCCTTGCCCAGGACCTGTCCGGTGGCTGCATAGTGGTCCATCACCGCCTTCAGGCCATACCTCTGGACGGGGCATACCTTCATGCAGACGGCGCAGCCCTCATAGCGTGCCATCACGGGGCGGCAGCGCCGGTATATCAGCTTGTGCTTCTGTACGCCTCTCCACCAGACCTTTTCCCTCATCAGGGCGCGGCCAGGGCAGCGATTTACGCACACCTGACATACGGAGCAGAAGGCGTGGACGCCGTAGTCTACAGGCTGGTCGTAGGTCAATATGGCGTCGGTGGTGATGACCATGAGCCTGGCGCGGGAGCCGAAATGGGGCGACAACAGCTGGCCGTTTGCCCCTAGCTGGCCCAGCCCGGCCTCAACGAACATGGGTATATAAGCAGCGCTGTTGTCGTTGGGGCTGTGTACCTGGGCATAGTATCCGAGGCTCCGGATGTAGTCTGCCAGGTCCAGGGCCAACGCACCCATTGTCCTGTAGACACCGAAGTGGGGCCCCTCGGCCTCAAGGCTGGGTGCCGTCTGGGTGGGCTCGTAGTCCTGCTCCATGGCCAGGCAGATGGCGTGGGGGAACTTGACCCAGTCCTTCTTGGACTTATAAACGTAGCGCATGTCGAATTTGGTGATCCCTACCTCACCAAACCCCAGCTCTCTAGCCTTCTGCTTGATCTCCTGGGTGACATCCTTGCCGTGCTCTGGCTCTACCGTCGGCGCTATATCGCCGGTGTGCTTGGCCGCCTCGACGATGGGCCTGTTCAACCTGTCGTGGACTTTCCGGTGCTCCATTGCCTCTCTGGTGAGCACTGACACCGCCCATTGCCGGTCGGCGGTGAAATCAACCTGCTGGCTCTCAAGGGGATACTCCCTGCTATAGAAGTCCACATCGAGGGAGTTTTGCACGATCCCAGGCACCGTCTCCAGTTCCTCGGGAACGTTGATGGTCACCTCAGAGTCACCGTGTCTCCTGCCAGGACGGGTTATCGCATGACCGATTTTCAGCATACGTTCTCCTCCCTTCAGATTAACTCCAGTTTGGGGCTATGCTCTACCCAACCCAATATGCATAACAGAAGTGCCCCCAATTACTATGGAGTTGCACACAATTCTGAAGGTAATCCCTTTTATTGTCAAGCGATATTATATGATACATCCTATTCGATTATTGATGTCTTTTTCTGGCGATCATGGCGTCGGCCAGGGGGCTACGCATAGACTTTATCCCTATGTTAATCAGGGACGGCTTGCCAGAAGCCACGGCGCGTCCCACAGCGGGCAATATATCCTCGCCCCGCTCTACATACTCCCCATATCCACCCAAGACTTCCACCATCTGGTCATAGCGAACGAAGCGCAGGTCTGTGCTGACCGCCCTGCCATAGTAGGCTAGCTGGAAGTTCTTGTCTATCCCCCAGGCAGCATCGTTGCCCATTATCGCTATAATAGGCAGTTTGTGCCTTATAGCGGTATCGTACTCCATCGGGTAGAAGCCGAAAGCGCCATCACCGATAAACAGGAGCACCCTCGCCTCGGGGCGGGCCAGCTTCGCTCCCAGGGCATAGGGCAAGCCACACCCCAGCTGGCTCAGTGGGCCCAGGCGCATCCAGTGGCCTGTCTTCCTGGCCTTGAGATACGACCGGCCCCATTGAGCATAGTCTCCGCCATCGAAGATTAGAATAGCGTTGTCGTCGGTGAGCTGGTCTACCTCTTTGAAGACCCTCATGGGATGCAAAGGAAGCTCATCGGTGGCGAAGGACTCCAGGCGCTCCAGCCAGGCCCTGCGGTCGTTCCTTAGCTGGCTGAGCCAGGGACCTCGCAGACCAGGGGGCCAGCTACCTACTCTTGCCTCCTGGGCAAGCTGCTCCACCACAGCCCCTATGTCGCCCACGATGCCCACGGAAACACCCCGGTTCCTGCCGATCTCGGCTGGCGAAGGGTCTACCTGGATGAGGTGGGCTGTGGGACTGAAGAAAGGCGGCTGGCCGTACCTGTAGCGGTGGTCGAAACGCTTCCCTAGAAGCAGCACCGCATCTGCCTCTCTGAACCGCCTGGCGGTAGCGTTCAACGCTCCGTCAGCGTAGCCGAAACAGAGGGGATGGTCGTCGGACATGAGGCCCCTGGCCTGCTCTACAGTGAAAACTGGCAGGCCGGTGAGCTCGATGAACCCCTGGAGCGCCTCGGCGGACAGGGAGTAACGGGCAGCGTTGGCGGCGATGACCACGGGCCGTTCTGCCTGCCGCAGTAGAGATATGGCCTCCTGGACCAACATGGGGTCGCCGTGGGGACGGCCCATGTTCCGGTACTCGCCGGGCTGGTAGTGAGGCAGATCCTCCTCGGAGACCTCCTGCTCTTGTATGTCTATTGGCAGGGTAAGGTGCACTGGGCCGGGCCTGCCGGAAAGGGCGGTGCGGAAAGCCGTGGCGACGAACTCGGGGATGCGCCTCCTGTCGTGGACCAGCCAGGCGCCTTTGGATACCGGGGCGGCCATCCCCACCTGGTCTATCTCCTGAAAGGCGTACATTCCCTTCTCAGGTAGCTCGGCGGAGCCGCTTATGAGTATGACCGGGCTTTCTGAGGTGTAGATATTGGGCAGGGCGGAGATGGCGTTAGAGAACCCAGGCCCCCCTGTGACCATGACCACCCCTGGCTCTCCCGTGACTCTGGCCCAGGCGTCGGCCATGTGCATGGCAGCCGCCTCGTGGCGAGTATCTATGAACTCCAGCCCCTCGTCCTCCACGGCGTCAACCAGGGGCAGGATAGTGTCTCCCACAATGGTGAATATCTTTTGAATCCCTTCCTGCTTTAGAGCTCGCACCATCAGGTGGGCCCCGGTCAGCTTGGGCATGTTACCTCCCCTTTCCTTAAGCTCTCAGCTTTCAGCTATCAACTCGATGAACGCTTCCGACCCCCGGCTCCCCTTCGCGGAGTTTACCATGAGCGAGGGTAGCTTCTTCGCTTTCGCTCAGAGTGCCGGAAAGGGAGGGGCTCGGAGCAGGTTTCAGCCACTTTTCCTTCATACCGAGACGCCCAACCCTATGCTGCCCCACTGATGGCGGCCTGGTCGTAGGGCACCAGGGGATAGCGCTGCGACCCGAGCAACACTAGCTTCCTCGCGAGCACCAGGACGAGCACGATGATGCTTCCCGGGATGCACCCCATCAGCAGAAGGGTCATTCTATCTCCCAGATGGTCCGCCAGCAGGCCGGCGGTCAACCCATTCATCTGGCTGAACTGGAGGATCATGAAGTACACCGCCACGACCCGGCTGCGGAGGTGCTCGGGCACTCGGACCTGGAGAATGGTCATGGCCGACGCTACATAGAAGGCCGGGACCATTCCCATCCCGAACTCCAGCCCCAGGTTCAGCGGGAACCAGTGGGACTGGGAGTAGATGACCTTGCCTATACACCAGCCCAGGCAGGAAAGGAGCATCACCAGCCCCTTCAGCTTCAGCTGCCCCCCGACAGCGGCGACCAAGAGGCTGCTCAAGAGGGCGCCGGCCCCAAAGGTGGCGCCCATCCATCCGAGGCCCACGGGCCCCACCATGAGGATTTCTTTGGCGAAGACAGGGCGCAGGGTTGTGATGGCGCTACAGAAAAAGGTGATGCCCACGGCCAGAAAGAACCAGGGAAGCAAGGGGTCGCGCCGCAGATAGCGGACCCCTTCGGCGATGTCGTGAGCGAAGGATGACCGTCGGGGAGCGCTTGCCGTCTTCCCCGGCACCGGGATGGTGAGCAGCAGGAGAGCGCCGACGAAATAGCCGACACCACCAGCGAAGTAGGTGCCCTCGGGGCCTATAGTGGCCACCAGGGCACCCCCCATGGAGGGGCCTGCGATCAGGAAGACGCCTGTCGTCATAGAGTTCAGCGCTATGGCGTTGGTCAGCCGCTCCCGCCCCACCAGGTCATAGACGTAGGTCTGGGTGGCCGGCTGGCTGAGGGCCAGAAAGATGGAAGAGACCCCCGAGGCAAGAAGGAGGTGCCACCATCTCACCGCGTCGGTCACCACCAGCAGGCCTATAACAACCAGGACCACGGTGAACCCCAGCCGCCCCCAGATGAGCAGGTTGCGCCGGGCCATCCGGTCCGCCATGACACCAGCCACGGGAGAGAGGAGGAAGACCACCCCGCCCTGGATCCCTCCGATGGCGCCCAGCAACAGGCGGGAATCGGTAAGGGTCAGCATCAGCCACTGAGCGCCCAGGAGGACCAACCCCTGGCCGATGAAGAAGAGGGCGTTGCTGGTCCAATAGGTCCGGAAGTGGGGGTCGCGCAAGGACTCCCCGGCGGCAGCCAGCGTCGCCAAGACGTTACCGCCAGCCCCTCGAGCAGGTCGGGCAGACTGTTCCAAAGTAGCCTCCTCTCGGCCAGCAGCAACTCTCTGTGGAAACTACACCACTACTTCCTCAACACTGATCTAATCAGGCACAGTTATCATAGTTTCTATGTCCTGTCGCAGCAAGAGAAGCTGGTGCATTCTGTTTAAAGCATGGTCAGTATAACGTATCTGCATTCAGGGCGCAGTAAAGCTCCTTCCAGGCTTAGAGCTTACACGGTATGGCCCAGGACTTCAAGGCCAGTCTTGAACCAGGGGGAGGCCATAGAGTATCTTTGAAAGGGATTTCCAGAGGAGTAACAAGGCTATGGCTGAAGCTGATATAAGGGAGTATCTTGGCTCCCTCTTCCGTGAAGCAAGAGAAGCAATGAACATGAAGATTCAAGAGAGAATATATGAACTCCGAGATGAAGCGCCTGACTATTACAGATTGATGAACAAGCTTGGCTTTCCACAAGAGGAGAGCACGCTGATAGATAGGTACCATAATATCGGACGGATTGTCTTTAGGCACCTGGGGACTATCCTACAAGATTTGACTCGAGAATTATTAACAAGAACCGTTGGTGGGGAAAAGAATGTACGTTTACCTAATTCTCAAGGAGGGTCTCCACGGACCTTTATAATTGATTGGCTGCATGGTCGGAGGGCGTATCAGATAAAGTGGCGATATGCGACGACAGATGGTACGACCGTGAATAAAGAAATAGCTTTCGCGAGGCAACTTCAGGCTTCGAATTATACTCCTGTATTTCTCGTATACTACAGGTCACTTAGGCCTCAACCTTTAGCTTGTTTTGAGCGTATCGCACAGGCTTTCATATCCTGTGGAGGTGAAGTTTATTCAGAGAGCACTGCATGGGAGCATATCACATCTCTGACCGGATTTGACTTACAGCAGTTCTTGGAAGAAGTCACTTAGGTAGTTTCAAAATAGGTCCTCTAGTTCTATATAATGCCAGCCCTGATCCCTTTTCTGGAATACTAGTACATAGTCGTGGTCAGTCAAATGAAATTTTTTCTGCTGAGACCTGATCTTACGGTATTTTTCTACTTGCTTGCCTCCAAACCTCGTGTCATAAATAATTAAGTCCCAGAGGTTAAATCCAGCCTTGAGTCCAATGTGTACAAGATACGAACCCAAAGGAATAACCCCTCTTTTACGTACATCGCCGATTACTATAATACAGTACTTGCCTTGCCTTAACACTCGATAAAATTGTTGAAATACTTCCTTTAAAGCAACTAGGTAATCTTTTAATGACAGATTGCTAAGATCATTTTCCAGCTCTGAAAAATCTACTAATCCCCAGTAAGGCGGATGTGTCAAAATCAAGTCAATTGATTCATCCTCAATAAAGTCAAGGTCTCTGGCATCTCCTTTCAGTATGCTGAAGCCATCTCCTTCTGTCGAGTCAAAGAGGGTTCTAGTAGCACTTAGCTTCTTCTTTGTGAGCTCCAAACATAACGGGTTAACATCGAGTCCTATACACCTTCTGCCATTTAGCCTAGCTTCTACTGGGATAGTACCACTGCCCACAAAACTATCTAGGATAAGATCACCCGGTGAAGAGTATTTATGAATCAGCTTGCGGACCAGATGCGGTACGAGTTTGCCAGCGAAAGCTGTCCTCACGTAGAGCTTGTTTGGATTCTTTTTTGTATGGTACTGGGTTCTTTCTCTGTCTTCTAACCCGTGAACTCCTTCTCGCGCATGTCTACCTACATTGAAATTCCAGATCGTTGAAGAAAAACGCCAGTCTGTCCAGGCCTCTTCTTCACGGATTTCTTCTAAGGCCTTTGTCTCGCCTTTGAAGTCGGAACCATTGTTCATGACTCGACACCCTTTATCATCTTGTCCAAACTTATACCAATAGTACACAGAACTGAATGATTCCTCAAGAAGCTTGAGGGGGAGATAATCATGCGTATAGCAGTAATGGGCACAGGCGGAGTGGGTGGGTACTTCTCCCTGCACACCGACTTGGAGCTAGGAAGGCCCCTTGAGCTGGAGGCCCTGAACGGTGCAGTTGTCAGGATTGGGCGGCAGGTGGGCGTTCCCACTCCGGTGAATAGAGTTCTCTACTCCCTCCTGTTAGCCCACAAGGATGGACCGGTGGGCACCAAACAAGGCCCTACTCATCTCTGTTAGCACCCGCTGCACAGAGCACCATGTCCGCCATCAGCTCCGATGCCTGGTCGCTGCTGAGGCCCTGGAGCCTTACAAGGTTTCGCCAGGTGCCCACGCCAATGGCTAACTTGATTGTTGCCAGCGCTCGGCGATAATTTTTGCCCTTTGGGGACAGGGGTAAAAGGGCTGCTTCCGCCAGCGAGGTCAGATGGGCCGTAAATCTCTGGAAAACGGCGTCAAAATGTGGCAGGGCCTCTGCATCACACTGTACCAGCCAGATGGCGTCGCCAACAACAGCATAGTATTGGTAAATCGCTCCAATAAGGATAGAGACGCGCTTCTCAAAGCTCTGGCAGCCTTCCAATATATCAGGCCCAGGGAATGGATACTTCTCCCGGAACCTCTCACCACAGTCCCGAAAGAGGTCCTTCAGCTCAGGAAAGTGGCGGTAGACGGTAACCAGTGAGACGTCCGCCAAGAGAGCGATGTCCTGCATCGAGGTGCGAGCGGGGCCTTTGGTGGTGTGAAGTTGCAGAGCAGCCTCCACTATGCGTCGGTGGGTCTCCTCCACTGACATCTTACGTTTGCCCAGGTCGTACTTCCGTGGCATTTGTCTTCATTATAACCGAAGGACTTGACAAGCGCAAATCTTTAATGTAAGATTTATTTACTTTAATTAAAGGAGGACCTCATGGCTGAAGTTCACGAGATTGCCGATGGCATCTACCGCATTGCTAGCTTTAACCCCCAGTCTCCTGTCACGTACATCCAGTTCCTTATCAAAGACGAAAGACCTCTACTTTTCGAGACCGGTCCCAGGGCGCTCTTCTCGGACACACTGGAAGCGGTGAAGAAGATATTAGACCCTTCCACACTGCGCTACGTCTCCTGGTCCCACCTGGAGAGCGACGAGTGCGGGGCCGCCAACGACTTCCTCAAGGTTGCTCCTCAGGCCGAGCCTCTTTGCGGTGAGGTGGGTGCTTTTCTGAGTGTCGGCGACTTTTTCAGCCGGACCGTGAGGGGCATGAAGGACAGCGAGCTGCTGGACCTGGGCCGTCATAGGATACGCTTCCTCACTACTCCTCACGTCCCCCACTCCTGGGACGCTATCCTCCTCTACGACGAGACGACCAGGACGCTCTTTGCCAGCGACCTGTTCGCCCATCTGGGTAAGCTGTTGCCCATTACAGAAGGTGATATCGTGGGGCCGGCGATGGAGCTCTACAGATTTCGCCCTGACTACCTTCCCGTTGGATCCCACACGGAGCAGGTCCTCCGACGCCTGGAGGCCCTGGCGCCGGAGGTGCTGGCCGCCCACCATGCCCCAGCCTTTCACGGCGACGTCGCTCAGGCTTTCCGGGACCTGCGCCAGGCCCTGCTGTCCCCCGCCCGGTAAAGGGACGAGCTTACGGCTTTCCATGCCCAGTGTGCTCCTAGCCCTGCACCTGCGCCTATCGCCAGGTTGCCATTAAACGCCAGCGCCACAATCGCTACGGCGGCCACCAACACAATCTCGGTCCTCTTTTCGACCCTGGCCCCAAGCAACAGGTGTTGCACACCCACGTAGGCCAGCAAGGCTCCCAAGGTGGCGGCGGGCAGAAGGGCGCGTGTCTCAAAGGCCGAGCGGCCGAACAGTAGGGCAACGGCGATGAGCACTACACCGAGAAGGGTAGTGGCTAAGGGTGTGCGTGCGCCCAGCTTGTAGTGAGAGGTAAGACCGCCAGATCCGTGGCAGTTGGGCAAGCCTCCGGTCAAACCCGCCCACAGGTTACCCAGAGCAATACTAACGGCAAGACGAGTAGGTGTTGCCCTCTCGGCCTGGGGCCCGAAATAGACACGGGCTGCGTCGGCGGTGGCAATCACTGAGTTGGCCAGGGTCAGTGGTATCTGTGGGATTACCAGCAGCACAAAGGCCATCTGGAAGTCGCTGCCAGATGGGAGCTGAAGCGCCATCGGCACAGGGCCAAGGCTCAAGGGAGTGGAGAGACCGCCTGACAGAAGCCCGATTATCACTCCGACAGCCACAATCACCAGGGCGGCTGGCACCTGCCGGAAACGTAGCAGCAGAAGCAGCAACACCACGCTTCCCACCCCCACCAGTACCCCGGCGGGGATTGCCAAACTGCCCACTTGAGCGGTTAGCTCAACTCCGCTCAACAGGAATGGCTTCTGAAAGACCATCTGATAGGCGCTCTTGAGGAGCAATAGACCCAGTCCAGCCTGGACTCCACGTATCACCCAGGTAGGTACAACCCGTTCCAGAAAGGCAAGCGCTCGCGTGGCTGAGAGGAGCGACAGACAGGCGGCCATGAGCAGCGCGCCCGCTGCTATTACCGAAGGACTGAGCTGATGGGCTACGGCGATGACCGCCAGGGCCTTCAGCGGCTGGACAGGGACGGGGATGCGGAAGTACCAACCGCTAAGAATGTAGATGATCCCCACCCCTAGTAAGGTAGAGGTGGGGTTAAGGCCGTTGACGGCGATAAGCGCAGCTTCCAGGGGTATAAGAACGCCCAGGTCCCCCAGAGCGCCGCTGACCTCTCCCGATGTCAGGGGGTATGGCCCAATGCGTAGCTTCATATAGCATGACGCCTTGTCCCAGGGACCTCTAATGAGGCAAGACCAGCACTGGCACGTGGCTGGAATGTAGCACGCGGTCGGTGATGCTTCCCAGCATCAAGTGCCTGATTCCACCGTGGCCGTGGGTACTCATAGTGATGAGGTCAATTTCGCTCTCTCGGGCGTACTCAACGATCTTCTGGTCAACGGACCCGTGCCGTATGTCCGTCTCTACACTGACACCACTCTCTCTGAGGGGCTTTGCTAGGCCCTCCAGGTACTCCCGGCTTCGAGCATTCTGAGCCTCGATGGTCTCGCGAGTCATTTCTCTGTATTCATCGCTAGGGCTTATTGGACGGGCCGCCAGTTCCTCGCCGCGTGAGATCACATGAAGTAGATGAAGGGTGGCCCCGAAGGAGCGGGCCAGGCCCTGCGCGTGGGGTAAGGCCCGCTCGGCCAGATCAGACCCGTCCAACGGCAGCAGGATACGTGTATACATGGGTCCTCCTTCAATAAGCTAATAAGCACGAATCTTAGCCTTAGCTGATCTGCTCCAGCACACGCCGTGACAGCATCATCTTCACCGGGCTGATGGGCCGGAAGGTGCGCGAGACACGCACGTCACCTGCCAGGCTCAGCAGGCTGTAGGCATCGTAGGGCTTCATGCCCTTCTCATGCACCAAAAAGTCCACCATATCCCGCACCGCCTGCCTCATGGCCGGCCCTAGCTCCTCACCATAGGAGAGGGTCACAAAATACTCCGGCGTCAATGCCCGCGGGGCCTTCAGGCTGAGCCCCGTTTCTATGGTGACGCGCATGTGTATCTCAGCCTCGGTCTCCGCGCCCGTGCCTGCCACTGCTCCATCCCCTACCACCGCGTGGCAATCGCCCAGGGCCAGCAGTCCACCCTGTACAAACACTGGCATGTATAGAGTGCTCCCCTCCACCAGCTCCTTCATATCTATGTCGCCGCCGTAGGGGCCGCTGTCGCTGGCGGTGTTCTGCACATAAGGCGGAGTGGTCGCCACCAGCCCCACCGATGGCCTGAGGGGCAGCTTGATGCCACCGGGGAAGAGGAGATAGCCTCCTTCGATGGGCATGACAGTGGCGTGGTGCCGGGAAAAGTCCTCCTGAAGGAACCCACGCCCCGGACTTACCAGGTGCACACCTTCTTTGACGGCCTTGATACTTATGAAATCTATCTTCAGGGCATCCCCTGGCATGGCCCCGTCCACATAGATAGGCCCCGTCGCTGGACCCTTGAGGGCCTTCTCATCTATGGCGCGAGGGTCCCGGAGGCCCTCGAAGGCATCCCACGTCTCAACTACAAGCTCCTCTCCGGAAGCGATGGTGATGGCGGGGGTAGCCTTCGGGTCCAGGGTATAGATATGTTTATCCTTGGTTAGACGCTTCACCGCTTTCCTCCTGATACACTATAGGAAAAGCTACAGGGGCGCTCGGTGTACCTGAATGCCCTTTTCTGGGTCCAGCTCCACTAGAGCCACATGGCCTGGAGAGCTGCCGGCAATCGTCCTGGGAGCGCCTGAGTAACACGCCTTTACCTCACCCTGAGATACATCCGTGTATCTGTCCCAGTGGCCCAGGGCTATATAGTCGCAGGGCGCGGAGGCGATGTCCTCTGGAAAGATAGGAGAGGAGCGCTGGTCCCGGTCATGTTCGCCGTGGAAGTGGCCGTGGGCCAGGGCTATGAACCAGTCGCCATTGGGGCGCGATGGCATGCCACCCAGGGGCCGGAAGCTGGGGGTGTGGAGGGCCATAGCCTTCCCCCAAACGCTCAGACGAAGGCCGGGAAAGGAGATGGTCTCTCCCTCCGGGCTGGAGATTATGTAAAGGTTCTCCGGCGGACTCCGAAAGGGCTCTCGGTGGTACACTGAGCTGGTGTCGTAAGGGTCGTGGTTGCCGGGGAGCACTACCACGGGCACCAGCAAGCGGCCTATCTGCTGGATGAAGGACTCCACCAGGTCATCGGGCACGCGGGCGTTGTCGAAGATGTCTCCCACCATGAGGAGCATATCCGTATCCAGCCTGAGGACTGCATCCACCACGGCTCTCAAGGCTATAAAGGAGCGGTCATTGATACCGTCCATGCCCAGGTGGATGTCGGAGGTATGGACCAGGCGCATGCGCTTTCTGGATGTCACACTATCTCCTCACCCACCGCCGTTGGGGTCATCAATTATGAAGCGCCAGGTCCCGTCGCGCTGGCGACGTACCACTTCCCTGCCCCGGCCACTCATGTTGACAGAGTTGCCGTCGGGCCCGGTGCCGGTCATAAACCACCTGGAGTACAGTAACGCTATATCTCCCGACCGGACGGCCTTCACGTCCTCCAGGACCAGCTTCGGCTTCATGGCAATGAAACCGCTCATGGCCTGGCGAATAGCCTCGGTGCCAGTCACAGCCTGTCCTGGCTGTGGTACGAAGGTAGCGGTGGACTCGTAGAGGGCCAGCGCAGCCTCAATATCGCCAGCAGTGATGGCTTCGCAGACCAGTCGGTCACAATCTTCCGGGTTTCGCGCGGGCATGTTAGCACCTCCTAAATTAGCCTATTATATAACGCCTTCCTCTTTGAACCGGACCAACTCTTCCTTACTGTAGCCTAGCTCACAAAGCACCTCCTCGTTGTGCTCTCCCAGCAGAGGTGGGTATCGCCTTACGCTGGGAGGCGTTTCGGCTAGCTTCAAGGGGCTACCCGGCAGCTTCAGCTCCGGCACCAAAGGGTGGGGAATTGACACCATCATATCCCTTGCCAACACCTGGGGATCATTGACCACATCCGACACCCGGTTTATGGGGCCACAGGGCACGCCCGCATCGCCGATGCTCTCCACCCACTCTAAGGTAGTCCTGGTCCGGAAATGCTCGCTCAGGATAGCTATCAGCTCCTCACGGTGCCGGACGCGGTCGGTGTTGGTCTTGAACCTGGGGTCGTCGGTCAGGTCATCCCGGCCTATAGCAGGGCACATGCGTCGCCACAGGCCATCATTGGCGCAGCCCAGGATAAAGAACCCATCGGAGGAAGGGAAGGCCTGATAGGGCGTCAGGCTGGGATGGCCCGAACCCATCCGGCCAGGGACTCGGCCAGTGGCCAGATACCCCGTGGCGTGGTAGCTCATGGTGGCTACCTGGCCCTCAAGGAGGGAAGCCTCGATAAGCTGTCCCTCGCCGCTCGCCTCTCGCGCGTACAAAGCGGTCATTATAGAGCCGTAGGCCATCATGCCAGCAAAGAGGTCTACCAGAGAGAAACCGACGCGCAGGGGCGGCCCATCGGGTTCGCCGGTGGTGCTCATCAGGCCGCTGTAACCCTGGATGATCAGGTCGTAGCCGGGTTTATCAGCCAAAGGCCCCGTCCTGCCAAAGCCGGATATGGAGCAGTAGACAATGCGTGGGTTGATGCTCTTCACCCTCTCGTACCCCAGACCCATCCTTTCGAGCGCACCCGTGCGGAAGCTCTCGATCATCACATCTGCCTGGCTTGCCAGCTTCAGGCATATCTCAACGGCCCGTTCATCTTTGAGGTTGAGAGTGATGCTACGCTTGTTACGATTGAAGGAAAGGAACTGGGTGGCAACCCCATTCCAGAAGGGGGTCCATGCTCGGGTCTCATCCCCGTGGGAGGGCTCCTCGATCTTGACTACGTCGGCGCCCATGTCGCCAAGCATCATAGTGCAGAAAGGACCCGCCAGTGTACGCGTCAAGTCCACAACCTTGATCCCATCTAAGGCTGCGACCATGTTCACCTCCATGCCCAGATCAGCCTTCCGCTTCACCCTATCAGACTCAAGCCCAAAGGCCTAACGGATAAACACCGAGAATTATACCACGTCGCCGCACCCGCCATAAGTCCGTAGCCAACGTCCTGATAGCTACATCAGCCTCCAGCATGGGGCCCTACGATATATCAGGGACGCTTTTTTGAGCGCAGCTGCAAAAATGCCCGTTCAGAGGGCGTGAACGCCTTGAACAGGGCTTATAGCATTCCCTACCATCTGAGCTATACACTGTGCTAAGGGAGACCAGCATATGCCTTATAGCATAGCACAGGCCGCCGCTCAACTGGGCGTGCATCCCACCACTATTCGCAGACAGATTCGGGCAGGGAAGCTCCCCGCCGAGCTTGTGGATGGGCAGTGGACTATCCATGATGATGCCATTGCTGAGGCTATGGAGCAAGGGCAACACTCTAAGCAAGATGCACGCGACGATAATAGCGGTGCCTACCAGATGCTTATACCCGTGCTTGAGCGCCAGCTAGAGGAAAAGGACAGGCAGATAAGGGAGCTTCACGTCCTCTTGCAGGCTGCCCAGGAACAGACCCAGCGCATGTTGTCCACAGGCTCTACGCCTGGCCCCCGGCGGCGCTGGTGGTGGCCCTTCTGATTCTGCTAGAAAGGAATAAATTTAAGGTTCTTCAGAGTTTTGTGTGGGATTAATCCCTCACCCCGGCCTTCGGCCACCCC
>CAYWGG010000037.1:0-16291 GCA_964457285.1 uncultured Dehalococcoidia bacterium
CAAATCGCGGGGATGGACCGCTTGAGCTTTCTCGGCCTTCTCTCCCGCTATGGCGTTGCTGCCATCAACCTGAAGGATGAAGAGATTGCTCATGAGATCGAAGCCGCAAGAAAGTTAGCCAGCGAATGAGTCGGCGTCTTGTGAACGCCTCGCCCTTGATCTTCCTCGCGAAGCTAGGACGGCTGGAGTTGCTGCGCCTGGGTGCCCAGGAAGTCCTGGTGCCCTCAGGGGTGTTGGAAGAGGTCAGAGCGAAGCCCGATGTTGGTGCCGAACTTATAGAAAGATACCTCGGCACATGGCTTAAAGTGTGCCATCTGACTCGGCGTGAGGTGCTTCGGTTTCTGCCAGACCTGGGCGAAGGTGAGAAGGAGGTTATCGCCCAGGCCCTCCAGGAAGACATCGTCAGCATCGCTCTGGACGACCTGGACGCACGACGTGTTGCCAGGCGCATGGGGCTTGAGCCAATCGGGACAGTTGGACTCCTTCTTGCGGCTAGAAAGAGGTCCATGCTGCCTTCCTTGAAACAGGAGCTAGAGCATCTCAAGGCTCTTGGCTTCTGGGTTTCGGATTCCCTATACAGCCTGGCTCTCCAGGAAGCCGGAGAAGAGTAGGGTGGAGAAGGAGGTGCTGTGGCAGGAGGCCAAGGGGATAGAGGGCGATTGACGTAAGAAGAGATCATACGAGATAAAGCGTTGTCAGGACTAGTTTAATCCGTATCCTCTTCGATGTCCCCTGCCAGGTACGGCGGCGCCATGTAATAAAGGCCCCCCATCAAGACACGCTCAAGCTCCGAGACGATCCCCTCCGTTACACCCGGGCCGCCGATACGGCCGACGAAGCGTTCTAGCAATGGCCTCCTGGGCCTCACCCACATGGGCCTGCGCCGCGTCTTGCCCATTTGTGCCGCCAGGTCTAGGGCCGTGTCAAAGTCCCCCAGCTCATCCACCAGGCCCCGCTCCTTGGCGCCCCTTCCAGTGAAAATCTCCCCCGTGGCGAACTCCCTTACTCTGCCCTCCTCCATGTGTCTCCCTGCCGCCACAGCGCGGACAAAGCTGTCGTATATCTCGTCTATGAGCCCCGTGAACTTGCTTTCCTCCTCGGAGGTAGGGCTACGCCAGAATCCAGTCATATCCTTGAGCCTTCCTCCCTTGTACACTGAGAAGCTTACCCCTAGCTTCTGGAGTAGCTGCTGTAGCACGGGCCGAAGATATATCACGCCTATGGAGCCCACTAAGGCAGTGGGCAGAGCTACTATTGTGTTGGCAGCGCAGCTGATGTAGTACGCTCCTGAGGCCCCTGTTCCCCTTATATAGGCCACCACTGGCTTCTCTTTCGCCACCCTGAGCAGGCTGTGATAGAGAAGCTCAGAGCCGGATGCGGTCCCACCGGGAGAGTCTATATCCACTATCACCGCCTTGAACCGCTTATCTATGCGAAGTCCATCCAGGATACGCGAGTACACCGGGACTCTTACACCTCCGCCTATAGCGCCGAATATCTCTACCACGCCCACCCCGGAACGTCCCCGTAAAAGTATTGCCATAATTCAGCTCCTCTGGTATGTCCTAGCTCTATTTTACGCCATCCTCCAAGGGCTCCTTCCAGCGCCAGGCAGAAACTAGTAGAATAGCCCAGTTGACTGAAGACCGGGAGGTGGTTAGATGAAACGTATTACCGTCTACTGGCGAAACCACCCTGAGGAGATGGAGCTTCTGTCAGGGGTGGACCACATTAGCGTGGGCCCCGACGGCGAGGAGCTTATAGCCACCGACAGGGGTGCGGAGCTGGTCCGTGGAATCGCCAGGCAGCATGAGGACTCCCTGTGGGTGGACTCTACCGCCGAGGTGAACCCCCGTATCGCGCTGGATTTGATTCGCCGTTGGATGCCAAAGGACAGGCAAAGGGAGTCCCTTCAGAAGCTCGTCCGAATAGTCGCCCAGGAGGACCAGCAGGCATCCGAGAACCTGTCCAGGGAATTGGACGACCCGTTTCGGGACTAGGGTAGGCCAGGGACATGCCTTCCTTCGGCTACCCTCATTGGTGGCGGGGCGGTATCTGGAAGGGAGGATCAAGAACAGGCATGGGCACCTCGATGACTACGGGGCCATCGCTTCTCAGCCCACTCCTGAGGGCGTCTGCTAGCTCGGCAGGCCCAGAAAGTCGGACCCCCCTGGCCCCGAAGGACTCTGCCAGTCGGGCGAAATCGGGATTGTGGAGCCTGGTGCCGTAAACCCGGCCTTCAAAACGGCTCCGCTGGTCGGCCAGGGAAGCCCCGAAGGCGCTGTTGTTGAACACCAGGGCTACCACGTTGACGCCCTCCTGGACTGCCGTAGCCAGGTCTGGTATGCCGTACATGAAGCCGCCATCCCCGCATGTGGCCACCACCTGGCGGTTGGGGTTGCCGATTTTGGCTCCAATAGCCGTGGGGAACTCGTAGCCCAGGGTGGCAAAATAGGAGGTCGTCAGGTACGAGCGTGGCTTGAGGACGGGAAAGGCCAGGTGGCTCCAGTAACCGATGTCGGTAGTGCCACTCACCACAATGGCGTCATCGTCCAGCTCTCGGCGCAGTGTCTCTATAACCTCCACCTGCAACGGGGCCATCCCTTTGACCTCTCGGTAGGCCTCATCTTTGATAGCTGCTATCTCCCCCTGAGTCCATTCGCTGACAGTCCTTCCGCCCAACTCCGCCAGAAGGGCCTGAAGGCCAGGCCTGGCGTCTGCTGCGATGGCTACCTGGGTAGGCCAGTTCTTGCCTAGCTCATCGGGGTCGGCGTCTATGTGGATGAGCTTCTGGTGCCTCTGGAAGGCCCAGGACACTCTGGGCGCAAGGTGCAGGCGGCTTCCCACAGCTAAAATCACGTCGGCCTGGGGCATGGCGCGGTAGCCAGGGCCGTGTCCGTAGTAGAATGTGCCTAGAGAACGCGGGTGGTCATCAGGGATGATGCCCTTGGCTTGGTGGGTTGTGATGACCGGAGCGTTGAGGGAAGTGGCAAGCTCCACAAGCTCCTGGGACGCATCAGCAGCCATAGTCCCACCCCCGGCCCAGATGATGGGCCGACGGGCATGAGCCAGTAGCTCCGACGCCTCTCTTATCTCGGAGGGGTCAGGACCCTGTTTTGGAAAGACCTCCGCCTCGGGTAGCTCTACCTCGGCGGATGAGGGTAGAACGTCCCAGGGAATCTCCAGCTCCACGGGCCTGGGCCTGCCGGTGCGGAGATGCCTCATAGCCTGGTGGAGGGCGACGGGGATTTCCTCCACCTGCAAGACACGGGCGCACCACTTGGTAATGGGCCGGAAGATGTCTAGCTGGTCCTCTATCTCGTGCAGGGCTCCCCGCCGAGCGCCCAGGGCATAGCTCTCCATCTGGCCGCTTATCAGGAGCACAGGAGAGGATGTAGCATAAGCGGTGCCAAGGCCCGCAGCAGCGTTGAGAGCGCCCGGGCCCGGCACCACCAGCCCCACGCCCACCTTTCCCGTGGTACGGGCATAGCCATCGGCCATGTAGGTAGTGGCCTGCTCGTGGCGCACCGTCACCAGGCGGATACCTGGCTCGCCGTGGAGGGCGTCGAAGATGTGCATGATCTGGACGCCTGGCAAGCCGAAGACCACCTCCACCCCTTCCCTCGCCAGGGAGCGCACCAGCGCCTGGGCACCGGTCATAGTCGCCATATTTCACCTCTCATATAAGCGTCCAGCCTTCAGCTTTCAGCATCAGCCCCCAACTTTGTTACAGAAGTAGTTGATAGCTGAGTGCTGATAGCTT
Organism: uncultured Dehalococcoidia bacterium; assembly: GCA_964457285.1. GTDB lineage: Bacteria > Chloroflexota > Dehalococcoidia > Lucifugimonadales > JAGWBF01 > CAYWGG01. The sequence continues at coordinate 3,764 of CAYWGG010000037.1, forward strand.
GAAAAGGCTACACCTTCCAGATGTGGCCCACCTGGTGCACAAGGTCAACCTTGTAGATAGCGTCGCAGGGCCAGCCCACCTGCTTTATCCAGTCCTCGAAGTGGACCTGCTCCACTGCCTCGCACTCTGACACCAGCTTCCCCTCGGCCAGGTTGCAGTAGACCTTCACGACGGTCGTTCTCCGGTCGGGCCGCCAGTTCTTGACCTCGCCCAACGCCTCCTGGAACCTCTCCTCCGTCATCCCCGGCACGCTATGGATAGCCATGAATCGGGCCATTGTCGCCTCCTCTTCTAGCCCTCAGCAATCAGCTATCAGCGGTCAGCTTCATTTAGCCGACCTGATAGCTGATAGCTGACTGCTGATAGCTGGTTATTCCTGGGGTGGCACAAAGGGGTAGGGTATGGGCTTGCCGCCCCTGAGGGGCAGCACCACCGTAGCGGTGCCGGGCATACTCTCGATGCCATCCTGGTTTTTCATGCCGATCTCCAGCTCTATGAAGCCCATGCCGCCCTTATCGGACTTGCCGGTGACCTTGCCCCACATGATAAGGATGTCTCCAGGCATCAGCATGGCGCGGTGCTCGAAGGATGCCTTCCAGGGCCAGCCGCGAGGCAGGGTCCAGTCTTTGAGATACTGGGGTACTACGCTCTGTTTCCAGGACCCCTGCACCAGGATGCTGGGCAGCTTATCGTGATTTATGGCGAAGTCCAGGTCGTAGTGAATGCGGTGCCAGTTCTCGATGGCGGCGCTCCATCGGAACAGGTGGGTAGGAGTGGGCTGATAGATATATTTGGGCAACTCCATGCCCTCGTAAACATCCTCGTAGTAAATCTGCTGCTTATTCCGCAGCTCTTCTGCGGTGGGCTTCTCATTGTGCTTCGGCATCGCAGAGGGGGGCAATTTCAAAAGCTCTTCCAGCTCCATAGCCATGTCCCTATCCTCCCTTCCTTTCTATTTTGGATAACCTATGAGATACGTGATCGAGCCCGTAAAGGCACCCGCGCGCCCAATCTCCCAGGCATAGTCATCGGAGCGAAGGCCGTCCGCCAGTCCCTGCAGCTCCTGGGTGGAGTACAGCCGAAAACCCGAGGCGAACCCATCCCACATGAGGCAGAGGGGAGCGATTGGGACTATGTAAGTCCAGAAGAGGCGTCCCCAGCGAAACGGCCGGATGAAGGGCGTTAACGCCAGTATCGCCAGGGGATTACCTAACAACATCACCGCCTGGGGAGGGAGCCTTCTTGCGCTGAAGTCGAAGACTCCAATAGGCCGTCGCTGGTCCACGGCGTCTTGCAAGATACGCTGCGCCATCTCAGGCCGGAAGTGATGAAACGAGTTGAACAGGGTCCTGAACCCTGACAGATGTGCTGGCACCGCCGTCGCATCCACTGAGTCTTCTATGAAATCCACGCCGCCGGAGCACTTCCGAGCATGCTTAAAGGCAGCGTGGTTAGGATACTTATCGGTGAGGGTGATCCGGACCGTACACCCTGCTTTAGCCAGTTTCTTTTGTATATCAATGACAGGCCCAGCCCCACCGGAGCAAAGGTCAAGGATCTCCTCGCCGCCGGTTTTCATTAAGGCATCCTTGAGCTTTGGAACGATGGGCCCATAGGCATCTCCAGCTTCAAGCATGAAGCGGAGGAAGTCAGTGCTCGCATCACGAATAGGCCCTGGAAGCCAACTCTGGTCCTCTAGCTCGAAGAGATGGACTCGCCTCATTCAGAACTATCTCCCACTAACGATTCCAGCACTCCCCCTGGATAGCAGTCACCGACGCATCGTGGCAGCTATCGTCTTATCTGGGAGGCGCGGGTTATGCACAGGACATCTCCTTGCTGATTACGGAAGGTGGTCTCTACAGTCACTATCAGGAAGGGTTCTCCATCTCGCCCTCTGCGCTCACGGATGTCGGCGTACCTGTTCTGGAAATAAATCTTGTCGCCTATGCTGGGGTACTTGTAAATCTCAAGCTCATTGCCAGCGTTCAGGATCCTTACCAGGTTGGTGGGTATAGGAGGCAGTGCACCACCTCGCCTGACTCCACCGATGCCGTCGGACTGTGGGTTCTCCTGGAAGGCCCGGGTTATGGGGTCTCCCTCTGAAGGGGCTAGCCTCCCCGGCATGTAGCTGACCATTATGGGGGGAGCTATGATCTCCCCATAATGAGTGTTTCTGGCAAATTCCTCGTCCCAGTACCTGGGATCCGGGTCCATCACCGCCTGGGCAAAGCGTCTCAGATACTCCTTGTCCACCATGCCCCAGCACTCCACCAACTCCCCTGTCACCCCGATCATGGCCTTGACCTCCGGGGTGAGGGCCGTCGTGGTCCCTTGCGTCATTACCGTCACCTCCTCTATGGCACGTGTAGCTGAGAGCTATAGCCCTCACCCTCGGTCCCTCTCCCACTGGGAGAGGGATGTCCATAGGACAGGGTGAGGGTAATAGGGAAAGATGTCATAGCCGGATACTACCTTACCACTGGTGCCCAGTCAAGAGCGCAAGCATGTCGAAGCTTTAAGTTTTGCTAGACCTATGCCCCTCTCTAGCCAGGGCCAGGCCCCAGACAGACTCGACACCCTCCGCTCTTAGGGCTGCGGCACAGGCCGACAGTGTGCTGCCGGTGGTCACTACATCATCCACCAGGATAATCCTCAGCCCCTTGACCTTACCCGTGCACGCAAAGCTCCCTTCCACGTTCCGCACCCGCTCTTCGCGCGACAGAGAGACCTGGGGACGAGTATTCCTGGTGCGGACAAGCGCGTCCTCCATCACGGGCAGGCCCGTCCTCTTGCCCACCTCTCTGGCCAGCAATACCGACTGGTTGTAGCCCCGGCTCCGGAGGCGGCGCTTGTGGAGAGGCACAGGGGCAAGAGCGTCCCCCGGCACTGGGCTGGAGGCCAGGTAGTCAGCCAGGAGTTGCCCAAGCTCAGGGGCTATAGCGCGTACATTGTGGTACTTGAAGCTGTAGACGGCCCTCTGGACAAGTCCATCCTTGAGATAGAGAAAGGGCGCCCTTATACCGTCAACTGCGAGGGGAGCGGTGGCGCACCACTGGCAAAGCTGGCTTGTGCCCGGCTGAGCGCAGGCGAGACAGTAGGGTGGTGACAGACGAGGCATCTGGGCCACGCAGGAAGGACAGAGCAGCCTGCTCCCTCTCCGGCAGCCGAGACACTGAAGCGGGAACAGAAGGCCCAGCGCAGATTCGGTGAGTGCCTTGAGTGAGCTTCTCATCTAGCGCCGCCTCTTTAGCTCCTCGATCGCCTCCTTGGGGTCGGCCCCCATATCTACCGCCCGGTTGATGTCGCGCTCGGCCTCTTCATACTTGCCCAGGTGGATATAGCTCATTGCCCGGTTACTGTAGGCATAGGCAAACTCACGGTTAAGGCGGATTGCCTCGTCAAAGTCTTCTAGGGACCTCTGGAACTGGCCAAGGTTGAAATAGGTGGCGCCCCGGCCATTGTAGGCGGTGGCGTTACCTGGGTCCAGGCGGATCGCCTCGTCGTAGTCCTGAATGGCCCGCTGGTGTTGCCCCAGTGTGAGGGCTGCAAGAGCCCGGTTGATGTAGGCGTCGGCATCCTGGGGGTCCAGACGGATCGCCTCGTCAAGGTCCTTTATAGCCCGCTGGTGCTGGTTTAGCTTAATGTGGGCGAGGCCTCGGTTGTAGTAGGCGTCGGTGTACTGGGGGTTGAGGCGGATGGCCTGGTTGCAGGCCTCCACAGCGCGCTCGTACTGACCCTGGTTGAGGTAGTCTCTGCCCTGGTCCTTGAAGGACTCCGCATCTCGCACCTCGGCGTTGATGGCCTCGCCGCGATTGGCTGCGGCCACTTCTGGGGGCTCCCGCTCCGTAGCTCCCACGCCTGTGGTGTAGCTTTCATTGCGTTGGGCTTCACCCCGTTTCCTGCCGAACACGCCAAAACCTCGCCTCAGCAGCCCTGGTCGCTTGAGGGCGTGACCGCACAGGAAACAGGTGGCCGCACCTTCTACGTTTTCCGCCTGGCAACTGGGGCACTTCAACATAGCCACACCTCCCGATTGAAGGAGCTGCCCAGCAAGGAAACTAAGCGGTAGTGTCGTTTAGCTTTTGGCCTGCCACTTATTGGAGGTGGTCCAGACCCCTACTTCAGGAAGTCCAGCACCGGCGCAAGAAAGGCCTCTGGGTCCTCGATCTGAGGTATATGGCCCAGGCCCTTCAATACCACCTTGGAGGCGTTGGGTATGTTGTAGCGCAGCAGGTCCTCCCCATCCCTCAGACGGTCGTGTTCCCCGTAGAGGACCAGGGTGGCCGCTGCCTTAATATGCGGCAGGCGGGAAGCGATGTCGTACGAGGCCAGCGCTTCCATCGTCTTTTTGACCCATACTCCGGCCTGGGCGCGCAGCTCGTTGTTCTTTTCTACCCACTCGGTCCTGGGGTTGAGGCCGAAGGTGGCGGCGGCCTTAAGCTCCTCCAGGGTGCGCGGTCGGGGCATACCTCTCCTGTCGTAGCTGGCCGTCTGCTCCTTGAGGCGCTGAGGCGCGGTGCGGGGATCGAACACGGGGGCCCCCACCAGCACCAGCCGGTCTATCCTGTCGGGGTACGAGGCGGCCAGCTCCACCGCCAGGACCGCCCCTACGGAGTTGCCAACCACGTGAGCCCTGTGAATATTCATGACCTGCATGGCGTGGTCCACGGCCCTGGCAAAGTCTGGGATGGCAAAGTCTGCGCTGGGTTTGTCCGACTCGCCGTGGCCCATCATGTCGAAGGCGTAGCAGGTGAAGTGCTGGCTCAGGGGGGCCATCACCGTGTGCCAGGCCCAGGTGGAGGTGCCCAGGGGATGGAAAAGGACCACTGGGGTGCCCCTGCCGGTTTTCACAAAGTGAATGCGGCCCTCGGGAACGGGGACAAACTCTTCAAGGTCACGGCGAACAAGCATGGGGCCTCCTTTGCTGGGAACTTCTTTCTGTACCTCGCCTGTCATATTACTAACCGGCGGCTATCAAGTCAAGCTTAAAAGCGTGACGACTGACTGCCAGAGCTGTTTTGACACACGGGGCATTGTTACGGAGCTACGGTGCTATTGACAAAGCCTGTGTCAGATAGTAGTATCGCTGCGAGTCTACCCTTCTTTTATTGGAACGTTAAGGTTTTGCTTATGCTATATCTGAGCGGGGGCCAGGGCCGTGACTGATAATAATGGTCTGCAAAGAGCCAGGGAGATCGGGGCCAGGGTAATCGAGAACGTACAGAAGGTCATCGTAGGCAACAACGATGTGGTGAAGCTGGGTGTAGCCTCGATTTTCTCACGGGGCCACATATTGATCGAGGGTGTGCCTGGGGTAGGGAAGACCATGCTTGCCAGAAGCCTGGCCAGGTCTATGGGAATAACCTTCAGGCGTATCCAGTGTACTGCCGATCTTCTACCTAGCGATATCACTGGCGTTTACATTTTCGACCAGAGGAGCCGGGAGTTTAGCTTCCGCCCTGGGCCTGTGATGGCCCATGTGGTACTGGTGGATGAAATTAACCGCGCATCCCCCAAGACCCAATCGGCCCTCCTGGAGTGCATGGAGGAGCGCCAGATTACTATAGACGGTGTAACCCATTCCATGCCTGAGCCCTTTCTGGTGCTGGCCACTCGAAATCCTATCGAGCACGGCGGAACGTTCCCCCTCCCTGAGACCGAGCTAGACCGCTTCCTGCTACGGGTTCACCTGGACTATCCCCAGCCTGACGAAGAGATATCTATCCTGGAGCGGCAATTGCCCGTTCATCCGATCAGCTCGCTGGAACAGGTTGTGAGTGAAGAGGATATAATCTTTGGACAGAAGACCGTGCGAGATATTTACGTAGACCGGCTGGTTAAGGAGTACATCGTGGCCGTGGTAAGCGCTACCCGGCAGCACCAGTCGGTCTATCTGGGAGCGTCGCCCCGCGCTTCAATCGGCCTCCTGAACCTGGTCCAGTCCTTGGCCTTGCTGGAGGGCCGAGATTTCGTGGTCCCTGACGACGTCAAAGCAGTGGCTCCGGCAGTCCTGGGGCATCGAATGATCCTGACTGCCGACGGCCGTACCGGCATGAATGAGTACGAGGCCATAAATCAGATCCTGGAAACTATCCCTGTACCTGGGGCCGTTCCGGTGGAGCGTCTCCCCTTCGCCAGGCTGCGCCGGAGAGAGGGATAGCTGGCTGGCAGGAAACAGAGAGCAGGCTACCCCCAAGATGCTGAGAATCTTCGATCAAACACAGGCACGGCCTTCGCAAATCTGATTGATATTAGCTACGTGATGCAATGATGTATAAAGCCCTCTGGCTAGGGATAGCGCTCGTAGGATTGCTGGTCCTTGCCATGATCACGGGCTTCCAGCCTTTGTTCTGGCTCCTTTATGTGATAGTGGGCGGGGCTGTGCTAGGATACCTGTGGGCCTGGCTTCAGAGCCGCGGTCTGGAGACCCATGTCCAGGAGCTTTCGATTCATCCCCATGTCGGACAAACTGCCTACCTTCGAGTGGTGGTAAGGGAGAAGGTGGGCTTGCCACGCGTGGGTCTTCGCGCCCATCTTGTAGGCGATTTCATCGCTGTTGGCGAGGAGGACTTCAGCGTGCCAGCTCGCGGCACCACCACGTGGACGGTGTCGGGCCTCTGTCGCCGCCGCGGCCTCAATACCATCGGAGCCCTGGCGATGGTCTCCAGCGACCCCTGTGGCCTGGTGCGCCTGGAGTGCTGTGTCGGCCAGCCCCAGAGCATCCTGGTGTATCCAGCCACCGTTGAACTGTCCCGCGCTATAGTCCAGGGGCAGGCCACCGGTGCAGAGCTTGGAGAAGTAGGTCAACTTACGGGCCATAGCCCTGCGGCCTCGATGGTCCGCCAGTACATCACAGGTGACAGCCTGACTCGGATCCATTGGCCCACTACCGCCCGGCTGGACCAGTTGATGACGAAGGAGTTTGAGGGCGCGGGGATTAACGAGATATGGCTCTTTGTGGACCTTCAAGAAGATGTCCAGGCCGGGACAGGGGATGATAGTACCGAGGAGTACAGCGTTACCATTGCTGCATCCCTGGCCAGGGGCCTCATCGAGAGTGGCCATGCTGTTGGCATGGCGACACAGGGAGACCAATTCTACCGGATTGTCCCAAGCAAGGACCCCGATCACCTGTGGGCGCTTTTGCGAGCCCTTGCCCTGGTCAGGGCACGGGGGCGGACGCCCCTCTCAACTCTCATGGCCCAGGGTGGTGCTGACATGGGGCCAGGGACCGTAGCCGTAGTGGTCATGCCCTGGCTTAGTCAGAACGTAGGCAGCGTCTTTCAGTTCCTGACCCGCCGCGGGATACTGGTGGTCCCAGTCTTACTGGATGTTGCCAGCTTTGGCAGGGCTACCGATCCTTATCGGCACACTGACACCCCGATAGAGACTCAGGAATGGTCCTTCGTCATAAGGCGAGGTGACGATTTGTCCGTATCCCTTGGGAACGTGTTGGACCGGATCGCCAGCTATTAAGGTTGGAGGAGAGGTGTCGGACGTCAATCCTTCGACTGGGCTCAAGATAAGCAGGGGAAAGTTGCTGTCCCTCAGAGAGGTGATAGCCCTTATCCTACTGGCCCTACCCCTTCTGGTCACAGTGTCCGCCATCGAAGCCGCGGACTGGGTAAAGGGCCTGCCTTCCCTCAAAGCCATTGTCCTGATGTCCTTGGTGGCGTGGGCGTATCTGGCCCGGAGCGCAGTCCCCTGGTGGGTCGGCCACCCTGTGGCCTTCCTGGTGGGTCTTATAGTAGCCTTCGTTCTAGGGGCCGTTACCATCTCTGAGAGCAGGGGCCTCGGGGACCTGGCGAGTCAGCTTGGCACATGGTTTGGCGCTATAGGGAGCCAGGATGGGCACCGGGGCACCTCTATGACGGGTGTGGCGCTCATAGCTATAACCCTCTGGATGGGGCACGCCACCGTGTGGCTGGCCTACCGTCGCTCCTTTGCCTTGCTGGCAGTGCTACCCGGCCTTGGGGTGCTCCTGGTAGTGCTGACCTACCTGCCTTCGGACTACTACTGGTATTTCTTTATGTACCTTCTGGCTGTGGCTCCTGGGATTGCCTATCGCCACAATGGGCGCTGGAATATAAGAGGACAAAGGGCCCCGCTGTTTGGTGCTCTGGCAGCGGGTCTGATGTTGATGTCGGCAACCGTAGCGGCTGTCTGGCAGTCCCCTGCGCCAGATGGAGTTGTCATTCCTCTGGTATCCAAGTTCGACAAACCCTGGTACTCCTTCCGTGAGGCCTGGTCCAATCTCTTCCACGGTGTGCCCAACCGCAAAGAGTTGCCCTTTTTCTCACCACCTCACGACCTTCCCTTTACCGGCCCCATTGAGCCAGGAGACGACGTCCTGTTTGTAGTCGAATCCCAGCGACCTTACCGATGGCGGATGCGCCTTTACGAAACATACACCGGCAACGGCTGGGTGAGCGAAGAGGCTCCGGTAGAGAAGGTCTCAATGGAGGTGTCTCTCAGGAAGTACATGGAGAGCTTGAAGGCTCGCAAGGAAGTAGAGATTGACGTCCGGATATACTCCAAAGCCAGTACGCTGGTCTCTGTGGGTGAACCGCTGGCTGCCGACTTATCTTACAAAGTTGAGCTATCCCCGCCGCCCAACTTCAAGCTGTACTTAGAAGGCTCCCAGATGAGCTATCTACCGATTGATGTCCAGGTATACAGGAGCCAATTGTCCTACTCGTGGGTGACCTCTAGTAGTCAAGACAAGACTCTGGCTTCTGCCATAGTCCGCAAAGCGGGTCAGACGCTCAAGAAGGACCCCGAAGCATGGATGAGTTCCCCGGGCGATTCACACTCGCCCCTCCCTCCCCTGGTCCAGTTGCGCGATATGGGGTATCGCATGGTCCCCACTGTGGAGACCTCAGCTAATAAGACAGGGCAGCAGCCACAGCAGTCGGAAAAGCCGCACGTGGTGATCACTCGTCTACAGTCGGTCTCTCAGCCCCCTCTAGCGCTCCTGGGGCAGCGCATCCTAGTCCCGCCGCGAGAGTACAGGACCGTGGGTTCCACCTCCCTTGCCACTCCAGGGATGCTGCGGAAGGCTGGCCAGGATTATCCCGACTGGATAACCGACCGATACCTCCAGCTTCCCAACGAGTTCCCCATGTCCGTAAGGACCCTGTCTATTGAATTGACCAAAGATGCCGATAACCCCTACGATATGGTGGAGGCCATTCGCCACTATCTACTCAGTCTGCCCTACAGCCTGGATATTACTCTGCCGCCGCCAGGGCAAGATTGGGTGGAGTACTTCCTGCTGGTGCAGCGGAGGGGTTATTGCCAGAACTACGCCTCGGCCATGGTCACCATGCTCCGGTCCCTGGGTATCCCAGCACGCCTGGTGGTGGGGTTCGCTCCAGGCATCTGGGAGCCGGACCGTGGTGTATGGGTAGTACGGTCCCGAGACTATCATGCGTGGCCCGAGGTATACTTCCCAGGTTACGGATGGATCGAGTTCGAGCCAACTCCTGCTGACGTCCAGCCTGCCCTTCAGGCCTTGGGAATCCAGCCTCTAGGGGGACTCCTCAGCGCCTCTCCAGAATTTGGTGAGTGTCTTGATGCGTTCGCTTTTGAAGGATGCTTTGAGGGGAGTGTCTTTAACAGTGGGATTGATGATTTCTTGGTCGGACCTGTTGACCCGGAGGGCAGTGCCTCTGATGCAGGTGGCTCAGGCGGGGGTGGGCTTTCAACACTCTCCTGGGCGCTGATGGGCCTGGCTTTGGCCCTGGTGACTTCGGGGGGCTTCGCTCTCTATGTGCGGCAGGCTCTGGCCCATCTGGGAGCCGTCACCACCACCTACGCCTCTATGTGTTTTATGGGCCGATTGGCGGGAGTGAGCCTGAAGCCCCAGGACACGCCTTGGGAGTATTGCTCTCGCTTAAGCAGGGACCTTCCTGAACATGCGGAGGCCATCGCTCACATCACCCAGGGATTCGTAGCCACCCGCTACGGCGGCCCACACAGCAGGCTGGATTCGGATGAAATCGGAAGTATGCGCTCAGCCTGGCGCAGTGCGCGCCTCGCTTTGTTGGGTCGTATTCTGCTCAGGCTTCTTCCGCGCCGACAAAGGCCCACCCTCTGACCTTGGGACATGAGTCAGGATGCCATTCTGTCCCCCACAAGACGTGTAATGTGCATCACGCGCCTTGTAGGGAAAAGTCGGAGCGGGAGTGAAGTTACCGACCAAGCTGAAACAGGTTCCGTGCTAACGTACAGTTGACAGAGCTTGCCTTTGCTGGTAAATTAGTCTGACGGTGCCATATATGCCGGAGGAAGATTCATGCCTACTGTAAATCAGTTGGTAAGACGAGAGCGAAAAAACATCAAGCAGAAGACCAAGGCTCCAGCGATGCGCTGGCTTCAGAACTCCTTGCGGAACCGTGTAGTCTGGGGCCCCGGGTCGCCTCAAAGGCGAGGCGTCTGCGTCCAGGTGCGTACCATGACACCCAAAAAGCCCAACTCTGCCCTACGCAAAATCGCCCGGGTCCGTCTCACCAACGGGTTCGAGGTAACGGCCTACATTGGTGGCGAGGGCCATAATCTTCAGGAGCACTCGGTAGTCCTGATACGAGGCGGTAGAGTGAAGGACCTTCCTGGAGTCCGTTATCATATCATACGAGGCGCTCTGGACTGCGAAGGTGTACATGATAGGCGCAGGGGACGCAGTAAGTACGGGTCGGAGAAGCCCAGGAGCGGCGGCGCTGCTACAGCCAGAGGGCGATAATCTTCCGAAAGGCGATGTAGATGTGGGGCTTGCCTCACACATACTACATCATTGGGCCCACAACACTATGAGTGCAGGATAGAAAAGATGTCCAGAAGAAGGCGGGCCGAAAGACGTGCTGTGCCACCAGACCCCAAATATAACAGTGTTGAGCTAGCTCGCTTCATCAACAAGGTTATGGAACGGGGGAAAAAGACCGTAGCCCAGCGCATCGTATACGAAGCCCTGGATGCAGTGCAAGAGGACGCTAAAAGGGGCTCCCTGGAAGTGTTCACCCAGGCATTGAAAAATACTACACCTCTCCTCGAGGTAAGGCCCAGGAGGGTGGGTGGCGCTACCTACCAAATCCCCACGGAACTGCGTGTCAGCCGCAGCGAGGCACTCGCTATGCGGTGGATCATTACCGCAGCCAGGAACCGCAAAGGTATCCCCATGGTGCGCAAGCTAGCCTCAGAGCTAATGGATGCCTCCAGAGGCGAAGGCGCTGCCGTGAGGCGCAGAGAAGAGATGCACCGCATGGCCGAAGCCAACCGGGCCTTTGTGCACTACAGGTGGTAGGATGTAAACTCTCCCGGTGTGGCTAGGCTGGCCTTGATCTGAGTTCAACTCAAAGAGTATGAGACTATGTCCGACAAGTTCCCCATAGAACAAATCCGCAATATTGGTTTCATCGCCCACATAGACGCTGGCAAGACCACCGTCACGGAGAGGGTGCTTTACGTTACTGGCCGCATACACAGGGTCGGCGAGGTAGACGAAGGCACTACAGTGATGGACTGGATGCCTCAAGAAAGGGAACGGGGGATTACTATCAAAGCTGCTGCTACCACCTGCTATTGGGAGGGCCACCGGATAAATATCATAGATACTCCCGGACACGTGGACTTCACTGCCGAAGTAGAGCGGAGCCTCCGGGTGCTGGATGGCGGTATCGTGGTACTGGACGCAGTATCTGGCGTCCAGCCTCAGTCCGAGACTGTATGGCGCCAGGCGGAGAGGTACAAAGTCCCCAGGGTTTGTTTCGTGAACAAGATGGACAGGGTGGGGGCTAATTTTGAACGCACCGTAGATGCCATCAGGCACCGCCTAAGGGCCAATCCGATCCCGATTCAGCTCCCCATGGTGGATGAAGACGCATTCGAGGGCATTGTGGACTTGTTGGAAGGTAAGGCCCTGGTCTATCAAGACCACAACCACACGGCTCTCCAGGAGGAATCCCCTATACCCCCGAAGTATCAAGAAGCCTTTGCCAGCTATCGCGAAGCTATGGTAGAGAAGATAGTGGAGACCGATGAGGAGTTGATGATAAAGTACCTGGAAGGGGAGCAAATAGAGGTACGTGAGTTGCGGGAAGCCCTCAGGAAGGCCACCATCTCTAGGACCCTTGTTCCCGTCCTTTGCGGTAGCGCTATTAGTGGCCGAGGCGTCCATCCCCTGCTGGATGCCGTAATCTACTATCTTCCCTCACCTTTAGACATCCCTCCTGTGGAGGGTGTCCTTCCTGATACCGGGCAGGTAGTCACCAGGGAGCCCCACGAGGATGCCCCCCTTGCCGCTCTGGCCTTTAAGGTGACCACGGACCCCTTTGTGGGCAGGCTAGTATATCTGAGGGTCTATTCGGGGACTATCAAGGCAGGCTCATCGGTGATCAACGTCACCAAAAACCTCAGAGAGCGCATGGGCCGGGTGCTTCAGATGCATGCCAACCACCGCGAGGAAGTGGAAGAGATAACCGCTGGGAACATCTGCGCCGCCGTGGGCCTGAAGGATACCTTCACCGGTGA